>JBOHJE010000052.1:0-19924 GCA_050728375.1 Methyloceanibacter sp.
GCTGCAGCCCTCTCACCTGATTGAGGAAGGCGTCGACTGCGGAGCTCGATGAGCGCTCCTGCGCCACCTCGCCGCGTTCGGTCTTCGTCGGGGCTTTCGGCTGAGACATGCCACTGTAACTCCAGGCCAATCTACCGCTGCGCTATAGATGGACCCTGTTGCCGCGCGCGGCAATGCCGCAGCCCGCCCGGCGTCAACTATCGTCCGTGGCCGTCGCGAGTAGCCCCGCGTTGCCGCCCGACGCAGTGAGGTCCGTGGTTCGCACGCGCTCGACGGCAAAGGCGCCGAGATAATGGGGGCCACCCGCCTTGGGGCCCGTGCCGGACAGGCGTTCCCCGCCGAAGGGCTGCACGCCCACCATCGCGCCGATCTGGTTCCGGTTCACGTAGATGTTGCCGACCCTGATACGCGCGGCAACGTAGTCGGCAGTGGCCTTGATGCGGCTGTGGAGGCCGAGGGTGAGCCCGTAACCGGTGGCGTTGATCGCGTCGCAAACCTCGCCCAGCCGGCCGCCGGGGTAGCGGACGACGTGAAGGATCGGGCCGAACACCTCCCGCTCTAACAGGCCGATGTCCGAAATCTCGTAGATGGCAGGCGTTACATACGTGCCGCGGCGGTGCTCCTCGCCCAGAGGCAAATCGAGGAGCTCCCGCCCCTCGCGCCGCATCCTGGCTTTGTGGCTTTCGAGCGCGTCCTTAGCTTCGGCGTCGATCACAGGCCCCACATCCGTCGCGTAGTCGAGGGGGTCGCCGACCTTCAGCTCCCGCGCCGCGCCGACAAGCATGTCGAGCGTCATCTCGGCGACGTCGTCTTGGATAAGAAGCACGCGGAGCGCCGAGCAGCGCTGTCCGGCGGTGTCGAATGCCGAACTGAGCGCGTCGTCGACCACCTGCTCCGGTAACGCCGAGGAATCGACTATCATGGCATTGAGGCCGCCCGTTTCGGCGATGAGCCTCGGGATCGGCCCGTCGCGTGCCGCCAGCGCCCGGTTGATGGCGATGCCGGTCTGGGTTCCACCGGTGAAGACCACCCCATCGATGCACGGGTCGCCCACGAGCGCGGCGCCGACGACCTCGCCGCGGCCCGGCAGGAAATGAAGGACTTCGCCCGGGATGCCGGCCTGATGCATGAGCCGGACAGCGCGGGCGGCCACGAGCGGAGTCTGCTCGGCAGGCTTGGCGATCGCCGCGTTCCCTGCGGCCAGGGCGCCCGCGACCTGCCCTGTGAAGATGGCGAGCGGGAAGTTCCACGGCGAGATGCAAGCGAACACGCCCCGGCCATGTAGCGAAAGCTCGTTCAGTTCCCCGGTCGGGCCGGCCATCACGCGCGGCGTCTCGAACTTCCCGCGCGCCTCCGCCGCGTAGTAGCGCAGGAAGTCGATCGCCTCGCGCAAGTCCGCCTGCGCATTGGCGAGCGTCTTCCCCGCTTCCCGGATCATCAATGCCATGAGTTGGGCGCGGTCCACCTCGAACAGATCCGCGGCCCGGTCGAGCAAGGCGGCCCGCGCCATGCCACCCAGTCGGTCCCAGCCGACGCACGCTGCCCTGGCAGCGGCGAGCGCCTTGTCGATGGCGGCCGCCTTGGCGTTGCGGCAGGTGCCGACCACCACGCGGCGGTCATGCGGTGACGCTAGAGTGACGATATCGCCTCCCGTCGCCACGGCTTCTCCCGAAACGATGGGCCCGGCTTCCGCAGGTTCCGACAACGCCGCCTCGATAGAGCGAAGCAACGGACCCCTCAAAGTGCTCTCCCATAGCGGCAGCCCAGGACTGTTCCTCCGCTCCGGGGCAAACAGTGCCGGCGGCGGCGGGATCAGTGGATTGGACTTCTCCGGCAACGCGGCCGCTTTCTCCACAGGGTCCGCCACGATAGCCGAGATCGGCGCCGCGTCGTCGGCGAGCCGGTTGACGAAGGAGTTATTGGCCCCGTTCTCCAGGAGCCTCCGAACGAGATAGGCGAGCAGATCTCGGTGGCCGCCGACAGGCGCATAGATGCGGCAGGGCTTGCCGAGCGACTCTGGATGAACCACCTCGCGGTGCAGCGCCTCGCCCATCCCGTAGAGCCGCTGAAACTCGTAAGCGCGGTCCCCCGCAAGCTCGACGATCGCGGCAATGGTGTGCGCGTTATGCGTCGCGAATTGCGGGTAGAAGTAGTCGGGCCGCGCGAGCAGTGCTTGGGCTACGGCGAGATAGGCAACGTCGGTGTTCACCTTCCGGGTGAAGACCGGATAGCCGGACAGCCCCGCCTCCTGCGCCCATTTAATTTCGCTGTCCCAATAGGCGCCCTTCACAAGCCGCACAGGAATGCGGCGGCCTGTGGCGGCGGCAGCCTCGGAGAGCCACTCGATCAGAGGGATGGTGCGCTTGCTGTACGCCTGCACCGCAAGGCCGAGGCCGTTCCAGCCGGCGAGCGCGAGATCGGTGAAAAGATGATCCAGCAGCGCCAGCGAGAGGTCGAGCCGGGTCGCCTCCTCGGCATCGATGGTGAGCGGAAGCCACGCCGCGCGCATGATGCGCGCCAGCTCGGTCAAGCGCGGCAACAGCTCCCGGCGCAGCCGCGCCTCTTGCGACGGCTCATAGCGGGAATGGAGCGCCGACAGCTTCACCGACAGGCCGGGACGGAGGTGCAGCTCGTTCTCCGTGCGCACAAGGGGCTCGCCCGCCCAGGACGCAATGGCATCGACCGCTTCGGCATGCCGCACCCAGTAGCGCCTCGCGTCGGCATCCGTGCGCGCCGCCTCTCCCAGCATGTCGAAGGAGAAGCGGTACCCCAGCTCCGTCTCGTCTTCGGCGTTCTCGAGCGCCTCCTCAATGGTTTGCCCGATCACGAACTGATTGCCGAGGATACGCATGGCTTGGCGAAGCGCTTGGCGGATTACGGGTTCGCCGCTCCGGGCGATCATGCGCTGAACCATGTTGGCAAGATTGTTGCCCTTGCCTTCGCCCCAATCGACGACGCGGCCCGTGAGCATCAAACCCCAGGTGGACGCGTTGACCAGCAGAGACTGGGAGTGACCGAGATGGCGCGCCCAATCGCCAGTGCCGATGGTGCCGGCGATCAGTCGGTCGGCGGTATCCGCATCGGGAATGCGCAGCAGCGCCTCGGCGAGACAGAGGAGAAGCACCCCCTCCTCGCTCGACAGCCCATATTCGTGGAGGAAGGAATCGACGCCGCCGGATTTATGGGGGCCGTCCCGCGCCGCCTCGACCAGACGCGTGGCGAGCGCCTTGATGCGCCGGCGTTCCGCCTCGCCAAACCGTGCCTGCTCGATAAGGCTCTCGATCAGAGGCCCTTCCTCCGCAAGCAATGCCTTCCCGATCCCTTCGCGGCTAGGGAGTTGCGCTGGCACACCGATATGCCGTCCAGGCTTGGCCATGGCTTGCGAGTTTAGACCTTAGGTTCAAAGGCTTCGAGTGGTGGGGTGCGGCCGATAGGCCTTTCGCCCGAATAGAGCGAAAGCTATCGTCCCCGTCCTGGAAGGACGCCATGGCGCGCGCCATCGAGATTGCAAGGACCGTCGCCGATTTGCGGGCCCGGGTCGCCGAATGGGGCCGAGCCGGCGAGACCGTCGCGCTCGTCCCGACCATGGGTGCGCTCCATGCCGGCCATTTCTCCCTTGTCGCGCTCGCCAAGAAGCGCTCTGACCGCGTGGTGGTCTCGATCTTCGTCAACCCGGCGCAGTTCGGGCCGAAAGAGGATTTTCGGGCCTATCCCCGCGATGAGCCGGGAGATCTCGACAAGCTCGCGGGGTCGGGTGTGGATCTCGTATTCTCACCCGACTCCGCCGAGATGTATCCCGCCGGCTTCAGCACCACAGTGACCGTTGCCGATCTGACCGAGGACCTATGCGGCGCGCGCCGGCCCAATCATTTCGATGGCGTCGCTACCGTTGTGGCCAAGCTCCTGATGCAGTGCTCGCCCGACATGGCGATCTTCGGAGAAAAGGACTACCAGCAGCTTCTGGTCATCAGGCGTTTAGTGCGCGACCTGAACATCCCGATCGACATCGCCGGCGCCCCGATCGTGCGCGAGGAGGACGGGCTCGCTCTGTCCTCGCGCAACGCCTATCTCTCGCCGGCCGAACGGCGCATCGCGCCCCTACTCTACAGCACCATCCTTCAGGTCGCCGCCGATCTCGAAGGCGGACGAGGCTGTGACGACGCCGCTGAAGCGGGGCGCTTCAAACTCGAGGCCGCCGGTTTTCGAGTCGACTACGTCGCAGTACGCGACCCCGACACTCTCAAGCCTCTCCATGGACCTACGAACCGAGCGCGCGTCCTCGGGGCCGTCTACCTCCGCAAAACGCGCCTTATCGATAACGTGCCGGTCCCGCCATCTGGCAACTAGGCCCCTCACCAATCGATCAGGCGAAGCTCGCGCAGATCCTCGCGCATGCCGGGCGGTAGCTCGTCGTCGCGAGGCGCGAGCTCCTGAACGTCAGGCGGCGCATCGGCGATTTCCAGATAGCGCCAGCCCTGAAAGGCCCGACGCGGATGGGCGCGTGTGGTCACGAGCACCGGATCGAGAACGATGCCGCAACAGGCAACCCCGTCGTCCTAGGTATAGGCCCGTAGGTCGAGCACGCGCTGACGCTCCAGCACGTAGCCCTAGATGACCCAATAGAGCGAACCCCCATCGAGGATCTCGTCACGACGCCGCGGCGTCTGCAAGGTCCGGTGGCACAGTTCTGGCGGTTGCCCCTCCAGCGCGAGACGGTGCAGGCACTCGGCCTGCCAATCCTGAAGGTCCTGCAACGTATCGACACCGACGCAGAGCTTTAAGAGATGCACAGTCATTTCGGCGTCAATGGGCCATGAACAGTGGAATGGTCGCCTGTTCCAGCATGGTCAGGGTCACTCCTCCTAGAATGAACTCGCGCCAGCGCGAGTGATGGAACGCGCCCATCACGATCGTGTCGGCGTTGAACTCCTTGGCCTTTGACAAAAGCAACCTGCCGAGGTCTCCTTCGCCCACCGGCACGCGTTCGACCTCCGGCGCGATGCCGTGACGTTCCAAATGCGCCACCATGTCGTCGATCGGCGGTGCGCCATGCTCGGCTTGCTCTGGGGTGACGCCCGTCAGCAACACCACGCGCTTGGCGGATTTGAGAAAAGTCAGCGCATCGTTGAAGGCCCGCGCCGCTTCCGCGCTTCCGTCCCAGGCGACGACGATGGTCCCTGTGAACGTGACCTTAGCGGGCGCGGCGGGCACGATGATGACCGGGCGCCCCGAAGCGAACAAGCAGCGCTCGACCAGAGCGTATTGGCCGATGAGCGGATCGCCGTCGCGAGGTTGCCCCAGGATCGTGAGATCGACCTGGCGGGCGCTGTAGGCAAAATTGTGCGGAAACTCTTCGCTCATGCCCTGCATAAGCCGCACGTCACAGGTCAGGTTTTCCGCTTCGGCGCGCGTCTTGAATTTTTCGAGCGCGGCCACGCCTTGCGATTTCACGCTCCGCAGAACCTCGGTCATGTCGGCAAAGCCGACGTCGGCCCCATACAACGGAAGAAGAGCCGTCGGCGCAAATGCGACGGCTATGAGGTGAGCCCCCTGCTCCTTCGCCAGCGCCACGGCGAATTGAACACGCGACTTCGTCGCCTCGGCGCCGTCCACATAGACGATGATGTCCTTAAGCCCCATTCGCATTCCCCTAGCGATCATAGCCCGGGAGCCGCCGCCTCGAAAATCGGCGAGCGCGCGTTATGCCCGCTTCCGGATGCTGACGCGTTCGTGACGAGGGTCGTGTGTGCGCGTACCAGAGCTTTGAACAGGATTGACGCAGCTCCTTTGGAATAGGGTCTATAGCTCTTTCGGTGGCTGTTCGCCACGAACCCAGAACTACACGAACCCAGAACTACTCAGGAGAGGAACATGAAGTTAAACCAAAAATCCGGTGCCAGGATTGCCATGACTGCGGCCGCGCTGCTCGCCTCTGGCGTGATGGCCAGCGCTGCCATGGCCGAGACGGTCAATGGACGCTGTTTCGGCGTCAACGGCTGCGCCGACAAGGGCGCGTGCAAGAGCGCAAGCAACGACTGCAAGGACCACAACAAGTGCAAGGGCCAAGGGCTGGCTTGAGATGCTTCAGACCAAATGCGCCGACCAGGGCGGCAAATTCGACAGGATCTAGTCACGTTTGGGCTTGGGGGCCGGGCGCCGGGGGCGACCGGCCGCTGGACCGGCGTTCATGGCGTGACCTGCACAATCTCCTGCCCATGCCCTATACCGAGGAGGTGCTGAATCATGTCGTGGACAGGGTCAGCCAGGTTCAAGACATCCTCGATCGACGTCTGACGCTAGAAAGCGTGTCGAGCTATGTGACGTTCGGCTGTTCGGAGATGACCGAGTGGCAGTTCGTGAGCGAGGTCGCGAACCGCGCCGATTGCTGGCTTCTGTTTGATGTCAACAAGGTGCCGAGCTTCGTGCCGCCAGCTACCTTCGGGTTGGGTTGAGGCAGGGATGCTGACCAGCTTTCGTGTTCAGGAGAGGCCGGTAGGGCTAGCGAAATGGCGCGGGGAAGAGGGCGTCGGTTCTGCCCGTGAGCCAATAGGCTAGAAGGCCGATCCATTCGCGCGAGGCCACGTCGACGCGCCGCAGGCCCTCAGACACCTTGTCGAACGGCCGGGTAAGGTCGGCGCGCCCCCGGGTCCGGTAGTCGACCGGCCAGGGTTCCACGTCGAACCCTGCCTTGCGGAACGCCCCCATGGAGCGCGGCATGTGATAGGCCGAGGTGATCAACAGCCACCGCTTGGCGGGGGCGAGGTCGCCGCTCGCCTCCAGCTCCTTCTTGAGAAACGCCGCATTCTCGTAAGTGTCGCGCGCACCCGATTCGAGGATCAGCCGGTCGCGCGCGACGCCGAGCTGGGTGAGGAGCGCCGCGGCGCCCGCCGCCTCGCTGTCTGACGTGTAGAGGATACCGGCGTCTCCACCCGAGAAGGCGATCTTGGCTTCGGGGAATCTCTGCGCCAGCAGGGCGCCCTCGAGCATGCGCTCGCCGGCCTCGTTCAAGGTAGGCGCCTGGCGCGCCGTGCCGACGAGCCGGTCCTCGGCGCCGCCGAGAATGATGAAGCCCGTCGGAGGCGCCAACTGGTCGAGATCCGCCCTCGGGAAGCGATCTTCCAGGGGCAGGATCAGGGCATTGCCGAGCGGTGACAGGCCGGCGATCAGAAGAAGAACGGCGCCGGCTGTAACGAAACGCCGCCCCCATCGCGCCCAGCCGGTCCAGATGAGGATGGCCCCGTAGCCAATGAGCAGTGCAATCAGGGTGGACGGCTGCAGCACGAACCACAGCACCTTGGGGACATAAAAGAACATCAGAGCTCTCCCCCGCCCCTAGACTAACCACAAAGCGGCCAGTCCGAGGAAGGCGAAGAAGCCAACGACGTCGGTAACGGTAGTGACGAAGACGGCGGAGGCTATGGCCGGATCGAGTCCGAGCTCGTCGAGTCCGAGCGGAATGAGGATGCCTGCCAGTGCCGCGGCAAGAAGATTAACGATCATGGCAAAGCCGATCACCAGGCCCAACTCGTCGCTGGCGAACCAGAAATAGGCGATCAGCGCCATGATCACGGCGAATAGCAGACCATTGAGTAAGCCCACGGCCGATTCGCGCACGATGACCCTGAGGGCATTCACACGGCCGAGATCCTGAGTGGCAAGCGCCCGGACCGCGACTGTCATGGTCTGCGTGCCAGCATTGCCGCCCATCGAGGCCACGATCGGCATGAGCACGGCGAGCGCCACCATCTGCTCGATGGTGGCCTCGAAGAAGCTGATCACCACCGAGGCGAGGATGGCCGTGACGAGATTAGCGAGAAGCCAGGTGAAACGGAGTCGCGTCGTCTGCCACACCGAGTCGCTGACCGACTCGCCTGCCACGCCGCCCATCCGCAGGATGTCCTCAGACGCCTCTTCCTGAACGACCTCGACCACGTCGTCGGCGGTGATGACTCCGACTAGGCGCCGATCCTGATCGATCACCGGCGCCGAAGTCAGGTTATAGCGTTCGAACTTGCGCGCAACTTCCTCCTGGTCGGCGTCGACCGGGATGGGTCGCACGTCCTCCTTGGTGATGGACTCGATGGTCGTCGGCCGTTTGGAGCGCAACAGCCGATTGAGCTCAACCGAGCCGATCAGATGATAGGCGGGGTCGACAACGAAGACCTCATAGAAGCGCTCCGGGAGATCGTCGGCGACGCGCATATAGTCGATCGTCTGCCCGACCGACCAGAACGGGGGCACGGCAATGAGATCGGTCTGCATGATGCGGCCGGCGGAATCTTCGGGATATTCGAGACTCCGCTGGAGCGCGATGCGTTCGAAATAAGGAAGCTTGGATAGGATCTCAGACCGCTCCTTCTGGTCAAGATCCTCGAGAAGGTAGACCGCTTCGTCCGAGTCGAGCTGCTGAAGGGCCTCGGCGACCTGCTCGCTCGGCATCGCCTCGAGCACCTGGTCGCGGACCGCCTCGTCGAGTTCGGGCAGTGCCGCGGCCTTGAAGTCCGAGCCGAGAGTGGTGATGAGAAGCGCGCGCTGCTCGGGGCGCAGCAGCTGGATCAGGTCGGCAAGATCGGCTTCATGTAGATCGAGCGTGAGCTCGCGGACCCTCGATGCATTGCCCTCGTCGAGCGCTGCGCTGACGGCGTGGAGAAAGTCAGAGCGTATGCCCCCCTCTTCGTCGCGCAGTTGAACCTCGCTTGCGGCGTCCTGCATCGCCTGTCCAATCGCCGGGTATGCAAATCAACGGGAAGACCGCGCAACCGGGCAGCGGGAAGAGCGCTTTCGCGAACGCCGTTTGCCGCTTCCGGCCTGGTGCAAACCGGCACGGCCTAGCGGCCACTAGACCCTCGTTAAGGCATAATTTCCAGCCAAAAATAGGCCAGGGTTCACCCACTTCGGCCCTGGTCTGGGCCGACTACTAAGGCTGCCGTTATGAGGATGAGTGGTGCGGTCGAGAGGAATCGAACCTCCACGAGCTAAGCTCACAGCGACCTCAACGCTGCGCGTCTACCATTTCCGCCACGACCGCAAGTTGCCCCCGAGGACACAGCCTCGGATATGGCTATAGGAGGCCGCCTCAGCAAGCGAAGCGGGGCCCGCTGCCTTACCAAACCTGTCCCAGAGGCGCAAGTTTGGCCTAGGATGCCGGCCATGCTCGATCCAAGCCTCAAGCCCGCGTCACTCTCTCGCCCGGCCGAGATCGAATGGGTGACGGCCCTGAGCCTCGTCGCCTACGAAGAGGCGCTGCGGACCATGGATGCCCGCGTGGCGGCCATTGCCGCCGGTACAACATCAGAATGCGTGTGGCTACTGGAGCACCCACCACTCTACACCGGGGGCACCAGCGCCTCGCGTGAAGAGCTGATCGACCCCGGTCGGTTTCCGGTATTCAAGACCGATCGCGGCGGGCGTTTCACCTATCATGGACCGGGCCAGCGCGTCGCTTATGTCATGCTTGACCTCACGGCGCGCGGCCGCGACGTCAGGGCCCATGTCGCCTCTCTCGAGGCTTGGCTGGTAGAAACTCTGGCGCAGCTCGGCGTCGCAGGCGAGCGCCGCCCAGGCGCTGTCGGCATCTTCACGCGCGGCGCCAAGATCGCGTCGATCGGCGTCCGCGTCCGCCGCTGGGTAACGTTCCATGGGGTAAGTCTCAACGTCGATCCGGACCTGGAACACTTCTCGGGCATCGTACCTTGCGGGCTGATCGACACGCCGGTCACGAGCCTCGCCGCGCTCGGCGCCGAAACGGACATGACCCGCGTCGACGAAGCGCTCAGGGCAGCCTTCGAGGATGTCTTCAGCGATAGTGCCAGTTGGTCCCGATAACCTTGAAGCCCGATGGGGGCGCGCCGCCTTCGTCGGTGACGGTCACGCTCATCACCTTGGCGTCCGGCGAGCCCTCGGCGCAGCGCCGCAGCATCTCCTCGACCTGCTTGGGCTGACCTGAAAACACCGCCTCCACGCTACCGTCCCCGCGGTTCTTGACCCAGCCGTCGAGACCGAGCAGTCGCGCGGCACGCTCCGTCCAGGCTCGATAATAGACGCCCTGCACGCGTCCCTCGATCCGGACCGTCACGGTCCGCCTGTTCTCGGCTGCAGAGGCCATCGTCGAACCCTTCCAGGATAGAACGCGTCAGGCCCGGTCCTGTGCCGGTCCTCCACGATTTCTTCAATGCTTAGCTAGAAGAGTCTCAGGCGAATTCGAGAATCACCGCGTCGACGTTGAGACTGTCCCCGGGCTTGGCGAGGATTTTGGACACCGTGCCGTCGCGTTCGGCCTTGAGCACGTTTTCCATCTTCATGGCCTCGACGATGCAGAGAGGATCGCCCGCGGCGACCGTCTGCCCCTCGGCCACGTTGAGCGAAACCATGAGGCCGGGCATGGGACAGAGCAGGAGTTTTGACGTATCGGGCAGTTCCTTCGCCGGCATCAGCGTCGTGAGCGCGGCCTCGCGCTCGGTCAACACCCGCGCCTTTGCCTCGACACCCTGATAGGTGAGCAGGAAGCCGTTGAGGACCGGGCGCACCTGCACGGCCACCTCGTTCTCGCCGATGCTCCCTCGCCAGACCGGATCGCCAAACCACCAGGAGGAGGCGAGCGTGATCTCACGCGCCCGCTCCCCGGTCCACTCCCCGCCGAGCCTGACTGTCATCGGATAGTCGGCGCCGGCTTCGACCGTCACGGGAATCAGCTCCGAGCCGAGCTCGACCACGCGGGCCTCGCAGAAGCGCACCGGCTCGCCATGCATCTGCTGGGTGATGGCGCGCCGCTTCTGGTTCGACAAATGGTCGATGCTCGCCGACACGGCGACCAGCACGTCGCGCACTTCGCCGGTTGGGGTCGGCGGCTGAAAGCCATCGGGAAATTCCTCGGCGATTAACCGGGTGGACAACCGGCCTTTCCGCCACCGCTCGTTCCGCATGAGCACGGCGAGGAAGGGGATATTGTGGCGGAAGCCTTCGATGGTGAAGGCGTCGAGCGCGCGGCCCATCTGCTCGATCGCCGCGAGCCGCTTCGGCGCATGGGTGACGAGCTTGGCGATCATCGGGTCGTAATAGACCGAGATCTCGCCGCCCTCCTCCACACCGGTGTCGAGGCGCGTGGTGATGCCGTCCGTGGTGCCGAGTTCCGGCGGCCGGAAGCGGACGAGCCGGCCCGTCGAGGGCACGAAGTTCCGAGTCGGGTCTTCCGCGTAGATGCGGGCCTCGATGGCGGAGCCCTTGAGCTTCACGTCCTTCTGCTTGAGCCCCAGCTTCTCGCCGGCAGCAACCTTCAGCATCTCCTCGACGAGATCGAGCCGGGTGACGAGCTCTGTCACCGGGTGTTCGACCTGAAGCCGCGTGTTCATCTCCAGGAAGTAAAAGTTGCGGTCCTTGTCGACGATGAACTCGACCGTTCCCGCCGAATCGTAGCCGACGGCCTTGGCCAGAGCGACCGCCTCCGCGCCCATCGAGGCGCGAATCTTCTCATCGAGAAACGGGCTTGGCGCTTCCTCGATCACCTTCTGATTGCGCCGCTGGATGGAGCACTCGCGCTCGCCCAGATGGATGACATTGCCGTGCTTGTCCCCGAGTACCTGGATCTCGATATGGCGCGGCTCTTCGATATATTTCTCGATGAACACTCGGTCGTCGTCGAAGCTGGACCTGGCCTCGCTTTGCGAGGAAGCGAAGCCTTCCGCCACCTCCCTGGCGCTGTAGGCGATGCGCATACCCTTGCCGCCGCCGCCGGCGGAAGCCTTGATCATCACCGGATAGCCGATCTGGTCGGCGATTTTCGTCGCTTCCTTCGCGTCCTTGATCACGCCGAGATGGCCAGGCACGGTCGAGACTTTGGCCTTCGCCGCGAGCTTCTTCGACTCGATCTTGTCGCCCATGGCATCGATGGCGTTCGGGTTCGGCCCGACGAACACGATGCCGCCCTCCTCGAGCGCGCGGGCAAACGCGGCGTTCTCCGACAGGAAGCCATAGCCAGGATGGATTGCCTCAGCGCCGGTCTCCTTCGCGGCGGCGACGATTTTCTTGATGTCGAGATAGGACTGGGACGCCGCCGCGGGTCCGATCGCCACAGCCTCGTCGGCCCTGTCCACATGCAACGCGTCCCGGTCGGCCTCCGAATAAACGGCGACGGTAGCAATACCCAGCCGCTTCGCCGTCCGGATGATCCGGCAGGCGATCTCTCCCCGATTCGCGATGAGGATCTTGTTGAACATAGGCCCGGCCCCGCTTTTGACTGAGCTTTCTAGAGGCTCACCCTGAGCGAGTAAACTAGGCCGGGCGTACCGGCGAGCCATTTTCTATTCCGCAGCAGACGGATAGTGCTTCCGCCGGCCCTCCCTCCGGGCCCTGCGCGGCGTGGCCCGCTGGCTGGATGAGGCAGCCTCCGCCGCCGAACCGAAGGCCCTCGCCTCGGGCGAGAGCTGTCCTCTGACCGGCTCGGCGTGGAACATCATGCCCGCCTCGGCAGCCCCATCGATCTCGTCCGGCGTATCGACTTGGGCCTCAGGCGTTTCCCCCACGGTCTTGGTCTCCGTCTCGGCCTTGATCTTTGACTTCTGGTGGTCCCTGGCGAGGAAAGTATAGATCGTGGGCGTGACGAACAGCGTGAACAGCGTGCCGATGGTCATGCCGGCAACGATCACCACGCCGATATTGAAGCGCGCCGCAGCGCCCGCGCCGCCTGCAATGAGCAACGGCACCATGGCCATGACCGTGGCCGCCGTGGTCATTAGAATGGGCCTCAACCTGATGGCGGCGGCGTGCTCGATGGCGTCCGCCCGGCTATAGCCCTCGTCCTCCTGAAGCTTGTTGGCGAAATCCACCATGAGGATGCCGTGCTTCGAGATCAGACCGATCAGGCAAACGAGACCGATCTGGGTATAGATGTTGATGGTGGCGAGGCCCGCATTGAGCGGCAGAAGCGCGCCGAAGATGGATGTCGGCAGTGCGATCAGAATGATGAATGGGTCGCGGAAGCTTTCGTATTGCGCCGCGAGCACGAGATAGATCACCACCAGCGCGAACACGAAGGTGTAAACGAGCGCGTTGCCCTCCTGCACGAACTGCCGGCTCTCTCCCTGGAAGTCGTAGGAGAAGCCTTCGGGGAAGCTCTCCGCCGCTTTGTTCTTCAGGAAGTCGATGGCCTCGCCCACGGTGCGGCCGGGGAACGGCACGGCCGACAACGTCGCGGAGTTGAGCTGCTGGAAATTGGTGAGCGAATTCGGCTGAACCGTTCGCGTCACCGACGCCACGTTGGAAAGCGGCACGAGACTGCCGTCGCTGGTCCGGATCTGGTAGCGGGTGAGCCAGTCGGCGTCGAGCCTGAACTTGCGTGGCACTTGCGGGATCACGCGGTAGCTCCGCCCATAGAGATCGAACAGATTCACATAGTTGCCGCCGAGCAGCGTCGCGAGCGAATTGCCGATATCGGCCATGGTGACGCCAAGCCGGTTGGCCTTGTCATGGTCGATATGGAATTCGATCTGCGGCGTCTCGAAGCGCAGGTCGGAGTCCGAGAAGATGAACAGCCCACTCTCCTTGGCTGACTTCTCGATATCAGCGAGCACGTTGGCGAGTTGCTCGAAGTCGTGCGTCGTGGTGATGACGAACTGAACGGGCGCACCGCCCGTCGATCCCGGCAGGGCCGGCGGCGAGAAGGAGATCGCCTGTGCGGTGGCGAGGCTGCTGATGCGCGGCGAAAGATCCTGAAGCACCTGCTTCTGATCGCGCTCCCGCTCGCCCCACGGCTTGAGCAGAATGCCGGAAAAGCCCTGATGCACGTCGCCCATGCCGTTGATGGTGAACACGTGATCCTTCTCGGGCACTGAGCTGTAGGCACGATAAAGCTGCTGCGTCGCGTCCTCGAGATAGTCCAGGTTCGCGTATTGCGGCGTCTTGATCATGGTGAAAAGGATGCCCTGGTCCTCTTCCGGCGCGAGCTCCCGCTGCGTCGTCATATACATAAGTCCGGTGGCGGCGATGACGCCGACCAGCACGAGGATGGTCACGGGGCGGTATTTGAGCGTGCCGTGAAGCCGGCGCTGGTAGCGCTGCTTAAGGCCCTCGAACCGGCGATCTAGCCAGCCCGTCAGCCCCGTGCTTGCCTCGCCCGCCGGTCTTCCCCTGAGAAGCTTAGAGCACATCATGGGTGACAGCGTGAGCGCGATGACACCCGATACGATGACGGCGCCGGCCAGGGTGAAGGCGAATTCTCGGAACAACGCGCCGGTCAGCCCGGACACGAACGCGATGGGCGCGAACACTGCCGCGAGCGTGATGGTCATGGCAATGACGGGATAGACGATCTCGCGCGCGCCAATCAGCGCGGCCTCGATGGGCCGCTTTCCATCCTCGATATGGCGGTAGATGTTCTCCACCACGACGATGGCGTCGTCGACCACGAGGCCGATGGCGAGCACCAGCGCGAGCAGCGTCATCAGATTGATCGAGTAGCCGAGCGCCATCAGCATCGCCAGCACGCCGATCAGCGAGAGCGGTATGGTCACGATGGGGATGACCGTCGATCGCAAATTGCCGAGGAAGAGGAAGATCACCAGGACGGTGATGACCGCCGCCTCGCCGAGCGTCTTCATCACCTCCCACAGCGAGGCGCGGATGAAGTTGGTGGCGTCATAGGCGATAGCCGCCTCGAGCCCGGGCGGTAGCTCCTTCTGGATTTGCGGGAACGCCTTCCGCACGTCGGTGATCACCGTCAGCGGGTTCGCCGTGGGCGTCGCATAGACGCCGATGAACACCGCCTTCAGCCCGTCGAATACCGAGGATGAGTCGGCGCTCTCAGGCCCAAGTTCGATATTGGCGATCTCGCTCAGGCGGACCAGCGAGTCCCCGCGCGCCATAACCACGAGACGCCCGAAGGCCTGGGGATCGTCGAGCGAAGTCTTGGCATCGATATTGGTCTGAACGAAGTCGCCCTTTACCTGGCCCGGAGCAGAGGTGAAATTGTTGGCTGCGAGCGCCTGGCGAACATCAAGCGGCGTCACCTTGAGCGCCGCCATGCGATCCGGGTCGAGCCAGATGCGCATGGAGAATACCTGCCCGCCGAGCATCTCGGCGTTGGCCACGCCGTTGATGGTCTGCAACCGCGGCTGCACGACGCGCTGGATATAGTCGCTGATTTGCGACGAATTCATCACGTCGGAGTTGAACGAGAGATACATCAACGCGTAGCCCTCGCCCGTCTTCTTGGTGACGATGGAGTCGTTGGCCTCGCGCGGCAGGATGCTCTTCACCTGGGCGAGCTTCGACAGCACGTCCGTCATCGCCCGGTCCGGATCGGCGTCGAGCTTCAGGTTGAGCGTCACCGTGCTCACGTTCTGCGTCGACGACGCGGTGAGGGTGTCGATGCCCTCGGCGCTCGCCACGGCTTGCTGAATGGGCACCGTAATGAAGCCCTGGATCAGATCGGCGTTGGCCCCAGGATAAGTGGTGAGGACCGTGATCGTGGTGTTGGCAAGCTCGGGATATTGCCGGATGGGCGGCCTGCGCGCCGACCAGGATGATCAGCAAGCTTACCACGGTGGCGAGCACCGGCCTTTTGATAAAGAGGTCTGTGAAGCTCATGACGCTACTGCTTCGGCAGCTCCGCCGGTGGCTTTAGGGCGTCGGCATTGTCGATTTTGATGGCTGCGCCTGGCTGAAGCTTGAGCTGCCCGCTGGTCACGACCAGCTCGCCGGCCTTCAGACCCTCTGAGATGGCGACCCTATCCTTCTGCGTTCCGCCCACGCGCACGAAGCGGCGTTCGGCGGTGAGCTTTGGCTCCTGAGCGGGCGCGTCGGCCGCAATGGCGCTGCCTACGCCTTCGACGGAAGCGGACGGAGGCGTAGCCGTTGGCTTCGGCTTATCCGCCTTCACCACCCAGACGCTATCGCCGTAGAGACTGTAGGTCACAGCCGTGCGTGCCACGGTCACGAGGGCTTTGGGCTCGCCAGCCAGCACGGCGGCGTTGGCAAACATGCCCGGCATAAGCTTGCGATCTGGATTAGGCAATTTTCCCCGGACCATGAGCGTGCGGGCGTCCTGATTGAGGCGTGCGTCGAACGCCTCGACCTCGCCTTGGAATACCTCGCCCCTGTAGGCGTCCACAGTCAGCTCGATCTTCGAGCCGACCTTGAACTTGCCCACCTCGCCCTCGGGCACTGGAAAGTCGATCCAGATCGGATCGAGAGATTGGAGCCAAACCAGCGACTGACCTGGCGACACATATTGTCCCCTCTCCACGCGTCGCAGCCCGAGCTTGCCGGAAAAGGGAGCGTGGATGTTCTTCTGAGCGATGAGCGCCTGGACACGCTCGACCGCGGCAATGGCCGAGTCGCGCTTAGCGATCGCTGCATCGAGCGTCGCCTGCGAGGTGACTTTTCGCTGAACGAGGCTCGTCTGCCGGTTGAAATCGATATTGGCCTCTTCGAGCGTCGCCTTATTGCTCTTGAGATCGGCCTCTTCCACCGAGGTATCGAGCTTGACGAGCTTCGCCCCCTTCTCGACGTCCTCGCCGCTGTCGAAGAAGTAGTCACTGACGATGCCGCCGACCTCGGGAGAAACCTCGACACCCTCTATCGCCACGAGCGTGCCGATCGAGTGGATGCGGTCGGTCCAGCCCTCCGTCTTGGCTGCCTCGGCCGTCACCGTTGCAGGTGGCTGCGCCATCTTGCCGATGAAGTCGGCGATCATTGCGGGCTTCAGGACGAGCTGAAAATAGGCGAGCCCCCCCAGAAACAGGGCGACGATTATTCCCGCGATAAGGAGGCGCTTAAGCATGGCCGTTATGGTTATTGCCCGTGCTCGGAATGTTTCAGGACGCGCTTCTCTAATCTCTGGAAGGGGCAAAATTGCGCCCCGACCGGCGCAGGAAAAAGGGGATATCAGCCCTGCGGCCTTTTGCAAACCGCGTTCCGCCCTCACGTTTGGACTGCGGGCGGCGGTTACGGTTACAACCGAATCTGCCGAATTTTCCGCGATTGGATTTGAGCCTGCGAGGACCGATGAGAAAACTAGCCGTCTGCCTTGCCGCTGTGCTCGCGATAGCGGCAGGAAACTGTTACGGTCAAGAACCAGGCGCGCCGCCAAGGGCGTTGGAGGAGCCCTACGGCATTGGGCTCGAAGGCTTTCCCTATCCTCATCAGGTCCGGCTGTTCGAACTTCCCGGCAACGGCGAGGCGCTGCGCATGGCCTATATGGACGTGCGGCCCAAAGCGGGCTCGAACGGCCGCACTGCCCTGCTCCTGCACGGCCGCAACTTCCCCTCCAGCTATTGGCAGGGCGTGATCGAGGGGCTAACCGAGGACGGTTATCGCGTGATCGTCCCCGATCAGATCGGCTTCAACAAGTCCTCGAAGCCTGCCTCGGATCTCCACTTCGATCAACTCGCTCGCAATACTGTCGCCTTGCTCGACCGGCTCGGCGTCGACAAGGTCGATGTCGTCGGCCACTCGACCGGCGGCATGCTCGCCGTGCGGCTCGCCCGCAGCTATCCCGACCGCATCGAGCGCATCGTGCTCGCCGCGCCGATCGGTCTCGAAGACTACCGGGTCTATGTGCCGCCCGTGCCGCTCGAGCAACTGATGGAGTTCGAGGACAAGGTCACGGCGGAGAGTTACCGCAAGCAGCTCATGACGGCTTACTCGCTGTCGCTACCGCCGGAGGCGCTCGACCCTTATGTCGACGCGCGCATACGCGTGAAGGGCGCCGCCGACTACAAACGCTGGCTGCGCGCCTTCGCCAATTCGTACCTGATGATCTGGCGCGAACCGGTGGTGCACGAGATTCCGCGTCTGACGCAGCCGGTGCTATTCGTCATGGGCGAGAACGACCATCTGGCTCCCGGCCGAAACTTCGCCCCCAAGGCGGTCCGCGACAAGATGGGGCATAACGCCCGTCTTGCTCAGGAACTCGCCGGCAAGATCAAGTACGGACGCGTCGAGGTGTTCGAAGGCACCGGCCATCTCGTTCACCTCGAACGGCCGCAGCGCTTCAACGAAGTGGTGCGCAGTTTCCTAGATGAGGGGCGCTGATGCCGCCTGGCGGCGCTATAGGCAGCCCTTTTTCTTCTCGACCTTCTTGGATCGTGTTGCGCACTTCCCACAGAGGCTGACAGCCGAGCTGCGCGAGTTCAAGCGTCTTAAAGTGGTCTTTGGCAGTGCAACCGATCAGTTCGTAACAATTGGCTTCCGCCGGCTGCGCGCCGAGCAACGGCGCACAAAGCCGCCACGGCTCAAACGGTTGCCGTGGAGTCTAGACACCCAGCATCTTCGGCACCCAGGCTCCGCCAGTCGAAGACTCACGCACCATGGGATCCTCCCGATCTCGAAGGGAACAGCGCAAAAAAGCGACGGATATTAGCACGCGCCTGGCCGCCACCGCAGAACCCCGCCCTAAATGCCTGGAAGTGTGCCTAAACGACTAAAGGCAACCGAGCTGCTTCTCCCGCTTCTTGATCGTGAGCACGCGCTGCTTCTCGGCGCGTGACATCGGCACGCTCGCCTCGCTGTCATAGAGGCAGCCAGCATTGGCGAAATAGTTGATCGCCCTGGATGTCTTGAAGCAGTAGCCGTTGGCCCTGTAGATCGAGTTCCGTTCGACTCAGAGATCGAAGCAGATATCGGCTCGGGCCGGCCGCGCCCCGGCAACGAGGCCGATCCCGGCGCTGAAGGCGAGATCCGTCATCGAACGGATCGAAATGTCTACGAAGCGCATGGCCTTCGTCTCCTTGGCGGAAATATTTTGGCGCGGGAAAATACCGAATTTCAGGCAACACCGGACCGGGGCTCTGGATCCCCTCACACAGGCCTTGTCGCGGGCGGCCGATCCTAGTCGAGGAAGCTATCGAGCGCGCCGGCGACGCCTCCGCGATCAGGCGACCACCGCGAGGGAGAGGACGTCGGCAATTGCTTTCGCTTCTTCTCCGGTGGTGGTTCGGGGAACCCCTTGTCGTCGCCGAACATCGCCGTCGCGAGCTTTCTATCGAGCCCGTAGACATCCGCAAATGTTGCAACCTTGCTGTTCTCGCCGGCCACCGCCGTGAAGTAGACGGTATGCACCGGAAATTCGCCGTCGATGGTCACGGCCTCGTTGACGCTCTTGTCCCAAAGAGCCTTCACCCGGCTCGCCGGCCATTGTTTATCCTCGGCCAGCAGCAGCTCGGCGAACTTGTCGGGTCGCTCCATGCGCACGCAGCCATTGCCGATATCGCGTCCGGCTTCCTTGAAAGCCTTTTTCCGCAGCGGAAGCGTGTCGTGCATGTAAACGTCGTGCTCGTTGGGATAGAGGAATTTCACCTTGCCCAGATTGTTGCCTGGACCCGGCTTCTGAATGAAGGTGAAGTCGTCGATGTCGACCCGCCGCCAGTCGACCCTGGCCACGTTGACCGGACGGTCGCGATAACGCACCGAGAACCGATATTTGCGGAAGAAGTCGTAATTCTTGCTGCGGAGCTGCGGCTGAATCGTTTCCTCCCGGACCGACTCCGGCGCAATCCACTCGGGGTTGAACACGATGGTCGCCAAGTCGGCCGAGAATACCGGCGTGGCGTGGCCGATCGTGCCCACCAGCGTCTTGTCGGAGTAGATCTCCTTCCCGTCCTTGAAGACGTAAAGCGTGAACTCCGGCGTATTGAGCCAAATATAGGTGGCGCCGAGGTCGTCAGGCAGCCAACGCCAGCGTTCGAGATTGAGGATGAGGCGTCGCATGTCGCGTTCTGCAATCTCCGGCTTTTCGGCATTTTCTGGCTTGGGGCCCTCCTCGCTCTTCGCCCGTGCTTGAACAAGCGCCTGACGCAGACGGGCGAAGCCCTCGTGCTTCGGATGCAGAGAGCGTAGATAGGCGTCGGGTGCGTCGGCCGCCTCGATCTCGGCGAGCACTTTGTCCGGGTCGTCCAATGGGAGCGTCTGATCGCACAGCTCGCTGATCTCC
>JBOHJE010000053.1:0-17239 GCA_050728375.1 Methyloceanibacter sp.
GCCGCGGCGAGCAAAAGCCCGGCAACCAACGAAGAGCCCGCGGCTGCTCCGGCCGAGCCCGCCCAAGCAGAGCCTGCCCCGGCAGAGTCCGCTCCTGCGCAATCCGCTCCGGCGGAGGTTCCCGAGGAGAGGACCTGGACCGGGGTGGTGCAGGAGCCCTTGGGCGAGCCGAGCTGGCGCCAGACGGCGGCCTCTTAATTCTCGGCGCTTTTTCACGCGATTGGGTTTGACTCCGGCTGCGGAGCAGGCTTCCGTGTGCCCGGCTATTCGACCCAATCGCGTGAGGAGCGAGAGTTGACTGCTGCCGAGAGCTTGACTGGGCACGCGGCGCCGAGCCCCACCACATTGATCCCTCTGCTGGAGGCCGCCGCCGAAGCCGCCGGCGCTTTGCGCGACCGGGCGATCGAGGCGGTCTCGGCCAAGGTTGTCTCGGGCGGCAAGATCGACTCCGCGGCGCTCGAAAGCGAGCAGCACGCGGCGCACGGGCTCGCCTGGACCGCCACCTATGTCGAGGCCATCCGGCAGATCGCCGACTACGCGAAGCGCATGGAGAGCGAGGGCCGCTTCGGCGAGATTGAGGTGTTGCTCAGCCAGATCGGCGCCTCCGAATATGTGTGCCAGCTTGCCGGCGGCGTCGTCATGAGCCAGGGCGAGATCGCGCGGCTGCATGAGTTGGGTGTCCCGAACTCCGCCCAGAATGACTTTCTGACCGACGAAGTGTCGGCATTGATCCACGGCACGACGCCCGAGATGCGCGCACGCGCTGTCGCGCTTATCAAGGACGCGCTAGGCGTCGCCGCGGCAAATTTCGGCGACCCCGGTCTCGATGAGACCTATGAGTCGATCCGCGCAGAGATGCGACGCTTCTCCGAGGCCGAAGTGGTGCCACACGCGCAGGAATGGCATCTCAAGGACGAGTATGTGCCGATAGAGCTGATCTCGCAGATGTCGGGGCTCGGCGTGTTCTCGCTGACGCTGCCTGAGGACTATGGCGGGCTCGGCCTCGGCAAGGAGGCGATGTGCGTCGTCTCCGAGGAATTGAGCCGCGGCTATATCGGCGTCGGCTCACTTGGCACGCGCTCGGAGATCGCGGAGGAGCTAATTCTCAATGGCGGCACCGACGCCCAGAAGCAGGAATGGCTGCCGAAGATCGCGCGCGGCGAGGTGTTGCCGACGGCCGTGTTCACCGAGCCCAACACGGGCTCCGATCTCGCTTCGCTGACGACCCGCGCGGTGAAGGACGGCGACGTCTTCCGCATCAACGGGCAAAAGACCTGGATCACGCACGCCGCGCGCGCCGACCTGATGACCGTGCTGGCGCGCACCGACCCGAACGAGAAGGGCTATCGCGGCCTATCGATGTTCCTGGCGCCCAAGCCGCGCGGCACGGACGAGGATCCCTTCCCAGCAAAGGGCATGTCGGGGGGCGAGATCGAGGTCCTCGGCTATCGCGGCATGAAGGAATACGACATCTCCTTCGACGGGTTCGAAGTGCCTGCCGCAAATCTACTGGGCGGCACGGAAGGTCAGGGCTTCAAGCAGCTCATGCAGACCTTCGAGGCAGCGCGCATCCAGACCGCGGCGCGGGCTATCGGAGTGGCTCAGTCGGCGCTCGATCTGGGCTTGCGCTACGGCATGGAGCGCGTGCAGTTCGGCAAGCCGATCATCGCCTTCCCCCGCGTCTCGGACAAGCTCGCCATGATGGCGGCGGAGATCCTGCTCGCGCGCCAGCTCACCTATTTCGCCGCACGCGAGAAGGATGCGGGGCGGCGCTGCGATCTTGAAGCCGGCATGGCCAAGCTGCTCGCGGCGCGGGTTGCCTGGGCGGCTGCCGACAATTCGCTCCAGATTCACGGCGGCAACGGTTTCGCGCTCGAATACACGATCAGCCGCGTGCTGTGCGACGCGCGCATCCTGTCGATCTTCGAGGGCGCCGCGGAGATCCAGGCGCACGTCATCGCCCGCCGCCTGCTCGAAGGGTAGCGGCCCTCGCACTTGGGGTTTAAGAACTTGATCGACCCTTGGACACGCGAGTCTTGTCGCACGAGCGAGAGCTCCGTTGAGGTTTGTAACATTGCGTTCAGCCCGCGCGCCGAGCGGCCGATCGTATCGGTCAAGTTAGGCGCTTTGCTGACCCATTTGCCGAAGAGGTGCGTCCCGTCGACAGCTACACACCCGCCGGCGGGGGAGCCGCATCGCGAAGGTGGCTGCGACCAGGATGTCGTCGTCTTCTTCAGCAACCGGAATGTCGATGGAATCATCTACGAGATTCTGGACGACAATTTGAAGCCGATGGCAACGTTTGGCATCCTTGAGTCAAGGCGCTCCTCGAAGCGCAGACGGCCTAGGTTCAAGCTCCGCCTTCTAAATAGACGGCCCCCCTGTTAGTAGTGGCCCCAGGGAATGACTGTAGATCTGGCCGATAGACAATCAGTCGCGGTCCCGGTTATTGTCGGGCTTGCCTGCCTTGCGGTACTTTTGATTGGGGGGCGCTGACGCGGCCCAATCTCGATTGGTACGCGACGCTACAGAAGCCCGGCTTCACGCCCTCGAACAGCGCCTTCCCGATCGTCTGGCCGATCCTCTATGCGCTCCAGGTCATCGCCGTGTGGCGCGTATGGCGCGCGCACGGCAGTGCAAAGAGCAAGAGGCTCGCGCTCGTCTGGTTCGGCATTCAGTTGGCGATCGGCGTGCTGTGGTCGGTGGCGTTCTTCTGGCTGCACAGCCCCCCTACGGACTCGGCGTGATCATCGCGTTCGTCATCGCCATCGTCATTACCATCGTGATGTTCGACCGCCTGAGCAGGCTGGCGTCGCTTCTCTTGATCCCGCTCGTGCTGTGGGTCTCGTTCGCGGCCGGGTTGAACTTCGTCATCTTCATCCTCAACCGCTAGACCGATTCCTCATTTGCGCCAGGTCACGCTCATCGCTTCCATGGTTGCGCTCCTGGCGTGGCTTCTGGCCGTGCCGCTGCATGCGGCGGATCTCAAGCTTCCACCGAAGACCTCCTATCGAACCGCCTCCGTCGATGGACGTGAGATTTTCTACCATGAGGCCGGGGATCCCAAGAAGCCGACGATCGTTCTGCTGCACGGCAACCCGGCCTCTTCGCATACTTATCGGGAGCTGATCCCGATGCTGTCGCCGCATTACGTCGTCGTCGCGCCCGACTATCTCGGCTCTGGCTACAGCGCGCGGCCCGATCCCGATGTCGCGCCGTACACATTCGCCGGCTGGCCGATCATGTTCAGGGCCTGCTGCGCGAGCTGAAATTGGACACATACACGCTCTATATGCAGGACTTTGGCGCTATGCAGGACTTTGGCGCTCCGGTCGGTTTCAGGCTGATGGAGCGCGATCCCGATGCCGTCGAGGCGATCGTCGTGCAAAATGCGGATGCCTATCTGGATGGACTGACGCCCGAGCGGCGCGAATTCTTCCGGAAGGCACACGAGGATCGCGGGCCCGCAACGGTGGCCTCGCTCTGTGAGCGCGCGGGAGAAGACTCCATCGTCAACAAGCAATATCTCCGCGATGTGCGCACCGAGAAGCGCGACATCATGAGCCCGGACAGCCGGACCCACGATCTCGCGTTCCTTCGCAAAGAGAAGGACAAAAGGATCCAGGTGCAGCCCTTCCAGGACTATCAGACGAATATCGACCGCTATCCGGCTTGGCAGAGATTGATGCGGGAGCGGCTGCTCCCGGAGTTGATCGTGTGGGGCAAGAACGATCCAGCCTTCATCGCGGCCTGCGCCGAGGCCTATCTGCGCGACCTACCCGATGCGGAACTGCACCTGATCGATGCCGGTCATTTCGCGGTCGAGGAGACGCCCGAGGTAGTCGCGGGCCATATTCTGACCTTCATGCGCGCCAGGCACCCGAGCCCGTGATGCGCACCGAAGGCCGCTCGGTCCTCATCACCGGATGCTCGTCGGGCATCGGGCTCGCGTCGGCGCGCGAAATGAAGGCGCGCGGCTGGCGCGTGTTCGCAACGGCCCGCAAACCGGAGGACATCGCACGGCTGAAGGACCAGGAAGGCGTCGAGGCGCTCTATCTGGACTATGCCGAACCCGCCTCGATCGCGGAGGCTGCGGCGATGGTGCTCACGGCGACGGGCGACCGGCTCACGGCGCTGTTCAACAACGGCGCCTACGGACAGCCCGGCGCGGTTGAGGACCTCAAGTCGGAGGTGTTGCGCGCCCAGTTCGAGGTCAATGTCATCGGCTGGCACGATCTCACTAGCCGCATCATCCCGGCGATGCGCCAAGTGGGGCACGGGCGGATCGTGTTCTGCTCCTCGGTCCTCGGCCTCATCACGGCGCCCTATCGCGGCGCCTATTGCGCCTCGAAATACGCGGTCGAGTCGCTGGCCGACGCGCTGCGCATGGAGCTGAGAGGTGCGGGAATCCAGGTGTCGCTGATCGAGCCGGGGCCGATCGCCACGCGCTTCGTCGAGCACGCGCTCGAGGCCTACCGGCGCAATGTCGACATGGAGGCGTCGCCCCATAGCGAAACCTACCGGCGGCGGATCGCCGCTATGGAAGGCGGCGGCAATCAGAGCTTCAAGCTCGGGCCGGAGGCGGTCGCCGCCAAGCTGGCCCACGCGCTCGAAAGCAACCGGCCGAAAGCCCGCTACTACGTCACGTTTCCGACCTACGCCGCGGTTTTTCTGCGCCGGCTGCTTTCGACCCGCGCGCTCGACGCGGTCGCCGCAAGCAACTAAAGTCCTCCGCTCGGGCGTTCGGGCTATGTGCGTGTCCCTTCGCCGGACGGCTGGGAGTGAAATCATGGAAGACACCCTGCGCACCATCATCCCGTTCGCGCTTGCCGCGGTTGCCGTCGTGCTGCTGCTTGGCTTGTGGAACATGCTTCGCGGCGGAGACCCCAATCTCAGCCAGAAGCTAATGCGGGCGCGCGTTCTGCTGCAATTCATCGCCATCATCATCGTGATGGCGGTGATCTACCTGGCGGGCCATAAGCCGTGATAACGAAGGCTTGACCCCCCACCGCGCCAAGCTACGCTACGCTCACAAAGGCGGTCCGCGGGCCCTTGCGTTTAAGGGCGGGTGGTTATGGTAGTCCTCAACAAGATCTATACACGCTCCGGCGACGACGGCACGACTGCGCTCGGCTCCGGGCGGCGCGTGGCGAAATACGATTTGCGCGTCGAGGCCTACGGCACGCTGGACGAAACCAACGCCATCATCGGGCTTGCGCGCATGTATACGCGGGACGCCGATCCGAAGCTGGATGCCATGCTGGCGCGCATTCAGAACGACCTGTTCGATCTCGGTGCCGATCTGTGCTTCCCGGACGAGACCAAGGATGCGCGCGGGCGTCTGCAAGTGACCGACGCGCAGGTCGAACGCCTCGAGACCGAAATCGACGACATGAACAAGTCGCTTCAACCGCTCAAGTCCTTCGTGCTGCCGGGCGGCACACCCGCCGCGAGCTTCCTACATCTCGCCCGCACCGTATCGCGGCGCGCCGAGCGCCTGATCGTGGCTCTCGCCTCGAGGCTCGGCGAAGCGGTGAGCGACTCGGCACTTCGCTACATCAACAGGCTGTCTGACTTTCTGTTCGTCGCCGCACGCTTCGCCAACTACAAGGGCAGTTCCGACGTGATGTGGGTTCCGGGGAAGAACCGCTGACGAGGACGATGGTGCAGTTGTGTTCGTCCCGCTTCACGACACCAACCCGCTAAAGCGAATCCGCTTTCAGTACGTCACGGTGGGGATCATCGTTCTTAATGTGGTCCTCTACGTCATCTTCGGCACGGGCTGGTTCATCCCGCTGGACGAGGAGAACGCCGCGGCGTTTGCCGTCATTCCTGCGCGGCTGACCGCGAGCGTGGTGGGCGACGGGCCCATGTTCGCCAGCGGTGCCTTTCCGATGCCGGAGCGCTTTACGCTCGTCACCTACATGTTCCTGCACGGCGGCTGGATTCACCTCATCGGCAACATGCTATTTCTGTGGGTGTTCGGCGACAACATCGAAGACGCGATGGGTCACCTGCGCTTCATCATGTTCTATTTGATGTGTGGGATCTTCGCCGCTCTGCTGCATACCTGGATGATGCCGGAATCGGACCTGCCGCTCATCGGCGCGTCAGGGGCCGTGGCGGGTGTCATCGCCGCCTATTTGATCCTGCATCCCAAGGTCAAAGTGTGGGTTCTGGCGCTGTGGCGCATCCCCATCAAGATCACCGCCGCCTGGGCGCTTGGCATCTGGATTTTGGCGCAAGTTGCCAATCTCGTGTTCGAGGGCGAGGAAGCCGTGGCTTGGTGGGCCCATATCGGCGGTCTGATGGCCGGCGCCGTGCTTATTTTATTTATGCGGCGGCGCGGTGTAGTGCTGTTCGACAAGACGCGAGGGGGGGCCTAGAACCGTCTGGAAAACCCTAGAACCGTTGACTTGGGCCGGGGGCGGCAGTAGGGTCGCCGCCATTTCGCATCTGCGAAATGCTAGGCCGGGGGGCCTTAAGCAGCATGTGCGGGGAACGCTAGCCGCATGAAGATTCTCGTGCCCGTAAAGCGGGTCATCGATGCCAACGTCAAGGTCCGCGTCAAGTTCGACGGCAGCGGAGTCGACTTCGCTAACGTGAAGATGTCGATGAATCCGTTCGACGAGATCGCCGTCGAGGAAGCCGTCCGCATCAAGGAACGCGGCGAGGCGACCGAGGTTGTCGCCGTGTCCATCGGCAATGCCAAGGCGCAGGACGTCCTGCGTACCGCGCTCGCCATGGGGGCCGACCGCGCGATCCTGGTCAAGACGGATGCGGCCGTCGAGCCGCTCTCGGTCGCCAAAGTGCTGAAAGTGGTGGTGGAGAACGAGAAGCCCGATCTGGTGATCATGGGCAAGCAGGCAATCGACGACGATTGCAACCAGACCGGCCAAATGCTCGCAGGGCTGCTCGGCTCGCCGCAAGGCACCTTCGCCTCGAAGATTGAGCTCAACGGCGACAAGGTGAAAGTGACCCGCGAGGTCGACGGCGGTCTCGAGACTGTGAGCCTGTCGCGGCCCGCCGTCATCACCACGGACCTTCGCCTCAACGAGCCGCGCTACGCATCGCTGCCCAACATCATGAAGGCGAAGAAGAAGCCGATCGAGGAAATAACGCCCGAGACGCTCGGCGTTGACATCGCGCCGCGCCTCAAGATCCTCGGCGTCGCCGAGCCGAAAGGGCGCGAAGCCGGCGTCAAAGTGGATAGCGCCGCCGTGCTTGTCGACAAGCTGAAGAACGAGGTAGGGGTTCTGTAGAATGGCGGTCCTGTTGCTGGCAGAGCACGATAACAAGACTCTCGCGCCGGCGACGGCCAAGGCGCTGTCCGCCGCTCTCGCCTTCGGCGGCGACGTCGACATCCTCGTTGCCGGAGAGGACTGCAAGAGCGTCGCTGAGGAAGCCGCCAAGCTCGAAGGCGTCCGTAAGGTTCTGCTCGCTGAAGCGCCGCATCTCGCCGGGCGTTTGGCGGAGGAAACCGCGGCGACGATCCTGTCTTTGATGGAGAACTACTCGGTGCTGCTGGCGCCGGCGACGACCATGGGCAAGAACGTGCTGCCCCGCGTCGCGGCGCTGCTCGACGTGGCGCAGATCTCCGACATCGTGGAGGTCAAATCGCCCGACACGTTCGTGCGTCCGATCTATGCCGGCAACGCGCTCGAGACGGTGCAAACCACCGACAAGACCATCGTCGCGACGGTTCGCACGACGGCGTTTGCGAGTGTCGGCGAAAGCGGCTCGACGGGGATCGAGTCCATCAAGCCCGTCGACGCCCTCGGCCTTTCAAAATTCGAGGGTGCCGACATCAGCGTCAGCGAACGCCCGGAGCTGACATCCGCCCGCATCGTGATTTCCGGCGGGCGCGGCATGGCGTCCGGCGACAATTTCAAGAAGCTGCTCGAGCCGCTCGCCGACCGGCTCGGCGCTGCGGTCGGCGCGAGCCGGGCTGCGGTCGATGCCGGTTATATGCCGAACGATCACCAGGTCGGTCAGACAGGCAAGGTGGTGGCGCCCGAACTCTATATCGCTGTCGGCATCTCGGGGGCCATCCAGCACCTCGCGGGCATGAAGGACTCGAAGGTCATCGTCGCCATCAACAAGGATGCCGACGCACCGATTTTCCAAGTCGCGGATTACGGGCTGGTCGGCGACCTGTTCAAGGTCCTGCCGGAACTCGATGCCGAACTGAAAAAGGCAGGCTATTGAAAGTAAGCGGGTTCATGAGGAATGACCATGGACGACATAGTTCGAAACGCGGACGTCCTCGCGGATTCGTATCCGAGGCGGGAGCGTAACGTGGAACCCATTCGCAAAGTCGGGATCGTTGGGGCGGGGCAGATGGGCGGCGGCATCGCCCATGTGGTGGCGCTCGCCGGCTACAATGTGGCGATAAAAGATCTCGCCAAGGAGCGGTTCGACACTACGATCAAGATCATCGACAAGAACATGTCCCGCCAAGTGGCCTCGGGCAAGATCAACGAGGACGAGCGCCAGCGCGCGATGGCGCGCATCAACTTCGCCGACTCTTTTCAAGGCTTTGCCGACGCCGATCTCGTGGTGGAAGCCGCCACTGAAGACGAGACGGTGAAGCGCAAGATCTTCGTGGCGCTTTGTCCATTCCTCAAGCCGGACGCCATCGTTGCCACCAACACATCCTCCATCTCGATCACCAGACTCGCCGCCACGACCGACAGGCCCGAGCGCTTCATCGGCCTGCACTTCATGAATCCAGCGCCGGTGATGGAGCTGGTGGAGATGATCCGGGGCATCGCCACCGAGGATATCACCTTCGGCCGGGCCAAGGACTTCGTCGAGACTCTCGGCAAGACCACCGCGGTCTCGGAGGATTTCCCCGCCTTCATGGTCAACCGCATCCTGCTGCCGATGATCAACGAGGCGGTCTACACCCTTTACGAGGGCGTGGGTTCGGTCGATGCCATCGACACCGCCATGCGGCTCGGCGCCCATCACCCCATGGGGCCATTGCAGCTTGCCGATTTCATCGGGCTCGATACCTGTCTCTCGATCATGCAGGTCCTGTACGAAGGCCTCGCGGATTCGAAGTACCGGCCCTGTCCGCTCTTGGTGAAATATGTCGAGGCGGGCTGGCTCGGACGAAAGACCAAGCGCGGCTTTTACGACTATCGCGGCGAAACCCCGATGCCGACACGCTAGGGGGGCGCCGAGACGGCGCCTGACGATGTCCCGCCCGAGCGCGCCCCGGAAAGGGCCTTGGACCCACTCTTGACGGCGTCAGGCTTGGTCGCCGAGGTGCCGGCAGGCTCCTCGGCGCCGGCGCCCACCGGAGCAAGAGCAAGGGCCATCCCTATAAAGGCGGCTGTAATCGCGTAGGTTCAGTTTTGCATCTTTCGTCGACATTCTTCTCTCCGAAGCTTGGATGATCGATGCTCCTGGCCGATCAAACCCTGCGCTTCATATCGAATGCAAGTCACCAAGGCGTGCGGACGCGCGCCCAATGGCGAATATTTGCTTCGATTTGCGGATTTTTCAGGTGAACGCCAGATGAACGGCCCGCTCAGGCTCGGTTCAACGGGACCCCGCCAAAAACAGGCCCATGGAGTGAGGGCGAGAGCCTCGGCTCCCGTCCGTATGACCCAGGCGCCGTGGGAGGCGCCTCCAAGACGAAGGGCGACGCAATGTTCAAGACTCTTTCCGCTGCCGCTGCCTTGACCGCGCTTATGCTCGGCGCCGCCGTCTCCGTGGTGAGCATCGAGGCCGATGCCGCCACCAAATCCGCCGGACTCAAGGGCGAGGCGTTGCGCCAGGCGGTGAGCGGCAAGACCGTCTATCTCAGGATTTCAGGCTTCGACCTGCCGATCGTCTATGGCGCCGGCGGCACCATGAAGGGCAGCATGGGCGCGGTCGCCGCCACCTTCTCGCGCGGCGATGGCGCATCTGACCGCGGCAAGTGGTGGATTGCCGAGGACAAGCTCTGCCAGCGCTGGTCGAGCTGGCTCGAGGGCAAAACCTATTGCTACGGCTTCACCGTCAATGGCAGCAACGTTCATTGGGTGCGCAACGACGGCGCCACCGGAACGGCGCGCATCGCCGGTTAGCATTCACGCCTTCCGCACTTGCGGGAGATCGCCGCCGCGGTATCGCATCGGAACGGGTTGGCTGGTTACGCACTATTTCTCGACCGGGCCTAGTCCTTGAAGCTCTTGCCGGGCACCGCCGGAAGAGACTCAATGGCGATACGCATCAGCTCCGGCAGTGAGTGCACCCCGAGCTTGGTCTTTAGCTGGCTACACGTATTGGCGATCGTCTTGCAGCTCACATGCAGGTCGGCGGCGAAGGGGTCGTTGTGCATGCTGAACACGAGGATCGGCGTGCGCGTGACGGCAAGGCCGATCCAACGTCCAGACGGCATTGCGCGCCCGTTTTGCAGACGCGGGCCCGAAGGAGTGCGTACAGCGTTCAGTTGAAAGTTTGGTTTGGGGTCTCTGCCATTCTCGAAGCCAAAGCGCCGGCTGATGCGATTGCGTTCAAGACATGGCTGCGAGGTCTGGGACGGAGGGTGGCAGAAGCTGCTACGGAAGGTGGATTAGTCGGCATCGGTGGCGTGCGGATAAGTGACTCCGAGAAGGCGACTCTCGCCGACATCTCTAAGAGCCTAGGTCTTAGCGGCGCCCCTACTAGCTAGCGGCAAGTACTCAGACGCGAAGCCTATTAGGTGAAATTCCTGCACGGCTTGCGCTATGCAGACCTCGTGCTTGACGAGCGGCGTGCCCGGCTGATCTGCTCGAACCTGGACTACGGGGCCTTTAGGGCCCGCGTCATTGTCGAGACCGAAGAAGAGGCTTACGCCAAGGCCAGCGATCTCCAGAAGGAAGGCTTCGAGGTCGAATTGAAGCTTATGCCCGGAGAGGACTTAAGCTGACGCGAACGAAACCGACCTTTAGTTCGAGCAGTGCCTGCATACGGGCTAGGGAATTCCAGGTTCGGCAGACCTCTTCTTAAAGCTCTTGGCGAGGTGACGCGTTGCCTGCCTTGCCGCTGGAGCCGTTAGCAATTTGATTAAGGGAGGGAGCTCGAGATGACCTTCTTCAAGATGTTTTCCGCAACCAGCCTCAAGATCCCGCCAATGATGCTCGTCTCACCCGACAATCCAGACAGCGAGCAGAAGTAGACACGGATTAAAGACAACTTACGGCGAACGGATTGATCCCAAGCTCTGCAGCCTAGCCGCGTTCGCCGTAAGCCGCCGGCCTCATCAAAGCTGCGGCGGCAGTGTCTTCGCTTAATCGGCGCGCGATAATCTTCAATCCACCCGCGTGCTAGCGATCGGCCACTGCGGGAGATGCTTGTTCCTGACCTCAGATCGCTCCCGGCGCTGATTCTTTTTCTTTCGAGCGAGAGCTTCGATCACGCTGCGAGTAAAGCTGTCGCGCACTCCGGCGATGACGATGTCGCCGTCAACCTAGTAGGTTCCCCCGTCCTCCGCTTTCGTTCATGAATTCCGACCATTCAATCAGCGTCGCCGAAACCGAAACCCCAACCTTAGCCGCTTGCGTTTACCAGCGAATTTCTTCTTACCCTTCTTTTCTGCCCAACGCTTTTGCGGCGGCGCTTCGGACAACGCTCTTGCGTCGGGCTCCGCGCTGGCCGCCTGTCCCGGCCCTTGTTGCGGCTCCGCGACGTCGATTTGTTCGGACGGAAGAACGTAGATCTCGTAGATCCAGCCCTCTTTGCCGCTGCTCGGGTCAATGACCTTTGCGTAGCCGGCGCGGCGCTCGACCATGTGCACGGGAGCGCCGGCGCTCGCGTAACCAACAATCGCGGAATCGACGGAAGGGCCGCTGTGAACGGGCGCTTCCTGCGAAACCTGGCCGAAGGCGGTCTCACTTTCCGGCAATTTCGGAGCGTCGGTTTGAGGCTGAAGGCCTGTCGCATGTGGAGATACGGGCGCGGGGTCAACGTCGGTCGCATCCGTTGGCGCGGTTCCCTCGACCATATTGGGTCGATTAATGGAGGCGTGTTCTTGGCCTTTGTCGGTTTGGGCTTGCGTTCTGGTCGGAATTCGATCGCGAGGCAGTGGGCTCTCGGACCTCTCCACTGCCTCGGGCGCTTTTGGCGCGCCGTCTACCTCCATCCTCAGAGGCTCGTCGGCGGTTTCGTGCTTTTCGACGTGCGGGGGCGACACAAGGCCGAAGCCGGCATAAATCGCGGCTCCCAACAGCCACAGGAACAGCATCATCCGATGCATTCCGAGACTCCCAATTGACAATGACGTAACCGGAATTGGGCTCGGTTCGTTCCACTGCTGAGTGCCGGCATTGCTTAAACCATGCTGCACTCCCCTATATTGGGCCGCCTCGACGGCCATTGACGGGCACCCGCGTTAAGCCCAGCCTGTCCGCCATTCGGTCAAACGCTTCCGGCCCGCGTAAGCCCCGATGAGTTCCGCGTCAAACTCACGCGATGCCCCGTCCTCGTGGACCTCGCCCTGCAGGGCGGCGGCGCCCATGGAGCCTTCACCTGGGGTGTGCTGGACCGCCTTCTGGACGAGCCGAGCATCGCTATAGAGGGAATCTCCGGCACCTCGGCGGGCGCCATGAACGCTGCGGTGCTTGCCGACGGCCATGCGGAGGGCGCCGCCGCGGGGGCCAAGGCACGTCTTGAGCAGTTCTGGCGCAGCGTCTCCCGCGCGGCTGAGTGGAGTCTGTTCCAGCGAACGCCTTTGGACATGCTGCTGGGGCGATGGACTCTCGATACGTCCCCCGCCTTTCTCACGCTCGATCTCATGGCCCGCATCTTCTCGCCATACGATCTCAATCCACACGGAGCCATCCCCTTACGCGACATTCTCGGTGCGTGTATCGACTTCGAGCGCCTCGCCAAGGCGCCGATTAAGCTGTTCGTGACCGCCACCAATGTCCGGACCGGCCGGGGCCGCGTGTTCCGCAACGTCGAGGTGACCCCGGACGTCCTGCTCGCGTCCGCTTGCCTGCCGACACGCCACGCTCGGCGCGCGAGATTGTCAACCGCGTCAACGAGGTTTCATTCAATGCGAACCTGCTCAAGGAGCTGCGGATGATCGCGTTGCTTCGACAGGTGGCGGACGCAGGTAACGGCAACGGCGCTGGTGCCAGCGAAGCTGCCCGGTGGGCCAAGATGCGCATGCACCGCATCGACAGCCCGATGATGACCGAGCTTGGCTATTCCTCGAAGCTCAATGCCGAGTGGGAATTCTTCCGCATGTTGCGCGACGAGGGCCGCGACTGCGCCGAGCGGTTCCTGACGGCGCACGCAAACAATCTCGGCGTACGCTCGACGCTCGACCTCGACGACTTCCTCGAGCACGTCTGAGCGGCGCGGCAGAACCCTCGATCGAGCTGCGGCATGCCGCGTTGGTCTAGGCGGCCTTGCTCTGCCTGACGATCCAGAGGATCAGCAGGAAGATCAACGAGCCGATGAAGGCCGCAACCACATCGCGAAGAGAGATGGAGACGGACGAGAGGCCGGACCACAAGCCGAACAGCTTGAAGAGCGTGCCGCCGATCAGCGCGCCGACCAATCCGATGCCGAGGCTCGTCCAGCGGCCGAGCCCTTCCCACCGGCCGGTGACCAGCGACCCGGCAAGCGAGCCCGCGATCGCGCCAACGATGAGCCAAACCACCAACTCGCTGACTGTGAACGGCATCTGCGTGTCCTCCCCCAGAAGTCCCTGGAGGCAGGATTATAAGCCCACGGGACCCGTGACGCGATGCCTCACGGCTTGTGAAACATCGCCATGCCGGCAGCGGCGATACTATCTGATCGCGGCCCAAGCCCGAAAAGCTTGAAATTCCTCCCGTCGATTCAGCGCCCGAGCGGTCCGAGGTGATGTTAGGGCGTTGGTTTTGGCCCTAAGATCACCCCCGTAGTCAGTAACGAAGAGGATGCGGACATGGCCAATCTGTATGGGATCCTGGCTGATGCTCAACATGGCGAAGCGATGACGGCGCTCAGTCGCGAGTTCGGGCTCACGCCGCAACAGACCGAGGCCGCCGTTGCGGCGCTCTTGCCGGCGATCTCGATGGGCCTCAAGCAATCCACGGCGACGCCGGAAGGACTCGGAAATCTTTTCGCCTTGATGGCGCAACAGCCAGAGTTGGACGCGATCTATGATGATCCTCAAGTGGCCGTCTCGCGCGAGGGACGGGCCGCCGGCAATGCTGCTCTCGCCACGATGTTCGGCTCGCGCGAAGCAAGCCGCGCGATAGCCAATCAGGCTCAGAATCTCTCCGGCGTCACGTCGAGCGTTCTGAAGAAGCTGCTGCCGGTCATCGCCGGGATCATTATTTCCGGTCTGATGCGCAGCGGCTCGAGAAGGGCCCCACAGGAGGCGCCAGAGCAAGGCGGCGGACTGATCGATATTCTCCGGCAAATGTTCGGACAGGGACAGCCGGCGCCGGGACAATCGGAACCGGCGAGTAAAGGAGACTCCTCGCCTTGGGGGATTCCTCCCATCGGCGACATTCTCGGTCCCAATCGGGACGCGGGCGAGCCGTCGCGCCCGGCTCCGAAGGGGCCCATGCCAAGCGACCAGCCGGAGAGAGATCCGACCGATACGGGCGGAGATGGCGCTCCCGGCGGCGACCTGCTCTCCCAAATTCTACGTGAATTGGAGAAGGGCATTCGAGAGGGCCGAGTCAAACCCGTTATTGTCGGTCCCGTCGAGATCGACATCCCTGGAAAGGGGGGGGCCGGCGATTCCAAACAACAAGTCCCGGGCGGAGACATACTGGGCCAAATCTTGCGCGATTTGCTCACCAAGAGCGGCCAAACGCAGACGTCTGGCAGCGGGCTGCAAACGGGTTTTGGCTCGGCGCTGTTCGGCGATCGGCTCGAGACCGGCCGAGATGTCGAACAGGGCCAGATCGACAGCCTTCAGGAAGTGTTCGACCAGTTCCGTGGTAGTAGGCGGGGATGAGAGCAGACCCGGCTGGGCCGCCGCTCGGCAACACAAGTAGTGCGTTCATCTTCAACTGGGCATTTGGGGAGGACATGATGCGCGATTGGCCACTTACACCGCCGACTTCAGTGACGCTCCTGATTTCCCTCGTTCTGGCGATCTTCGCTGCGCTCGTCCACTGGGTCCCGCTTACGGTTCTCTATATGCAGACCGGCTTTACGGTCCTGATGCTGGGCTATCTGGTGCTGCTCGCCGGGAACGTATTCCGCCAATTGTGAGCGGACGACTTCTGGTAGTTAACGAAACCGAAGAGCCGGGTTCGGCGTCCGCCCCTTCTCCAAGAGACGACGGAGGGGATCGGATTCGCCCGGTCGACGGTGGACGGCACGTTGCTTCTACTGACGGCTGCGGTCGTCCGGAACTGCGCTCCGCTTGCCGGAGAGTTGCTTGTCCTTCTCCATTTGCCGTCCCGCCCCGATCAGCGAAAGAAACTTGTGCCAGTAGAGCTTGCCGGCGAGGGCAACCCCGGCAACGCCGCCCAACAGTACCTGCAAGATGATGCTGCCGGTGCCCGGATCGAGATAGGCATGGGCCGACGACGTCGTCATTCCGAGGACCATCCCGGCAATCGCGAGGCGGAAGCTCTGAGCGCCAAAATTGTACATTTGAACGGTTCTCCTGATAAGAATACCAGCACGTTGAAAATGCTGATCATTCAGTGGCCCAAACAGGAACGCAGACCGTCACAAAAAGTTCATCTATCCCTAAGAGGGGGCGTTGGTGAGACCGTGGCTGCTCCGTCTCGACCCGCCGCGGGCCCTTAACGGCGCTAATGGCGGGGGTAATGCGCGATGCGAGATAAAGTCAGCGATCAGGCAGACCTTGCGCAAGCCAGCCTTCGCTCCGAGGGGGGTTCGACTGGCCTTGGGAGAGTAGGAACGCTCGCACTTCATCCCTTCCTGTTCGCTGCGGCGTCCGTGTTCAGGCTGTACGCTTCCAATCTTCACGAGTTGTACCTTTCCGATGTAGCCATTGCGCTGGCCGCCGCTCTAGGCGCGGCGCTCATTCTGTTCCTGACTTTTGGTGTGACCCTCAAGAATTTCGGGGCTAAGGCGGCAATTCTCGCCAGTGCAGCGCTTGTGCCAGGTCTCTTCTACGTCGAGATCGTAGATGCGGTGAACTGGTATGTTGGAATGGACCTGTCACTGATTGCCGCACTGCCGATTATCCTGGCGATAGTTGCCGTTATAGCCGTCGTGGTGGCACGGTCGCGCATCGATTTGATTCCAGCGAACGCCATTCTGAACGGCATTGCCTTCGCTATCTTCATTGTTCCGGCCTGGCAGGTCGCCTCGCATGAATGGGCGGCGGGCGGAGGTTCGCTTGTCGCTGCCAAGGTCTCGAGCGCACACGCGGCGGCTGATGCCTCTCCGGTCGCCGATCCGGCAGGCGCCAAGAATACGCCCGATATTTATTATCTCATCTTCGACCGGTACGGCTCGCAATCGACCATGGTCCAACAGTACGGCTTCGATAACGGCGAGCTGATCGATTTTCTGAAAGCCAAAGGGTTTTACATCGCGTCGGACAGCCATGCCAATTACTTGAAGACGGCTCATTCGCTCGCTTCGACCTTCCATATGGGCTATCTCGATTTCCTGGCGGAAGACCAGCGGAGCAAGGTCGGCGACTGGCATCCGATCTACGACATGCTCAGGAACCATCGTGTCGGGCGCTTTCTGAAATCCAACGGATACAGATTCATCCAGATCGGATCCTGGTGGGGGCCGACCCAGTACAATCCTTTCGCGGATGAGAACTACGGCTTCGGATTCGGTGAATTCGACCACAGGTATCTTCGAAAGACGATCGTTCGGGCGGTGCTCGACGCAGTGGCGCCGACCAGCACTTACGCCAGGCGTCTGCAATGGGAAATTGGCCAGTGCCAGCGCGTGCCGCGCCAGATCGAGAAGGTCAAGGAAATCGGGGAGCGGAACGAAAAGACATTCGTGTTCGCTCACATTCTGGTACCGCACGACCCTTACGTGTTCGGTCCGGACGGACACTGCCTGTCATATGAGGAGGCCAAGCGCCGCACCGCGCGGGACGGCTATGTCGAGCAGGTGCATTACGCCAATTCCCTGATCAAGAATTTCGTCTCCGCTCTGCTCGCCAGGGAGGGTGTCAAGCCAATCATCATCATTCAGGCGGACGAAGGCCCATTCCCCGAGCGATATGGCCACAGTAACCGCTCCTGGCATGAGGCCACCGTCGATGAGCTCAAGATGAAGATGGGCATCCTGAATGCCTACTACTTTC
>JBOHJE010000054.1:0-7282 GCA_050728375.1 Methyloceanibacter sp.
ATATTGATGCGGGGCAGGGGGATGCTGGGACGAATGTTTCGGCTGACAGCAGGGACCGCTCATTGACGGGATGTGCTCATGCGGGGAGCAATTTTTGACGTCAGCGGTCTTTGATCACTCAGCGTAAACCCCTTAACCACTGCGTAGATGGCTGGGATCACGACCAGTGTCAGCAGCGTCGATGACACCATGCCGCCGATCATCGGCACGGCGATGCGCTGCATGACTTCGGCGCCCGTTCCGTGACTCCACATGATGGGCAAGAGCGCAGCCATGATGGCCGTGACCGTCATCATCTTGGGCCGGACGCGATCGATGGCACCCGCCCTAATTGCGGCATAGAGGTCACTCCGGTCGATGGGCCGCCCCTCACGCTCGCGCTTCGCCTTGATCTCCTTCAGCGCACCATCGAGATAAATCAGCATGACCACCCCGGTCTCGGCGGCGACGCCGGCCAGGGCAATGAAGCCCACGACGACCGCGACCGAAAGATTGAAGCTAAGCCACCACATCAGCCAAAAGCCCCCGACCAGCGCAAAGGGCACAGACAGCATGACAATCAGGGTCTCGGTGACGCGCCGGAAGTTTAGGTAGAGCAGGAGGAAGATGATCAAGACGGTAACCGGCACGACAATCTCAAGCTGTCGCTTGGCCCGCTCCAGATATTCGAATTGACCGCTCCAGGTGACGTAGTAGCCGGGCGGGAAGTCCACTTGACTCGCTATGGCTTTCTGCGCATTGGCGACGAAGCCGCCAATATCGCGGTCGCGAAAATCGACGAAGATGTAAACAACAAGCTGAGCGCCCTCGGTGCGGATCATGGACGGGCCCTGGTCGACGCTCACGGTTGCAACCTCGCCCAAAGGCACGGTCCCGCCGCTCGGCGTCGGGATCAGCACATCACGGGCGATCGCCTGGGGGTTGTTGCGGTAGTCGCGGGGATAGCGGATGGACACGTTGTAGCGCTCGCGTCCCTCCACCGTGGTGGTCACCGGCTGCGCTCCGAGCGCCGCGGCGATGAGGTTCTGCACGTCGCCGACCATTAGCCCGTAGCGGGAGAGCTGCGCCCGGTCGGGATCTATGTTCACATAGTAGCCGCTGATGGCGCGCTCGGCATAGGCGCTGGTGGTGCCGGGGACGTTACGGATGGCGGCTTCGATCTTGCGCGCAAGCTTCTCCATCTCGCCGAGATCGGTCCCGAATACCTTGACACCGACGGGGGTGCGGATGCCGGTCGACAACATGTCGATGCGGGCTTTTATGGGCATCGTCCACGCATTGGACACTCCAGGAAATTGCAGTGACTTGTCCATGTCGGCAATCAACGCGTCCATGGTCATGCCGTCGCGCCATTCGCTTTCCGGCTTCAGGTTGATGACAGTCTCGATCATTTCGACTGGCGCCGGATCGGTCGCGGTCGAGGCTCGACCCGCCTTTCCAAAGACGGACTCAACCTCAGGAAAACTCTTGATGATCTTGTTCTGCGTCTGGAGGAGCTGGCTTGCCTCGGTGACCGACACGCCGGGCAGGGTGGTCGGCATGTAGAGCAATGTCCCCTCATTCAGATTCGGCATGAACTCGGTACCGAGTCTCGAAGCGGGCCAGAGGCTGGCCGCGAGGAGGGCGAGCGCAATCAGGATGGTGGCGGCCTTGGACCTCAGAGCGAACTCGATCACCGGGCGATAGACCCAGATCAGAAACCGGTTCACCGGATTCTTGTGCTCGGGCATGATGCGGCCGCGCACGAAGATGACCATAAGCGCCGGCACCACCAGAACTGAGAGCAGCGCTGCGCCCGCCATCGCGAACGTCTTGGTGTAGGCGAGCGGCTTGAACAGCCGGCCTTCCTGCGCTTCGAGGGCGAAGATCGGCAGGAACGACACGGTGATAATGAGCAGGCTGAAGAACAGCGCCGGCCCGACCTCGACAGCGGCTTCGATCAAGACTTCGGTGCGGGGCTTGCCTGCCGGTGCGCGTTCGAGTCGCTTGTGAGCGTTCTCCACCATGACAATGGCTGCATCGACCATGGCGCCGATGGCGATGGCGATACCGCCAAGGCTCATGATGTTGGAACTCAGTCCTAGAGCCCACATGCAGATATAGGCGAACAGAACGCCAAGCGGCAGTGTGATGATGGCGACAAACGCGCTGCGTGCGTGAAACAGGAACACGACGCAAACCAACGCGACGACCAGGCTCTCCTCGATCAGCGTTCGCTTAAGTGTGTCGATGGCGCGGTAGATAAGGGCCGAGCGGTCATAGACCGCCTCGATGCTCACGCCCTCAGGAAGGCTCTGCGCGATCTCCGCCAGCCGAGCTTTCGCGTTCTCGATTACCGACAGCGCGTTCGCGCCGAAACGCTGCACCGCGATGCCCGAAACGGTTTCACCCTCGCCGTTCAGCTCGGCTATTCCGCGGCGCTCATCGGGCGCCAGCTCGACGCGGGCGACATCCTTGAGAAGAACGGGCACGCCGGCCTCGTTCTTGACTACGATCTGCTCGAGATCCGCGAGGCTTTTGATGTAGCCCCGGCCCCGCACCATGTATTCGCGCTCCGACAGCTCAACCGTACGGCCGCCGACGTCCATATTGCTTTCGCGAATGACGTCTCTAATCCTACTGAGCGGAATTCCGAGGGCCTGCAATCGCCTTGGATCGACGACCACGCTATACTGCTTGACGAATCCACCAACGCTCGCGATCTCCGCGATACCTCGCGCCTTGGCCAGGCCGAAGCGCACATACCAGTCCTGAATGGTCCGAAGCTCCGCGAGGCTCTTCTGCGCGCCCCGCACGATATATTGATAGACCCAGCCGACGCCGGTGGCATCTGGTCCGAGCTCCGGCGTGATGCCTGACGGTAGATCTCGCGTCGCGGCGCTCAAATATTCGAGAACGCGCGAACGCGCCCAATAGATGTCGGTGCCGTCCTCGAAGATCACATAGACAAACGACACGCCGAAGAACGAGAAGCCGCGCACAACATGCGCCTTCGGGACAGTCAGCATGGCTGTTGTGAGCGGATAGGTGACCTGGTCTTCGACGACCTGCGGCGCCTGACCCGTATATTCGGTGTAGACGATTACCTGCACATCGGAGAGGTCGGGGATGGCGTCGAGCGGCACCTTCGAGACGGCGTAGATGCCCATCAAAGTGACGAAGACTGTCGTCAGCCCCGCGATGAGTACGTTGCCCGCTGACCAGCGAATAAGCTTCGCGATCATCGTTGCGCCTCATGCCGGTTGAAAGCCTGCAATGCGGCTTTCAGGTTGCTCTCGGAGTCGATGAGGAAGGTGGCAGAGGTCACGACCTCCTCGCCGGGGGACACCCCTTCGAGCACCTCGAAATAGCCTTCACCGCGCCGCCCAAGCTTGACCTCGCGCGGCTCGAACCGGCCTTCGCCCTTGGTGATGAGGACGATCTTCCGCGCGCCGCTATCGATCACTGCGCTCGCGGGGACGGCTGCGACTGGTGTCGTCTCGGCGCCGGGATGAAAGACCGCATCGGCATACATTCCCGGCTTCATGCGTCCGTCCGGGTTCGGCAGCTCGATGCGCACCGAGATCGTTCGCATCTCTGGCTTCATCATTTCCGGGTAGATGAAGGTTACCACGCCTTCATGCGGCGCGTTGACATAGGCTCGCAAAGTCACGGTGACTGGCGTACCCACGGCGATGTCGGCGATGTCAGCCTCGGCGACCTCGGCGATGACCCAGACCTTGGAGTGGTCGGCGATACGGAACAGCTCTTCGCCCGCCACCACGCGCTGGCCTTCGATGACGTTCTTGGCGACCACGTCGCCTGTGGCTGGTGAAGGCCAGTCAAGCGTTCGCGGGTTGGTCGTGGTTTCAATCACCTCTTCGATACGCGCCTCAGGTACGTCCAAGTTGCGCAGTTTTTGCCTGGCCCCTTCGACCTCCCGGCCGGCGTCGGAGCGACCTCGCGCGCGTATGGCAACCAGGAGATCGACCTGGGCGAGTTGAATTTGGGAACTGTAAAAGCGGAACAGCGGCTCGCCGGCCTTGACGTGCTGCCCCGTCTTGTCGACGAACAGCTCCTCGATGTAGCCATCCGAGCGAACCGTCACGATAGTCAGGAGCGACTCGTCATGGTTCACGATGCCGATACCGCGGACCGAGCGGGACAGTTTTTGGGTGTCGACCTTCTCCGTTCTCACCCCGCTTCGCTGCACTTTGTCGAGGCTGACCCTGACGGTGCCGCCCTCGTCAACTTCGTCCGCATAGACAGGGATGTAGTCCATGCCCATGGAGTCCTTCTTAGGCACCGGCGAAGTGTCGGGAAGGCCCATGGGGTTGCGGTAGTAGAGAATCTTTCGCCCGCTATCCTTCTTATCGCCGGGTGCAGATGCCGCTTCTCCATCGAATGAAGCATCCTGGTCTTTGTAAACCGGCAGATAATCGCGGCCGCGCTCGTCCTTCTTGGGCGCGGCGGACCAATACGGGGCGCCGCTCGGATCCCGATAATAGAGGATCGTCCCCTCGGCAGCAGGCGCCGAGCGGTTCCAAGACGAGGCGAGGCGAAGTACTTCGGAGGAATAGCTGGCGTAGACGTGTACCCCAGCTATGCCGACCGCGGCTCCGATCGCCAATAGCCCAAGGGTCCAGAATCGGCCCATGGCAGCCTCACGGCGTGGCCTTGAAGACGACTTCGCTCTTAACGGTCTCCGGCTCGCCCTGGACTCTGGCGGCGAGGCTTAGACGCCAGCGCCCTGCCATGGTGAGATCGGTCTTGAACGCGTAAACGCCTGGCTCCTCGCTCGGCACGGCCGTTAGCGGCGAGTCCATGGATGCCATATCCTCGGGCGCCATATCGATGCGCTTCTCGATGATAACGGCGTCCGGCACGGGCTTCTTGGTGGCCTTATCGATGAGTCTTACGGCGACGGTGACCCCATCGCCTCTTTTTACTTCGACTTGAACCGGTTCGAAAGAATAGTCATCCGCGGCGGCCTGCGCGACGGTGCCAGTGACAAGGGCCGCAACAAAGCATTGAGCCGCCAGAATTGTTCGTAGAGACATGTGGTGATCCTCTTGGTCTGAAGGTGTTGCGCGAGTTCAGGCACGCAAAACCGCACTGAGTTTCAGGTCGGTACTTCAGCGGGAATTGAGGATCAGGCGCGTGGGGGCGGCGACGGAGGATGCTCGGCGAGCGCGCCGATGATCAGCACGCCGGACGAGCGCTTCTGTCCGCTGGCGGAAGGAGGCACAATCAATGAAGGCCCCACGACCATCGCCGAGAGACCTGCACATTTGAGCGCGCAGGAGAGGAGCTTGGAGCAGTCGTTATTCGTCGGCTTGTCGCAGTGGCCCGACTCGGGGCAGCACTCATGCGTTGTGGCATCGGACATCCCGTCCGTCATGGAAGCGCGCATTTCGGCCGCTGCCACCGGCAGAGCAGCTACCGATGCCGCGATTAGCACAACGAAAAGGGTTCGCAAAATGTTCATGCCTTGTGGGCATTATCCTGCCTCCGGTACTTCGGTCAAGTGACTTGATCGTGAAGGCTTAAGGAAATGGTTCATTTTCCGTGCGTTAGGCGGCGTGCTAGTCGGGCTCCTTGAGCCGATAGCCAATGCCGGTCTGCTGCACCATGATGCGCAGCAGCTCATACTCTTTCGGTGACAGTTTAACCTCCTCGCCCGCTCGGCTGAGCGGCGACCCGGCGCAGAGACACCCTTCAGCGTACATCTAGCCTCGGGGGTACGATCTTCCAAGCGAAGGCGGTTTGGGCACATCCATGCCGCTGGTGCTCCGCGTAACGGATCGGCAGTCGCAAAAGGAGAAGCAAATGCGAGAGTATCGCAAAGACCCCGAGACCATCTCGAAGCTCACTCCCGAGCAGTATCGCGTGACGCAGCAGAGCGGCACGGAGCGCCCGGGACCCGGCGAACACCTCCACAACAAGGAGCCCGGCATCTACGTCGATATCGTGTCGGGTGAGCCTCTGTTCGCCTCATCCGACAAATATGAATCCGGATGTGGCTGGCCGAGCTTCACCAAGCCCATCTCGCCCGCCAACATCAGCGAATTGAGCGATACCTCGCACGGCATGAACCGCACCGAGGTGCGCTCGGCGCATGGCGACAGCCATCTCGGTCACGTCTTCACCGACGGCCCCGCGGATCGCGGCGGCCTGCGCTATTGCATCAACTCGGCCTCGCTGCGGTTCATCCACCGCGACGACATGGATGCCGAAGGCTACGGAACGTACTTGGATCAAGTCGAGGATATCCGGTGACTTGGCGATAAGCCGTTCCCGCCAAGGGGCTTTCGATCTAGAAAATCGCCGGCGGATTGACCGGGGACGAGGTGGCGCCCTTGAAGCGCCATGGTGCGACGCTGACGAAGAAGGCCCAGCTTCCTTCCGAAGCGCAGGCCGCGGCGAGGGCGTCCAGATCGGTATTATCCAGAATTGGCATGCCCAAATAAGGAATCAGCACCATGTGGATCGGCTCCGTCCACCGTGAAAAGCCGGGAGAGGGCGGATGAATGTCGCTGTCCGAATCGCTGCTCAGCACGGAGACCCCGGCGCTCGCGCAACCACGGAAGACATGAAGCATGCAATCCGCTACCACGCTCCAGGGTGTTGCGAGCGCCACTACCGTTGCGCACGAATAAGACGTCACCTTCTCCCGCCTGCACATTGTGCAGCTGCTCTGCGGCCTCGAGATCCTTCGGCAAGATCGCCGATCCGATGGGGAGCGGACCGCCGCGAGCCGCCGCTATGTCGAGAAGGACTCCGCGTCCCACCATGCCCACGTTGCCAACGGACTCGATGCCGAGACGGCGAGCCCCGTCAGGCGTGACGTCCTCGATGGGGTATCCGTTGTACATGCCCTGTCGCCCTTCCGGCGTGAAGATGTGACAGAGCGCGTCGACATGGGTGACCGCGAAGCCGTGATAGGTCATGCCGATTTCGTCGATGCAGCCCGACTCCTCCGGCAATTCGTCGACATAGCGCTGCATCTTGTAGGTGGCATCACGCAAGTTCGGCGTCGAGGCTGACATTTCACGCGCGATAGGGACTACATGGCCCGTGCGGATCAATCGCGCCGCGGCGAGCCTCGTTTGCGGGGTCATGTAATTCAACGTGCCGATCTGATCGTCAGGACCCCAGCGTCCCCAGTTGGAGAGGCCCGGCAACGCCCGCTCGAGCTCTTCGTCGTTTGCGATTGATGGCACTTGCGATGGTGCGGCGGGGGGCTCCGCGTGCCGCGTCGGCAATCACGCCGCCGAGCGCCACGGCGCTCGCACCGTTCAAC
>JBOHJE010000055.1:0-5812 GCA_050728375.1 Methyloceanibacter sp.
TTCAAGGCTCGATCACCGAGCGGAAAGAGGCCATCGTTAAGATGCTAAGCGCAATGCAGAGGATCGGCCGCACGCCGCCGCCTGCGCTGGTCACGCGGCGCGACGACGCACTAGCGGTGGTCCGCTCGGCGATGCTTCTCGCCGATGTGTTCCCCGAGCTCAAATATCAGGCCGACAATCTGTCCCGCGAACTCGAAGGACTCGTCACTCTTGAGAATGGCATTCGCGAGCAGCGCGACGCGCAGCAGCACGAGATGGACCAACTCGCGGCAGAGCGCGGGCGTCTCGACCGGCTTCTCGAGCAGAAGAAGACGAAGCTCGTGCAAGGCGAGGCGGAGCTCGTCCAGCTCAAGCAATCGGCCTCCGAGCTGGCGAATGAGGCAACCGACCTGAATGGGCTGATCGAACGGCTCGCCGCGCAGATCGCGAAAGTCGAAGTGGCTCAGTACGATGCCGAGATCGCCGCCGAGAAGGCGCTGCGAGAGCGGTTGCAGCAGCAGGCGATGGCAACTCCCGATAACCAGAGCGTGGTCGAGATCAAGCCCGAGGAGGCCAAAGTCGCCTTTGCCAGTCCCGACCGGCTGAAGCCCGCCCTGCCGTTCGAATCAGCCAAGGGCACGCTGCGCCTGCCGGCGCAGGGCCGGCGCCTGAAACGCTTCGGCGACAAGGACGCCACAGGCGCAAGCCTCAAGGGCCTCTCCATGCGGACCCGCAAGGAAGCAAGGATCACCGCGCCCGCTGACGGGTGGGTTGTCTATGCCGGAGAGTTCCGGTCCTATGGGCACCTCTTGATCATCAACGCAGGCGGGGGCTATCATATTCTCCTTGCGGGGATGAGCCGCATAGACGTGAGCCTCGGGCAGTTTGTTCTTGCCGGCGAACCCATCGCCGCGATGGGTGATTCAGCCCGGCCCAGCCAAAGCGGCGAAGATAGTTCTAGCCCTGTCCTCTATGTGGAATTTCGGAAGGACGGTAGGCCAGTAGACCCCGACCCATGGTGGGCCGAGGCATCCGAGAAGGTGCAAGGATGATGCGGAAATCGGAATACGCGCTTTGGGCGCTTCTGGTGTTGGCCGTGCTCGCTGCCGGGTCGACGATGGTGAGCTTAGCCAAGAGCCAGTCTGCCTCCGCCGCCAACTCGGAGATTTACAAGCAGCTCGATCTGTTCGGCGAGGTGCTGGAGCGCGTGCGTTCCGACTATGTGGAGCGTCCAGAGGATGCCGAGCTGATCGAATCTGCGATCAACGGCATGCTGACCGCGCTCGATCCGCACTCCGCCTATCTCAATCCGAAGCACTTCCGCGACATGCAGGTGCAGACGCGCGGCGAGTTCGGCGGTCTCGGCATCGAGGTCACCATGGAGAACGGCGTCGTCAAGGTCGTGTCGCCCATCGAGGACACACCCGCCTCACGCGCCGGCCTGATGAGCGGGGATCTCATCACGCATCTCGACAAGGAGCAGATCATGGGCCTCACCTTGCAAGAGGCCGTTGAGAAGATGCGCGGTCCGGTCAATTCGCCGATCACCCTGACCATCGTTCGCGATGGCGTCGAGGAGCCCTTCGAGGTGAAGGTCGTCCGCGACATGATTCACATCAACCCGGTCAAGTTCAACGCGGAGGGCGACGACGTCGGCTATATCCGCGTCACCACCTTCAATGAGCAGACCACCGCAAACCTGAACAATGCCATCGAGGACCTCAAGAAGCAGCTTGGGTCCAATCTCAAGGGCTACATCGTCGACCTCCGCAACAATCCCGGCGGTCTGCTCGATCAGGCCATTTCGGTGTCCGACGCTTTCCTCGACCAGGGCGCGATCGTGCTCACCCGCGGCCGCAACCTCGAAGAGACGCAGCGATCGAATGCGCGGGCAGGTGATATCGCTGATGGCAAGAAAATTGTCGTGTTGATCAATGGCGGTTCGGCATCGGCTTCTGAGATCGTGGCCGGCGCGCTTCAGGACCATCATCGTGCTACGATCATCGGCACCCGGTCCTTCGGTAAGGGCTCCGTGCAGACCATCATCCCACTGGGGTCGAATGGCGCACTTAGACTGACGACGGCGCGCTACTACACGCCGGCTGGCCGCTCGATTCAGGCCAAGGGCATCAATCCCGAGCTTGTGGTCGAGGAAGAGCTTCCCGAGGAGCTCAAGAAGAAGGCCGGGATCCAAGGCACGCGCGGCGAGGCCAATCTCAGGGGCCATCTCAAGGGCGACTACAATAAGAGCGGCGAAGACGGGGGAGCCGAGGAGGAGGTGTCCGGAAGCTCATCCTACGTGCCGCCGGACAAGGAAAAGGACACTCAGCTTAAATTTGCCCTCGACCTGTTGCGCGGCATCAAATCGGTCGATACAGAAGCCAAGAAGAAGGCCGAATCCGCCGCCGCCGAAGCCAAGAAGAAGGCGGAGGCCAACTGAGCCCGGCTCATCCGGCCATGACCAAAGCGAGGGTTGTTGGCTGGGCGGGGCGCTAGCTCCACACGCCGGCAAGCGGGGAGGCAAGGCGAGATGAAGGCCCTGGCGGTCGCAATAGGGATCGTATTCTGGACCCTGGTGCTGGGCGTCGCCGTGCTGGCCATGCTTCCAGGCAGCCAGTCGGGCGAGCCTGTAGCCGTTTTGCAGATCGAGCAAGCCCCTGCGCCGCCACCTGCTGCCGAGGAGGGGGGAAACCGCCCTGCCTCGCCGGGCGGTCTCGACCTTCCGCCCGGATTTGCGGTCACCGGGTCTCCTGCCCCCCAGCCCCAGGGCCCCGTGCTCGCGCCTCCCGGCGAGGGCACGACCATGATGCCGGTGGCGCCTGGCAATGCGCCTCCGGGACCACAGGGCTCGCCTCCATCTGACCCCGAGCGGCAGGGTCACGTCGTCCCGGCGCCGAATGACGCCAAGAGCGCCCAAGCGTCATTGGGAGCCTCTCAGGCGCCACAGCAGGCCGCAATGACTCCGGCGCTCCAAGGGGGTGAGGAGACAGGCTCGCCGCCGATGGTGCCAGTCCCGGTGGCTGAGCTTGTCGAAGAGTCGCAATACGGCCCGCTGCCGAAGGTTGCCGTCGACGGAAGGCGTCCGACCGACGTCTATGCGCGACCGTCACCCTACGCAGCGCGCGATGGTCCGGGCGGGGCGATCCGTGTGGCGGTCTTGGTCAACGGTCTTGGCGTTCCTGGCGCTCCGGACGACGATGTGATCAAGGGGCTGCCGCCACCAGTGAGCGTTGCCTACGGTGCCTATGGCCGCGGCCTCCAGGATCTTGTCGCCAAAGCTCGCGTCGACGGGCACGAAGTCTTCCTCGCGATCCCGCTAGAGCCGGCCAATTACCCGACCGAAGACCCGGGTCCTCATACGCTTCTCACCACGCTCCCCACAGTAGACAACATCAAGCGACTTCACTGGGTGATGTCGCGCTACACCGGCTATGTCGGCGTGACGAACCACATGGGCGCGAAGTTCGAAGCCGCACAAGATGCGCTTCGGCCGGTGCTCGAGGAACTCAAGCAGCGCGGCCTCCTCTATCTCGACGACGGCAGCGTCCCGGATTCGGCCACAACCCAGATCGCAGGCACGCTCGGGCTCGACTACTCCGTTGCCCATGTGCGTCTCGATCAAGGCGACATCGCCAAGGCACTGGCCGATCTCGAATCGGCGGCGCGGCAGCAGGGTGCGGCGATCGGCGTGGCCAAGGCTCAGGCCGACACCGTCAAGAAGATTGCCCGATGGGCCGACGGCCTCGGAAGCAAGGGCATCGTTCTCGTCCCCGTCAGCGCCGCCGTGCGCTCGCAGCGGCAAAGCTGATCTCCTCACCATGACAGATGCTTCGGGCCTGCCCTACCGGCCATGTGTCGGCGTGATGCTTCTCAACGGAGAAGATCGCGTCTTCGTCGGCAGACGCTCGGATCGCGGCAGCGAGCCGGAAGGCCCGGGCAATTGGTGGCAAATGCCGCAAGGAGGCATGAACGAGGGGGAGTCGCCTGAGGCGGCCGCGCGCCGCGAGCTACGCGAGGAAACCGGCGTCGAGAGCGCGCGATTCCTTGCCCGCACCGCGGACTGGCTGATCTACGATCTGCCTGCTGCGTTAGTGGGGATCGCCTGGGAAGGACGCTATCGCGGCCAGAAGCAGATGTGGTTCGCGGCCCGCTTCGAAGGGATGGATAGAGAGATCGACATTTCGCCGCGCCCCGGTCATGACGCCGAGTTCGATGCCTGGCGGTGGGTGCCGATGGAAGAACTGCCCGCGCTCGTCGTGCCCTTCAAGCGCAATGTCTATGCGCAGGTGGTGAGGGGGTTCGAGCCTCTGTTGCGCGCGCGCTAGAGGTTGAGGACGCTCTGGACCTGCCGCAGACGGTCAAGCTTGGTCTGTGCGCGGTCGCGGGCGATGCCCTCGGAGGCGTCGGCGACGTCCTCCTCCGCATCCTTGATCGCCCGGACAAGCTGTTCGGCTTGAAGCTCCTCGAGGTCTATGGCCGTCTTCGCCAGTACGGTGAGGCCGGACGGATTGACCTCGGCAAAGCCGCCGCGGATGAAATAGCGCTGACGCGCGCCACCTGGAAAGCCGATCTCAAGTAAGTCCGGCCGAAGCGTGGTGAGGATGGGGGCATGATAGGCGAGCACGGTCATGTCACCTTCGGCCCCCGGGACCAGAACCTGCTCGACATTGTCGGAGACGAGCAGCCGCTCGGGCGACACCAGCTCGAATTTGAACGGATCAGGCATCGGTGCATTCCCGCAAAATGCCCTCGGCCTCCCCCCTTCCAGGAGGGAGGCGGACTTCAGACGCCGTTATGCTCCCTCCCCCGGCAAGGGGGAGGGTCAGGGTGGGGATCATGGGCTCTTGCATAGGGCTAAGCGATCCGCATTTAGGCCGCCTCGGCGAGCTTCTCCGCCTTGGCCACCGCCTCCTCGATGGTGCCGACCATATAGAAGGCGGCTTCCGGCAGATGGTCGTACTCGCCTTCGCAAAGTCCCTTGAAGCCCTTGATCGTGTCGGCGAGGTCCACGAACACACCGGGCGAGCCGGTAAACACTTCGGCCACATGGAAGGGCTGTGACAGGAAGCGCTCGATCTTGCGCGCGCGCGACACGGTGATCTTGTCCTCCTCCGAGAGCTCGTCCATGCCGAGAATGGCAATGATGTCCTGGAGCGCCTTGTAGCGCTGCAAGATCTCCTGCACGCGCCGGGCGACGGCGTAATGCTCCTCGCCCACGACGAGCGGCGACAGCATGCGAGACGTGGAGTCGAGCGGATCAACGGCGGGATAGATGCCCTTTTCGGCGATGGAGCGCGACAGCACCGTCGTGGCATCGAGATGCGCGAACGAGGTGGCCGGCGCGGGGTCGGTCAAGTCGTCGGCCGGCACGTAGATCGCCTGCACCGAGGTGATCGAGCCCTTCTGCGTGGTGGTGATGCGCTCCTGAAGCGCGCCCATGTCGGTGGCGAGCGTCGGCTGATAGCCCACGGCCGACGGAATCCGGCCGAGCAGGGCCGAAACCTCGGAACCGGCCTGGGTGAAGCGAAAGATGTTGTCGACGAAGAACAGCACGTCCTGGCCCTGGTCGCGGAAATATTCGGCGACGGTGATACCCGACAGGCCGACGCGGGCGCGGGCGCCCGGCGGCTCGTTCATCTGGCCGTAGACCAGGGCGACTTTCGAGCCGTCAGTCGTGCCATCGTCGTTGAGCTTGATGACGTTGCCCTCGATCATCTCGTGGTAGAGGTCGTTGCCCTCGCGGGTGCGCTCGCCCACGCCCGCGAACACCGACACCCCGCCATGCGCCTTGGCGATGTTGTTGATCAGCTCCATGATGACGACGGTCTTGCCC
>JBOHJE010000056.1:0-30016 GCA_050728375.1 Methyloceanibacter sp.
TCGTAAAGCGCCCCGTCCTTGGCCCTGTAGTCGAGCCGCACCGTTTGCGCCTTGATGGTGATGCCGCGCTCGCGCTCGATATCCATGGAATCGAGTACCTGCTCCTTCATCTCCCGCGCCGTAAGACCGCCGCAGAGCTGAATAAGCCGGTCCGCGAGCGTCGATTTGCCGTGATCGATATGAGCGATGATGGAGAAGTTTCTGATGCGGGAGAGGGGCGTCGTCTCGGATGGATTCATGGGCGGCTAGGTAGGGGTGCAACCCGCCGACGGTCAAGCGGGAGGCTCGATAATTAAGGCGAAACCATGGGACGCTTTGCCCCAAATTTGTTTCTGTCGGGGGGTAGGCCGACTCTGCTACGAAGGGGCTCCCAACCGATTGGAGAAAACACAATGATCAAGAAGATCGTTTTCGTCGCCGTCGCGACAGCCTTTGTCGCCGCCGCCGTCGTTCCCCTTCAGTTTTCGCCGGCTGACGCAGAAACGATGACCTGCAAGGAAGCCGCGAAGGCAAAGTACCCGGACGACCGCAAAACGCGCCATGAGTACAAGAAGGCGTGCAAGGACGCCTGGAAGGCCACTCAGGCCTAAGCACCGAATTCTCTGAACTTCGGTTCAGGTGCAGAAAGGGGGCCCAAAAGCCCCCTTTCTCTTTGGGATTTCGGGGTCTGAAGGGGGCCGCGGCGCAAAGGTGACGGAACGCCTCTAGCGGTTCCGGCATTGACCAGGGTGCCTAATGGTACTTGACGGCACCGGTAGAAGCTGGGCCTTATCGGGCGCAGTTAATCTTACGTTCGACGAACAGGAGAGTAACCCTATGCTTAAGAAAGTGTTTTTGGCTGGAGCGGCGTCCCTCATCCTGGCCGGTGCGGCCCTGACCACAGTCCCGGCCCCCGCAGAGGCCCGTAGCGATTGCCACAAGATGGCAAAAGCGCAGTTCCCGGACGACCGCAAGGCGCGTCATGCGTACAAGAAGGACTGTAAGACGCAGCACAATGCTATGACGAAGGCCGAGAAGACGGGTCTCCTCGGCGGCGGCCTGTTCAAGAAGAAGGCCTAGGACGATCTTTGGGGAGAAAAGATGGAGATCCTGGGGAGGAAAATCCTGATCTCTACCGCTGCGGCAGTGATCCTCGCGGGTGGGGCGGTGGCCCTTGCACCTGTCTCGGCCAAAGCCGACAGCGGCTGCGGTGACAGGGCCGAGGTCATGTACCCGTACAACAAGAAGGCCCGTAAGGCTTACAAGGAGGCCTGCAAGGACAATTACAAGAGCTGGAAGAAGGCCCGCAAGAAGGGCGTCTGGATCAGGTATTGATCCGGTATTGATTCGGAGCCGGAGAATTCTCCACAAAGGGCCCGTGCATCGCGCGGGCCCTTTCGCTTGCGTCGTCAGATGCCGGCGTACCACTCGTAGCCGCGGTCTTCCCAGAAGCCGCCCTTGCCACCGCGGATGGAAGCCAGGCTGTCCACCGCCTCGATCCGCATCACGTACTTCGCCATCTTGTAGCCGAGCTGCCGCTCGACCCGAAGCCGCAGCGGTGCGCCATGCGGGATCGGAAGTACTTGGTCGTTCATCTCGTAAGCCAGGATCGTTTGGGCGTGGAACGCGTCATCGAGCCCAATCGACTCGTAATATTTATCCTTCTCCGTTCCCGCGTCGTCGAGAGCATCGGCGCAGTAGTGCACGATGTACGTCGCTTGCGGCTTGAGTCTGGCGCGTTCGAGCAGGGCGGCCAGCTTCACGCCCTTCCATTTGCCGATGCAGCTCCAGCCCTCCACGCAATCATGCCGGGTGATTTGCGTGCGCGAGGGCATGGCGCGCAACTCAGCGAGCGACAGGGATAACGGCTCCTGCACCAAGCCGCCGACCTCGAGCTTCCAGTCGGCGAAGCCGTTGGCGGCGTGTGCGCGATAGCCGGGGTCCTGGGGATCGACGGAGCCATTGGCCCTGAAGTCCTTGGAGATGTCGGCGGCGCTGTACTCCCGCGCGAGCGCCGTGGGCGACAGAAGCGCCTGCTGGCTGACGCGCGTCAGGGTTTCTCCAAACTCCAGCACGCGCATGACCCATGGGCGCCCCGACACCTCCTCGCAACCGCCGAGCAGGGCCGCGCCCGCGACCGCGACACCGCGCCCCAGAAAGCCGCGCCGATTGATTCCGCTCATGGCCTCTTCTCCGCGGGCTCGATGACGTAGCGTCCGGTGATCATGGACCGCAGATTGTTCCAGACGCCCGAGACGAGGACCATGACGATGTGCACGACCACGAAGATCACGATGCCGCTCGCCGCGACGAAGTGAATCGTCCGCGCCGTCTGCCGTCCCCCGAGCACATCGAGCAGCAAGGGAAACGCCGCATCCATGCCGGGAGACATGCCGAGCCCGGTGAGCAGCATCAGCGGCAGGAGGATCAGCGCGACGAAGAGATAGGAAAGCTTCTGCAACACGTTGTAGCGCTTCGCCTCCTCGTCCTTCGGGAATTCGAGCTTGAGGTGCTTCTTAATTGAGCCGCCGATATACTTGAGCTCATGGCCCGAGGGCGCGAGATCGCGCCGCAAGTGACCGCTGCCCAGGCTCCAGGCCAGGTAGGCAAGGCCGTTGAGCAGGAACAGCCAGGCGAAGAAGAAGTGCCAGCGGCGCCCGGTTGCAAGATCGCGGTATCCCGGCAATGTCACCGACCAGGGAAAGCCTCTCCGCTCGTAGCCGGTCTCTTCGTTGCCGCTGAGGCCGAGCACACCGGTGGTGTCGAAGCTCTTGCCGAACAACGTGGTAACGCCCGTCGCTTCACCGTCGACCCGCACGGCCTTCATCGACATTACCGGATTGGCGAAGTCCGACGCTGGCCCGATATAGAGCGCGGGATGGGCATTGAAGATCTGTAGCCCGCTCATCAAGAGGACGAGGAGTACGAGCGCATTGACCCAGTGGGTGATGCGAACCACGCCGGAATGGCGGTAGATGAATTCGCGGTTTTCCATGTCGCCTGATTTACGTTGAGATACGCGAATTGGATGCACTCAGGATTGCTTGTCGCCCCAGATTTTGGCGACGTTCTGCGCGCGCCTGCAACCCCATTTATAGGCCTTGTAGCTCGCGGGATTCTTGATGTGGTAGTCCTGGTGGTAGTCCTCGGCGGCATAGAATGTCGTCGCCGGCTCGATCCTGGTCACCACCGGCCTGTCGAAGCGCGCGGCCACTTCCTGCTTGGTCTTTTCGGCGAGCGTCTTCTCGTCCGCGCCGCCGAAATAGATCACGGCCTGATACGGCAGATCCTTATCGCAGAACTGCCCGTCCGGGTCGAAGGGGTCGATATTGTGCCAGTACTGGTTCAGCAGCTTAGCATAGGTAGCCTTCGCCGGGTCGTAAGTGACCTTCACGGCCTCCTTGTAGCCCTCGTGGTTGCCGTAGGTCGGGTTGGGGGCGGTGCCGCCGGCATAGCCTGAAACGGTCTCGGTCACGCCGTCGACCTCATCGAAGGCGAGCTCCATCGACCAGAAGCAGCCGCCCGCAAAGATCGCAGTCTTGGTCTCGGCGGCGCGCGCTGCGTTGCCGGCACCGGCGACGATGAAGGCGGCAAGGAAGGCCGCGGTGAGGCCCGCGCAGATCCAACGCTCTGTCATGACACGCTCCGAATATTGTCCCGCACATAACGATAAGGAGTCGCGGCGCGCGGGCATAGTGCCTCTCGCGCGACCGTGAACCGAAGTGATGGCTGGCGGCTAACCGACGTCTAAAGGAGGAAGTCGGGAGGCAACGAGCGAGGTGACGTTCGCAAGGAAGAGGTGGAAGTCGGGCACGGCGTTGCCGTTGAGATCGCCGTAAAGCAGGCCCGGTTGAAAAGCGCAGCTCCCCGGCCACGCTGCTGAAACCATCGGCACCGACGACATCGAACGCCTGGTTGCCGGGCAGCGAGGTGTTGGCATCGATACCGTAAAGATCGATTCGGTCCCCCTGGCTGTGGTGGAAATTGATGATCGTGTCACGCGCACCGCCGACCTTGCTGTCGTTCAGATTGTTGAACACGAACCGGTCAGCGGCGGGGCCGCCAGACAGCGTGTCGCGGCCCGCCCCGCCGAGCAGGACGTCATTGCCCAAATTTCCGAGCAATGTGGCGTTTCGAAAGCGCCCCGCGATGGGTTATGTAGAGCCATGCAGCAGCGCCTGTCGTCGCCCCCAGAGGCCATCAAGCCGTCCTACGATGTCGTCGTCGTCGGATCCGGATACGGCGGCGGAGTTTCCGCCTCGCGCCTTTCGCGCGCCGGGCAGCGCGTCTGCGTCATCGAGCGCGGCAAGGAATTCCCGACCGGCAGCTTCCCGAGCCGTCTCCCCGAGCTTCGCCGCGAGCTCCAGTTGAACGGCGGCAAGATGCGCTCCGGCTCGCGTACCGGTCTATTCGATTTCAGGCTCGGCGCTGACATCCACGTGCTGGTCGGCTGCGGGCTTGGCGGCGGCTCGCTCATCAATGCCGGCGTGGGCTTGCAGCCTGACGCGCGCGTCTTCGCCGACCGCGCCTGGCCGGAAGCCATACGTGGAGACGGATTGCTCGATCTCGGCTTCGAACGCGCTGCGGCCATGCTTCGCCCGTCACGCTACGCGAAGGCCGCGGAGCTCACGAAGTATCGCTCGCTACTAGCCGCAAGCAGCCCTTTCGGCGAAGAGCCGGTCGCGGCGCCCGTCGTGGTGAGCTTTGAAGCGACGGTCAATCCCGCCGGCGTCGAGCAGCCGGCCTGTACGCTGTGCGGCGATTGTTGCTCCGGCTGCAATGTCGGCGCCAAGAATACGGTCGCCATGACCTACCTACCGGATGCGAAGGCCCATGGCGCCGAGATCTTCACCGAGCTGGCCGTGAGTCGTGTCGAGAAGACCGGGGGCGGCTGGCGGATTTATTTCACGCCCTCCGAGGAGAGGGATGCGGAGCCACGCCACGTCGACGCGAAGGCCGTTGTGCTCGCCGCCGGTACGCTCGGCTCAACAGAGATTCTGCTGCGCTCGCGCGAGCATGGCCTCGCTCTATCGGACCGGCTGGGCGAGGGCTTCTCGGCCAATGGCGACATCATCGCCTTCGCGCTCGGAGGCCACGAGAGAGTGAACGGCATCGGTGTCGGCGAGCCGCCGCAATTCGTCGGCGACACGATCGGCGCTTGCGTCGCCGGTCAAATCGAGCTTCCCGACCCCGTTGAGCTGGATCGCAGCATGGTCATACAGGAGGGCGTGATGCCGTCGGCGCTCGCGCCCCTTCTGCCGGTGTTTTTTATCTCTGGCGGACGCCTTCTGGGTGCCGCGCAAAGCCTCGTTAAGGGCGTCTATCAAGGTCCGCTGTCTCATCTTCACACCTTCTTCGTGGTCTCCCACGACGACGCCAAGGGCAGCATCCAGCTCGATAACGGCAGCGTGCAGATCCATTGGCCGGGCGTCGGCGAGCAGCCTGTCTATGGCCGTGTCGACCAGGCCCTGACTGCCGCCGCCGCGGCTGTCGGGGCGCGCTACATCAAGAGCCCTCTCCCCGCGACCAACATGGGCACGAAGCCCGCGACGGCGCATCCGCTCGGCGGTTGCGGCATGGGCGAGGATGCCGGCCGCGGCGTTGTCAATCACAAGTGCCAGGTGTTCGCCGGGAGCTCGGGCGAAGACGTGCATGCCGGCCTCTACGTTTGCGACGGCGCGGTCATCCCACGCTCGATCGGGGTCAATCCGCTTCTCACCATCACCGCGCTCGCCGAGCGCGCCATGGTCCACCTTGCCCGCGATCACAATCTGGGATTCGATACGGCGCCTCTGATTCGAGAAGCTGTGGAACAGGCCCTGACATGAGGCCCGTCTGATCGATGCGAAGCGGATTGCTCAGACCGCTCGGCGGCAATCCCTCCGGCCGCAAGCCAGGCACACCCGGACCAGATCGTCTCACCATCGTTCTCGTGGGCGACGCTGGTTTCAACCCGGACGACGCAACCGTCGAGCCGGACGGGGTGCGCAAGAAGGGTCAGGTGCGAGCTTCACCGAGACGCTTTCGGGAGTGGCGCCTTTTGATCGACGGCGATCTCGCCTTCGTCAATCTCGAGACCGTCGTCACCGACCGCATCGACAATCCGCCCGACAGCAAGGGCCAGACCGCGCCCTACAGCTTCAGAACCATCCGAACAGGCTGAAGGCCGAATATGCCTTGGCGCGACCGCCGTCGCAGTCGGGTGGTCGGGCTATGTGGTGAGCTTCCTGCGCGACCTCGGCCTGCCGATCTCCGACCGGTTCGCCTATTTGCCATTCGCATACGACCAGCCGCGCGGGTCTGGTCTCAGTCGGGTGCGATCATCAACGCGCCGGCGGTGTTCATCATCGGTGTCCTCACCACGATCCTCGTGGTCGGAACGCAAGAATCCTCGCGCCTCAACAATGTGATCGTCGCCATCAACGTTGCCATCGTGCTGCTGTTCGTCATCGCCAGCGGTGCTGGCGATGGTCGGCTTGCCGGAAGTGACTTGTCAGCGGCTGCTCGGTGCGATCGGGCTTGCGATCTATTTCTCTACGGTCTTCGCCACAGTACGCCGGCGGGCGCGTCGCCTACCCCCGCAACTCGCCGCCGGTCGCCTTCCTGACCGCGGCGACCACTTTCTCGGCCACGGCCTCGATCTCGGCGTCGGTCAGCGTCTTGTCGCGCGGCTGTAGCGTCACCTCGATGGCGAGGGACTTCTTGCCCTCGGGCACGCCCTGACCGGTGAACACGTCGAACACACGCGTGTTCGCGATCAGCGTCCGGTCGGCACCCGTCGCGGCGCGCACTACGTCGGCCGCCGCAATTTCGGCATCGAGCAGAAAGGCAAAATCGCGCCGCACCGGCTGGAGGTCTGAGGCATCGAGTGCGGGCTTGCTCGTGCCCTTCCGGCGCACCGCTGGAACGTTGTCGAGATAGAGCTCGAAGGCGGCCATCGGCGCTTCGGCGCCGAGCCTGGCGAGAAGATCGGGGTGCAGCTCGCCGAACACGCCGAGCAGGACCTTGGGTCCGAGCTTGAGCGCGCCCGAGCGTCCAGGATGGAACCATGCGGGAGCCTCGCGCGTAACGGCTATGCTCGCCTGATCGAGGCCGGGCGCGATGAGCGCGGCCATGGCGTCTGCCTTGACGGCGAACTCATCTGCGGCAGGGGCTGCTCTCGACCAGTGGCGGCCCGAGCCCGAGAGAGCCGAGTGGCCGAAGCGAACGCCGGCCGCTGCGATGAATTGGTCTTCTGGCCGCGCGCCCCGGTAGGCTTGACCAAGCTCGAACAGGGCGCCGTCGGCAAAGCCCCTGTCGTGGTTCCTCTGCGCGGCGGTGACGAGACCTGGCAGCAAGCTCGGCCGCATCTGCGCGAGTTCCGTCGAGATTGGGTTGCTTATCGTCAGCTCGGTCTGACCACCGCCGAAGAGCGTCGCCTCCGCGGGCGGGATGAACGACCAGGTCACGGCCTCTACTAGGCCGCGGCCGGCAAGCACGCGGCGAACCAGCCGCTGCCGGCCTTGCGCGTCGGTGAGCACGGGCGCGGCGACACCCGCTGGCCGCTTCATCGGCATGGCAGGCACGTTGGCCACTCCGACGAGCCGCACGATTTCCTCCACCAGGTCGGCAGGGCCCGTAATGTCCGGACGCCATGAGGGCGCAGTCGCCTTGATTAGCTTGGCCTTTCCTTCGAGCGACACGCCGAGAGCGGCGAACCGCCGCCGCATGTCCCGATGCGGCAAAGAAAGCCCGCTCAAGCGGTGAATTTCCAACAAGTCGAACTTGAAGGGGAGTCGGGGCTTAGGGACCTTCCCGGCCACGGTGATCCTGCTTGGGCCCCCGCCGCAAAGATCGAGCACGAGGCCCGTGGCGAGTTCGAGCCCCGGAATCACGAAAGCCGGATCGACGCCCCGTTCGAAGCGGAAACGTGCATCCGACTGGATGTCCAACCTCCGTCCGGTGCGCGCCGTGCGTTTCGGATCGAAATAGGCCGACTCGATGAACACATTCGTGGTGGCCTCAGCGCAGCCCGTGTCATCGCCGCCGATCACGCCGCCCAAACCGAGCACGCGCGTCTCATCCGCGATGACGCACATATCGGCATCGACCGCGTAGGCCTTGCCGTCGAGAGCAAAGAACTCCTCACCCTTTCGCCCGAGCCGCGCGCGGATCGCGCCCAAAAGTTTGTCTGCGTCGTAGACGTGAAGCGGGCGCCCGCGGTCGACGGAGATGTAGTTGGTGATGTCGACCAGGGCGTTGATCGGGCGGAGCCCGATGGCCCTCAGTCGCCGTTGAAGCCATTCTGGGCTCGGTCCATTCCGGACGCCGCGCACGAAGCGCCCCGCGAAGATCGGACACGCGTCGGCGGCTTCCTTCGGGAATTCGAGCTTGATGACGACGGGATTCTCGTAGGCGCCCGGGATCGGCTTGATGCCGTTCTTCTTCAGTCTGCCGAGACCGGCCGCTGCGAGGTCGCGTGCTATGCCGCGGACGCCGAGGCAGTCGGGACGGTTCGGGGTGACGGCGACCTCGAACACCGCATCGTCCAAGCCAAGCGCCTTCGACGCGGGGCTGCCCACCTTGGCCTTGGGATCGAGCTCGATGATGCCGGAATGCTCGTCCGACAGTTCGAGCTCGCGCTCGGAGAGCAGCATGCCCATCGACTCGACGCCCCTGATCTTGGCCTTGGTCAGTGTGAGGTCGATGCCGGGAACATAGGAGCCGACCGGCGCGAACACGCCCTTCATCCCGGCCCGCGCGTTCGACGCGCCGCACACGACCTGGATCCGCTCTTTCCCCGTATCGACCTCGCAGACCTGAAGCTTGTCCGCGTCGGGGTGCCTCTCGCATTTAACGACTTGAGCGACGCGGAACGGCGCGAGCGTGGTCCTTGGATCGTAGACCTCCTCGACCTCGAGCCCGATGCGGGTGAGCGTCTCGGCGATCTCCTCCACGCTTGCCGTCGTGTCGAGATGCTCCTTCAGCCATGACAGCGTGAACTTCATGAGTAGGAGAGCCCGGCGGCGAGGGTAGGAATGGCGAGTGGCGGAAAGCCGTAATGCTTGAGCCAGCGCAAATCGCCGGAGAAGAACGCGCGCAAGTCCGGCATGCCGTATTTCAGCATGGCGATCCGGTCGATGCCCAAGCCGAAGGCGAAGCCCTGATAGCGGCGCGGATCGAGTCCGACATTGGTCAGCACGTTGGGATGCACCATGCCGCAGCCGAGAATCTCGAGCCATTTGTCGCCTTCGCCGATGCGGACCTTGTCTCCGACCTTGGCGTAGCCGATATCGACCTCCATCGACGGCTCGGTGAAGGGGAAGTGGCTGGCACGAAACCGCATCCTGACCTTGGGCACCTCGAAGAATGCCTTGCAGAATTCCTCGAGCACCCATTTCAGATGGCCGAGATGCGTCTCCTCGTCGATTGCCAGCCCCTCAACCTGATGGAACATGGGCGTATGAGTCTGGTCCGAATCGCAGCGATAGACGCGGCCCGGCGCGATGATGCGGAGCGGCGGCTTCTCTTTCAGCATGGTGCGGATCTGCACGGGGCTCGTATGCGTGCGAAGCACCGCGCGCTCGCCGTTGGGGCCTTCCGCTAAATAGAAGGTGTCGTGGTCCTGCCGCGCCGGGTGCTCGGGCGGAATGTTCAGCGCGGTGAAATTGTTGAAGTCGGTCTCGATGTCCGGCCCCTCGGCGATCGAGAAGCCCATATCGGCGAAGATCTCGGTGATCTCGTCGCTGACCTGGCTCACGGGATGAATACGGCCTTCGGCGAGCGGCCCTTCGCGCACCGGCAGCGTGACGTCGGTGCGCTCCTGGGTGAGCTTGGCGGCCGTGGCCGCGCTCGCAAGTTCCTGGCGCCTGACTTCGAGCGCCTCGCCGACACTCCCTTTGAGCGCATTGACCGCCTGCCCGAAGCTGCGCCGCTCCTCAGGCGGCAGCGACCCGAGCTCCTGCATCAGCGTCGAGACGCTGCCTTTCTTGCCGAGCGCCGCGATGCGCACCTCCTCCAGCTTGCCGAGGTCGGAGGCGCGCGCGATGGCCGAGAGAAGCTCGCTCTTAAGGCTGTCGATCTCTGGTGCGCCCATGGCTCAGCCCCATGCTGGGCAAGCGAAAGCGTACTTACGCCCGCGCTGCGGCTGAAGCGGCCTCGACTAGGCTCTGGAAGGTTTGTGGCTCGCGGACGGCGATATCGGCCAGCATCTTGCGGTCGAGATCGATGCCGGCCTTCCTGAGGCCGTCGATCAGACGTCCATAGGTGATGCCGTTGGCGCGCGCGGCAGCGTTGATGCGCTGGATCCACAGGGAGCGGAATGTCCGCTTCTTCACCTTGCGGTCGCGATAGGCGTATTGGCCTGCCCTCTCTACGGCCTGGCGGGCATTGCGGATGGTATTCTTGCGGCGGCCATAATAACCCTTGGCCTGCTTTAGCACCTTGCGGTGACGAGCATGGGAGGTAACGCCGCGTTTCACACGGGACATAGCAGTGCTCCTTGAATGAGGTCTCGCCCTTGCGCCCTAGCGTGCATAGGGGAGGAAGTTCTTCTTCACGATCTTGGCGTCTGCGTCGGACAGGACCATCGTCCCACGGGCGTTGCGGATGAACTTCGTGGTTCGCTTGATCATGCCGTGACGCTTGCCGGAGGCTTGGCATTTCACCTTGCCGGTGGCCGTGACTTTGAAGCGCTTCTTGGCACCGCTCTTGGTCTTGAGCTTGGGCATTTGGCTTCCTCGTAGGACGGCCCGGTCGCCTCCGAACGGGGCACTGGGCCGCGATGTTAATAAGTTGGAAAGCATGCGAGCCGCCACGGCATGCCCTGCCGGGCGGCTCCTGGAACTGGGCCTTATAAAGGGGATCTGCCCGTAATAGCAAGCCTTCCGCCTGCTTCGAAGCGTTCGGGCATTAAGCTCGATCTCTGGCAAACCGGTCGACCGGTTCATGCCGAGGCGGAGTTGGTCTTCAGCGTCTAGCGGGGCGCGAGCACCATCACCATCTGCCGACCTTCGAGCCGCGGCTCAGACTCGACTTTCGCGATGTTGGTAGTGTCCTGCTTGACCCGGTCGAGCAGCTGCGCGCCGAGCTCCTGATGTGCCATCTCGCGGCCGCGAAACCTGAGCGTGACCTTGACCTTGTCGCCTTCCTCGAAGAAGCGGAAGATTGAGCGCATCTTCACCGCGTAATCGTGCTTGTCGATGTTGGGCCGCATCTTGATCTCCTTGATCTCCACGGTGCGCTGCTTCTTGCGCGCCTCGGCGGCCTTTTTCTGCGCCTGATACTTGTACTTGCCGAAATCGAGGATTTTACAGACCGGAGGTTCCGAATTGGGCGAAATCTCCACGAGGTCGAGACCCGCCTCGGTTGCAAGCGCTAGCGCCTCGGCGATGGGGACAATCCCACGATTGTCGCCGGTGGCGTCGATGAGCTGAATTTTTGGAGAGTCGATGCCCTCGTTGATACGGGGGCCTTCCCGGTTAGGGGTGAGCTTCATGGGCCGTCTTACGATGTGCCGTTCTCCTCTGCTGGACAACCGCCCCCGCCGCGGCGAGGCGCGGGCGTGTCGCACGTAAAGCCAAGTCTCACCTTCTACAGGAAGGGAAATGGCTCTGACAAGCCACGCCGCGCTTTACGCCCGGCATAACCTGACCGTCATGCGCCGCCTTCGAGGCTGTCGGCGGCTTCGAATAGTGGGGGATACTCGAACAGCTCCGCCAGCCGAGTGTCGAGCAACTCGTCATAGACGGCAAGCGTCTTCACCTGCATCTGCGACAGCTCGAATCTGGCACGCACGCGCGCCTGCGCGCGGGCCCCGATCTCCGCCCGGTCCGCCGGCGACAGTAGCAACGCGCGCCGGATGGCTTCCGCCAGAGTTTCGATATCCCCCGGCGGCACTAGCCAACCGGTGAATTCCCGGTCGCTGCCGTTGGCGGCGACGATCGTCTCGGGCAAAGCGCCCACGTCGCTCACGATGACGGGGCAGCCCATAGCTTGTGCCTCGATGCTGGTGCGGCCGAAAGTTTCGGCGACAAGTGAAGGGACCAAAGCGACATGCGCCGCGAGGAAGGCGACCGGCATATCCCCGCAATGCCCGACCAGCCGGACCTTGTCGGCGAGGCCGCCGTTCGCGATGAGGTCGCTGAGCTCCTGGCGGTACCCCTGACGCCCGGTCGCGTCCCCGGCGATGATAAGGATTGCCCCCTCGAAGGCTCCATCGTTATGGAGCCGCCGCACCGCCTCGATGGTTTGCCTTTGCCCTTTTATGCCCGAGAGCCGGGCCGCATGAAGCACGATGTTGACTTCGGGCGACACACCCCAGCTTTGCCTAAGCCGGGCGACCGGGCCCGGCGGTACGACAAGCGGATCGAACACTGCGCTGTCGATGCCGCGATAGATGACGCGCATGCGCTGCCGCGCCACGTACTGGCGCGAGGCGACGAGATTGGCTGTGTAAAGCGAGTTGGCGATGACGCGGTCGCCGCGCCCCATGACGCTGTTATACAGGTTCTTGAGCGGCAACTTACTGCCGTAGGCGCCGTGATAGGTGGTGACGAACGGGCGCTTGGTCCATCGCGCCGCCATCAGCGCGCTCCATGCTGGCGCGCGGCTCCGCGCATGAATGAGATCTATGCCGCGTTCTTTGACGAGATTGGCGAGCCGCCAGGCATTGGCGACGATGGTGGCCGGGCTCTTGCTCGCCGCACTCATTGGAATGATCTCCCCGCCGGCGCGGATAATGGCAGTTGCCATCCGCCCCCCTTGGGTGGCAACCAGAGAAGCGGCGCCCGCGCGCGTGAGCGCTTCCGTGATCTCGACGGCAGCCTGCTCGCTGCCGCCGGTCTCGAGCCGCGGCACGACCTGCAATATGGTTACTTCCGTCATCGCGCCCCAAAGCCTTTGGCGAACCACCCCTAGGCAGAATCCCCAGCTGGAATGGACGAGCAAGAACCACAATTCCTTGAGATCGGCCAGGGCCGTAAACGCCGCCGCATCGCCTACCGCCTGGCCGACGCGAAAGAAGGTGGCGACAACGTGGCGCTGCTCTGGCTTCCGGGCTTTCTCTCCGACATGGCAAGCACCAAGGCCCTCGCCCTAGCGGAGTGGGCACGCGCCAACGGCCATTCGATGCTGCGCTTCGATTATTCGGGCCACGGACTGTCGGAAGGAAATCTGCTCGATGCCACGGTCGGCGATTGGCTCGAAGAGGCTGCTGCCATGCTCGCGCTTGCGGGTGGAAGGCGCGTCATCGTCGTAGGCTCCTCCATGGGCGGCTGGACCGCGCTCTTGTTGGCACGCCGAATGGTGCAAAACGGTGAGAGCGCGAGGCTTGCGGGCCTCGTTCTCATCGCACCCGCCTGGGACATGACCGAACGGCTGATGTGGCATCAGATGTCTGAGGAGGTGAAAGCCAAGGTTGAGCAGGAAGGCGTCCATTACGTGCCGTCGCTCTATGGCGATCCGTATCCCATCACCCGGCACTTGATCGAGGATGGCCGCAAACATCTCGTCGGCACCGGCATGATCGATCCTTGCGTGCCGGTCCGCATCCTTCAAGGCATGCGCGATCCGGACGTCCCCTGGGGTCATGCGCTCGACCTCGTTCACCTGCTGGCCTGCGACAGCGTGGAACTGACACTCATCAAGGACTGCGATCACCGTCAATCGCGCCCGGAAGATTTGCGCCGCCTCGAGACCACCGTCGCGGCCCTGGTCGGGCTGATTGGGTCATGATGACCCCCATGACCATTCAGCCGGGGCGCGCCTCGGTAACCATGGGACAGCCGAGGGTCTTCTCGAACGCTTCCTCGAGCTCGGGCTGGGTTTCGACGGAAAGGTAGAGACCGCCGTTTTCCTCGGCTAGGCACATGGCTTCGAGGATACTCTGCTCGCCGACCCAGCTCAGTCCCTTCACGCGCAGGGAAATGACGTGGATGGTCAGTTGCACGGCCTCCGCGTGCAGTTCCTTGCCGAGTTTGCAGGGCGCACCGCCGCAAGTCTCCTCGCCGTCGGTCAGCACGACGATCAAGCCCGGCTTCGCCCGGTAGTTGAGTACATCGGCCGCCTGCGCCACGGCAGAGGCAAGTGGCGTCTTCCCGGACGGTGTCAGGGCGTCGACGACGGCCATGATGCGCGCCGCAGCCTGGTCTGCCGGCGCGAGGTCGAGACGGACATTGCATTGATTGTAGGGCCCGGGCCCATAGGTGATGAGACCTACGCGCCGAAGCCGCGTGACGCCGGGCAACACCTTCGCCAGCGAGGAGCGCACCTTGTCGATGCGCGTCACGGAGCCAGAGGATTCGCTGCCATATCCCCATCCGTTTCCCGACATCGAGCCCGATGCGTCGAACACGATCATGGCGTCTTGCGTGCATGGGGAATGCTCGTCACTGTCGGTCTGCGTCGCATGGCCCATGGGCGCGACCGCGAGGGCCGCCGACGTCAGTGCAGGCAGACATCTGAACGAGAGCATCGACTACACCTTACCGGCGAACGCGTCTGGCGCTCACTCCTTCGCAGCGTTGCTGCGGTCCGTCGGGTAGCGCAAAACCATGCCGAGCGCCGATTTGATCGGCGCATTGCCGATGCGCCGTCGGCGCTCGTAGAAGCTTCGCGCTATAGGCGTCAGGTCCGCTCCTCGGTCGAGAGATCTTCTACTTCCAGCCGTAGCGCGGCACCGCAGTCTTGTAACTGCGATAGGTCTCGCCGAACTTGCTCTCCAAATAGCGCTCCTCGCGCAAGACGACTCCGAAATGCAGAACGAGCAGCGCCGGCACGAGAAGCAAGATCATCCAATCTGAGTCGAGGACCAATGCGAGCCCCAAGGCCGCGATGCTTCCTCCGACATACATCGGGTTTTCGCATGCGAGCAAAGATGCCGTCGCTCACCACCATCAGCGCGGGCTCGTCGGGCCTGACATTGGTGCCGGCGCGAACGAACATTGCCCGCGCCGTGCTCGCCAGAATCGCGCCTGCCGCAAACAGGATGGCGCCAGTGACGATGCGCGGGATCGCGGGAACTTGCGACAAAAATCCCAGGGGCGCGAGCCAATCGAGGCTGAGGCCGACGATAATGACAAGCAGCAGAAGGAGAGGCGGGAAGACGATCACGCCGGGGTTGTCTTGCACCGGTGCGGTCATTTATCGCTCCTCCATGCACAATAGCGAGGCGAGGCCTTCGCGGTAGGTGGGGTAGCGCAAGACGACGCCGAGTTCGGACTTGATCAGCGCATTGCCGATGCGCCGGCTGCCCTCGTAGAAGCTCCGCGCCATGGGCGTCAAGTCGGCCTTCTCGAAATCGACCTCGGGCGGCGTGGCTACCCCGAGCATCGCCGCCGCATGAGCCACGACGTCTCCCGGCGCGGCGGGCTCGTCGTCCGCGACGTTATAGATCGCCCCGGCGCGCGGCTGCGCGATCGAGGCCTCGAGCACGCCTGCGATGTCCTCGACATGGATGCGGCTGAACACCTGGCCCTCCTTCTTGACGCGGCGCGCGGTGCCGTCGCGGAGCTTGTCGAATACGCTGCGGCCAGGCCCGTAAATGCCGGCGAGGCGGAAGATCTGGACCGGGCGGCCGATCTCGTCGCCGAACGCCAGCCAGGCGCTCTCGGCCTCCGCCCGCGCCACGGTCCGCGCGCTATTGGGCCGGGGCGGGGTCGCCTCGCCGACCCATCGGCCTTGCTGGTCGCCATACACGCCGACGGTCGAGAGGTAGCCGATCCACGTCAACGTACCGAGCGTCGCGATCTCGTGGCGATAGTGGGCAAGCACAGGATCGCTGTCGGCTCCTGGCGGGATGGACAAGAGCAGGTGCGACGCGCTGCGCAGCAGCCGAGGAAGCTCGCGGTCGCCATGATCGCCTGAGAAGCAAACGGCGTCGTAGCCTTCGGCGCGGAGCTGACAAACCTTGTTTCGGTCCCGCGCCGTGCCAGCTATCTCCCAACCTTTGGCTGCGAGGCGCCTGGCGAGCGCTTGCGCGGAGAAGCCAAGTCCGAACGCGAACAGCCGCCGGCTCACGCGGTCACCTCCAGCCACTCGTTGCGTACGTTTTCGTCCGGCTCGCCCGGAATGAACCTCGCGCGCAAGGCGAACAGCCGCTCCGGCGCGAGACGTGACAGGGCCCACACCGCCATCGCTCGCACGAGCGGGGAGCAGTCCGATAGATGCGGCTCGACCTCCGAAGCGAGACTCCGGTCGTCCGAATTGCCGGCGGCGATTAGCACATTGCGCAGGAACCGGTCACGCCCGGTTCGCTTGATTGGGGTGCCGCGAAATCGCGCGCGGAACGAAGCGTCGTCGAGACGCAGCAAGTCCTCGAGCGGCGGATTTTCGCTTTCGGCCCTGGTCGCGAACTTCGACGCGCGCGCGCCTTGCGCGAACTTGTTCCATGGGCATACAGCGAGGCAGTCATCGCAGCCGAAAATACGGTTGCCCATGCTTTCGCGGAAGCGCGGCGCAATATGTCCCTTATGCTCGATCGTGAGATAGGAAATGCAGGCGCGCGCATCGATCCGGTAGGGCGCGGTGAAGGCGCCGGTGGGGCAGACATCGAGGCAGCGCCGGCACGCGCCGCAATGATCCTCTTCCGGTGCGTCGGGCTCGATTTCGGCGCTGGTGAAAATAGAGCCGATGAACAGCCACGAGCCGAACTCGCGCGAGACGAGATTGGTGTGCTTGCCCTGCCAACCGAGCCCTGCTTGTGCGGCGAGCGGCTTCTCCATCACCGGAGCCGTGTCGACGAAAATCTTCACCTCGCCGCCGGCGAAGGCCTGAACCCGTCCGGCAAGCTCTTTCAGCTTGGCCTTGATCACATCGTGATAGTCGGCGCCCTGCGCATAGATCGAGATCGCGCCGCACGAACGTTCGGTCAGCACACCAAGCGGATCGCCGCTCCTGCCGTAGTTCATGCCGAGCAGAATGACGCTTCGCGCTTCAGGCCACAGCGCCTGGGGCGCCTTGCGGCGTTCGGCCGTGTCGACGAGCCAGTTCATGTCCCCATGGCGGCCTTCGGCAATGAAAGCATCGAGCGCCTCGCCGGCGCCGGTTGCCGCATCCGCCGCCGCAAAGCGCACGGCATCGAAGCCGAGGCCCTTGGCCTCGTCGGCGATCCTGGCTTTCAGCGACTGGAGCATGCCCGGTAATGTCGGAGCGTCCACCTCAAAAATCGAGATCGGTATAGGTCGCCGCCGGCGTGAAGCCCGGAACGCGGTCCTGCAACAGCGACCTGAACGATGGCCTCGATTTCAACAACGCATACCAATTCTTCGTGGCCTCGTACTCTTCCCACGGCACCTCGCCGAGATAGTCGAGCGCCGAAAGATGGGCCGCAGCGGCGAGGTCGGCGAAGCTCATGGCATGGCCAGCGAGCCAGCTTCGCGTCTCGGCGAGATGGCCCACATAGGCCAGATGATACTTCAGATTGTCCCTGCCCGCGCGCATCGCCTCCATGTCCGGCGAGGCGCTTTGCGGGCCGAACCGCCGGAAGACCTTCTCCTCGACGAGATAGGCCGTGGCCTCATCGTGGAACTTGCGGTGGAACCAATCGACCAGGCGCCGGACCTCGGCCCGCGCGGTCGCGTCGCCCGGGAAGGGCTGAAAGCCCCGGGGGTCGCGCTCCTCCAAGGTGTCGCTGAGATATTCCGAGATCGCATAGAACCCGCAGATCGGGCCCTGCTCGTTCGTCACCAGCACAGGCAAGGTGCCGGCCGGGTTCAGCTCGACAAAGTCCTGCCGCCACTCCCAGGGCCGCTCCTCAGCAAGCTCGGCCTCGAAACCGCACTCGGCGAGGGCCAGACGGATGGACCTTGAGAAAGCGCAGAGTGGATGGTGCAGAAGGGTCGCCATCGGCCGCTTGAGTGCGTAGTGACAGGAAATGAATCGCGCGAGGCTAGGGCCTCGTATAGAACCTGCACGCGCGCAGAACAAGACGGGCGAGGGGGGCCATGACGCCAGAGCAGATCATCGTGATCGCCATCGTGCAGGGCATCACCGAGTTTCTGCCGATTTCCTCTTCGGGGCATCTGATCCTCATACCGAACCTGATGCACTGGCCGGACCAGGGCCAGTTCGTCGATGTCATGGTGCATCTCGGCACCCTGCTCGCCATTCTCATCTATTTCTGGCGCGATGTCTGGCGGATGGCCGTCGGCACGCTCGAGTTGTTCAGGGGCAAAGTCACAGACGATGGCCGCCTCGCCATCTACATCGCGCTGGCCACGATCCCGGCAATTGCCTTCGGTCTTTTCCTGAAGGAGTTCGAGGTCGGCGACCTCGAGCGCAATGTCGCGGTAGTGGCCTGGAACACGATCATTTACGGCCTTCTCATGCTGGTCGCCGATATGGTGGGGTCGCAAGAGAAGACCATCGGCAATATGACGCTGGGCAGCGCGCTCATCATCGGCGTGGCGCAGGCCTTGGCTCTGATCCCCGGCACGAGCCGGTCGGGGGTGACCATGACCGCCGCGCGCTTCCTCGGCTTCACGCGGCCGGACTCCGCGCGCTTTTCCTTCCTGCTCGGCATTCCGGCCATGATCGGCGCCGGCGTACTGACCGTCGGCGACGCGCTGGCGAGCGGCGATACCATCACCATGGACGCCATCTATTGCGCCATTCTCACCTTCTTCGCCGGACTCGCGGCCATCGCCTTTCTTATGGCTCTCGTGCGCCGCATGAGCCTTCTGCCATTCGTGCTCTACCGCATGGTGCTCGGCGGGTTCCTACTGGTGATGCTCTATACCTAGAGGAAGAAGTCCCCGCATACCTAGAGGAAGAAGTCCCCGCCGACGAGGCTGGCGCGGTGCCCTTGAGCTGGAAGTCGGGGACCTTGTCGCCGTTAATGTCCGCCTGGATAACGCCGCTCATGCAGCGGAGCTACCCGTCGATACCCTTAAAGGCCCCGGCGCCGATCACTTGCAGCGTGTCGCTCCCGTGCCGCTGGTGAAGCTGTTGCCGAGCCCAAGGCGCCGGCGATGCGGAACGTGTCGTCGCAGCGCAATTCGACTGGCGCCGCGCGACGAGGCGAGCATCCGCAAAGCAGGCCTTGCCGTCTGCCTCAGCGAGCCAGATGCAGCCCCCGTGTGCGCTCACGTCCTGCCAATGACGGGTGGCGATCTACGCACGCGGCTTCAGCCCGACGCGGTCGCGGCCGTGTTCGTCGGCGCATCGCAGCCACGAGGCGGCGCCTATACGATAGCCTTTATGTTCGGATTGACGCGGGCCGAAGCACAGGTCATTCGCGGTCTTCTCTCAGGGCGCACGCTGACGGAGACGGCCGCGGCGCTCGGCATCGCGTCCGACCGCGAAATCCCACCTCGAAAATATCCTCTCGAAGACCGGAGGCGCCCGCCAATCCGAGCTCATGCGCTTGGCGGCTCGATTTGCTCCGCCCGCGCGATCGTTATCGTTATGGCGGAGATCAAGGTCGCCAAACCGAGAACTGTCCGCGCGGACGGTATTGCTCCAGATAGTCCGGCACCACGCTCTGGATGGCCACGGGCTCGATGCCAAGTCCCTCGAGAGTGCGGCCCGTTCGGATCGCTTGTTCGCTGACGACGTTGTCGCTCTCCAGTAGACGCACCTGATCCACCGTCAGCAGCGGGCTCGGCAGCATCTGCAGAAGGGCGCCCTGTAGTTTCGCGAGCCAGAACGGAAGCGGCACGAGCGGGCGCTTACGCATCGTGTAGTCGAGCACACGCTGCATGATCTGCTTCATGGTGAGAACCTCGGGGCCGCCGAGCTCGTAGGAGGCACTGCCCCGCGTCTTGCCGGTGAGCGCGCCAACCACCGCTTTCGCGACATCGCCGACGAACACCGGCTGAGTGCGCGTCTTGCCGCCGCCGATCAGCGGGAGCACCGGCAGCATTCGCGCCAACGCGGCGAAGCGATTGAAGAAGTCGTCCTCCGGGCCGAACACGATCGATGGCCGGAAGATGACGGCCTCCGGGTAGGCCTCGACGACGGCGGTCTCGCCCTCCGCCTTGGTGCGCGCATAGACCGAAGCAGAGTCGGGGTTCGCGCCGATCGCCGAGACATGCACCAGCGCGCGCGCACCCGATCTCCGCGCTGCCTCCGCCACATGGCCCGCGCCCTCGGCCTGCACCGACTTGAAGCTCTGCTTGCCGCTTGGGAACAGGATGCCGACGAGATTGATGACTGCATCGGCGCCGTCGGCCGCGGCGAGGAGCGAGTCCGGGACGCGTACATTGGCTTGCACTGGGTTGATCTGGCCGACATCGCCGAGCGGCTGGAGATGGCCGGCGAGCTCGGGACGCCTCACCGCGATGCGCATGCGCGCGTCGGTTTTGGCGATGGCGCGCACCACGTTGCGGCCGATAAAGCCCGAGCCGCCATAAATGGTAATCAGCGTTCTATTGTTGAGCTCGATGGGCACGTGGCTCGTCCCGGCCAGGCTATTGCGCATCGCAGCAATACACGAGGGCGCCCGGACCTTGAAGGGCGCTTCTGGCGCCAATTGACTTTGGCGGTCGCCGATCGTACCTGAGACCCCTCAAGCCCAGGTGGCGGAACTGGTAGACGCGCTAGCTTCAGGTGCTAGTGCCCGAAAGGGCGTGGAAGTTCGAGTCTTCTCCTGGGCACCATTCCCGCTTTCTTAAGCGGCTTGCAATAGATTGCTGGCCGCCAAGGAGCGCTTCCAGCTTGAGCCAGCCCCCGACCGTCGATCTCTTCAAAGGCGATCTGCCTCAAGGCCGCTTCGGCTTAAGGGCCGTCGCCGTCGACACCGAGACGCTCGGCCTCAACCCCTATCGCGACCGCCTTTGCCTCGTGCAGCTCTCCGAGGGCGACGGCAAGGCGGCCCTGGTGCAGCTTTCGGGCGACTATGCCGCGCCGGAGTTGAAGCGCCTGCTCACCGACGAGGGCGTCCTCAAGATCTTCCATTTCGGCCGTTTCGATATGGCCGTGTTGAAATACTATCTCGGGGTGATGCCCAGGCCGATCTATTGCACGAAGATCGCTTCGAAGCTGGCCCGGACCTACACCGACCGGCATGGCCTCAAGGATCTCTGCCGGGAATTGCTCGGCATCGAGCTGTCGAAGCAGCAGCAATCCTCCGACTGGGGCGCGCCGGAGTTGACCCAAGACCAGCTCAACTATGCCGCGAGCGATGTGCTATATCTGCACGCAATCAAGGCCCGGCTCGACGCCATGCTGGTGCGCGAAAGGCGGGAGGACCTCGCCAGCGCTTGTTTCGGGTTTTTGCCCACGCGGGTCGAACTCGATCTTCGGGGGTGGTCCGAGATCGATCCTTTCGGGCACTGACGCCCGAACTGCCCAAATCCGGGGGTTGCCGGTCGCAATGTGAGCAAAGTCGTGCGGCTAGCTGTGCCGGCGATCGGGCGTCCGGTCGCCGGAAAAAAGAATTGGCGGAAGCAATGACACTGGAGGCGGATCTCGGTTCAGCTGGCCGGCGCTACCGCGTGCGCACGGCCGACGAGCGCGAGCGCGCCTTCGTTCGCGCCGAGCGGCACAGCCGCGTCGTCCAGATCCTGCGCCAGGGCTTGCCCGTGCTCGCGGTGGTCGTTCTCGCCGCCTATTTCGTCTCGACCCAACTTAGTGTCACTGTCGGCGACATGACGGCGAGTATCAGTGGCGTCGAGGTTTCGGGCGGCAATCTGCGCATGACCAATCCCAAGCTGAAAGGCGCCGACAAGAAGAACGGGGACTACATCGTGAGTGCCGAATACGCCGACCAGGACGTGAGGAACCCGAAGATCGTTAAGCTTCATGCGATGAAAGCGGACGTGACGAATCCCTCCGGCGGCTGGTCGCACCTGCGGGCGGCGCGCGGAGTTTTCAACACGCAGGCCGAGCGGCTGGTGATGCAGGACAAGATCACGATCGCCACGAGCGCCGACGTCACCGGCGTTCTGAAGCATGCGACGCTCGACATGAAGTCGCAGACATTGCGCTCCCATCGTCCCGTATCCTTCGTGCTGTCTAACGGCACGGTCAGGGCCAACGCCATGACGCTGCGATCTGGCGAGAAGACGCTCATCTTCCGTGGCAAGGTTAAGGTCAACCTCGTCAGGCAGACGGAAGAAGGCGACAAACCGTCCGTCAAGAAGGCGCTCCCCAAGCCGGAAGCCGCCGTTTCCGGCGCCGCGACGGGGCCTGAAACGAGCTCGGGAAGGCCCGCCACGGTGAGCCCGCAATGACCCGCCGCCCTTATACCTTGATCAAGCTCGCTCCCGTCGGAGGTCTGGTCCTCGTGCTCGCACTTGCCCTCGCGACACCGTCGCGGGCACAGACGATGACCAACACGTTCGGCGGTCTTTCCGAAAGTTCCGACCAGCCGATCGATATCGAGTCCGACGTGCTCTATGTTTACGACGCGAAGAAATACGCGACCTTCAAAGGCGACGTGAAGGCCGTGCAGGGCACAACGACGCTCCGTGCGAGCGAACTCGACGTGCACTATGTCGGCGGCAGCGAGAAGCTCACCGGCGGCGAAGCCAAGCCTGTGGCCAACACCACCCGGACGCAGTCCACGGAAACCACTGCCGCGACCCCCGCGGCGACGGGTGTGGCCCCCGCGCCACCGCAAGGCGCCGCGCCGGCCGCGGCAAACGCCGCCGCCAAAGGCAAGCCCGAGACGCAGATCAACAAGATCGAAGCCCGCGGCAATGTCGTCATCACCAGCGAGGACGATCAGACGACGACCAGCGATTGGGCGCTCTATGACGTGCCGGCCCAGCTGGTAACCGTGGGTGGCAATGTCGTGTTAACCCAAGGCGATAATGTGCTAAAGGGGGATCGGCTCATCATCGACTTGAAGACAGGTGAAAGCCGGTTCGAGAACACGGGCAATGCCACCGCCGGAGGCCGGATCCGCGCGCTGTTCATGCCCAAGGGGAGCGGCACCGGCTCCCCGAACGAAGATCAGGAAGACGGGAAGCCTAAGAAGCCTAAGAAGCGCAAGTCCGGACAAGGCGATGACAAGCCCGGAGAGGCAGCTTCGGCAAGCGATCGGCCGGAAGGCAAAAAGGGCAAGCGCGACGGGCCCATGCCGATCGTTCCGGAGTACCGGTAGGCATTTCCCGGATTTTATTCGATGTTAACCGGCCGGCGCTTCAACTGAAGGAGCGGAAGGGGTCAGTGGGCAAGTTGCTGTCGTTTCCAGGCCGTCAGGCATTCGCTGCCCAGGGCGCCGCGGTACCGGCCGAGCAGGTTGAGTCCGTGCCGCCCGCTCGGCCCGACCTCGGCCAAGGCTGGCTGACCGTCCGCCAGGTGGTCAAAAGCTTCAAGAAGCGCACCGTGGTTCGCGGCGTCAGCCTCGAAGTGGCGCGCGGCGAGGCGGTCGGACTGCTGGGGCCGAACGGCGCTGGCAAGACCACCGTGTTCTACATGATCACGGGCCTGATCCCGGCCGACGAGGGAAGCATCCGCATCGACGGGCGGGACGTGACGAAGCTGCCGATGTATCGCCGGGCGAGGCTCGGCATCGGCTATCTGCCGCAGGAAGCCTCGATCTTCAGAGGCCTGACGGTGGAGGAGAACATCCTTGCCGTGCTCGAGATGGTCGAACCAAACAAGCAGGAGCGCCAGCTTCAGCTCGATGCGCTTCTCGAGGAGTTTCGCATCACACGCCTGCGGAAATCGCCCTCGATGCGGTTGTCTGGCGGTGAGCGCCGCCGCGTCGAGATTGCGCGCGCGCTTGCCTCGCGCCCGTCCTTCATGCTGCTCGACGAGCCCTTCGCCGGCATCGATCCCATCGCCGTCAACGACATTCGTGCCCTCGTGCGCCATCTCACCGAGCGGGGCATCGGCGTGCTGATCACCGACCACAACGTGCGCGAGACGTTGGAGCTTGTCGGCCGGGCCTATATCATCCACGACGGCATGGTTCTGACCCACGGCACCGCCCACGAGGTCATCAACAACGAGGATGTGCGACGCGTCTATCTTGGCGACCAGTTCAGGATCTGAGCGTCCGATCGCGAGCGAGTTCGATAATGGCGATCAACACGAGGCTCGAACTCCGTCAGACTCACAGCCTGGTGATGACGCCGCAGCTCCAGCAGGCAATCAAGCTGCTGCAACTCTCCAATCTCGAGCTCGTCAGCTATGTGGAGTCTGAGCTCGAACGCAATCCGCTCCTCGAACGCGCCGATAACGATGAGAGCGATGGGGCCGCGGCCGACGGCGCCTCGACCTTCAAGAATGGACAGGAGCAGGGAGGGGCCGAGCAAGGCCAGGCTTCCGGCGAGGGAAACGGCGAGGCGAGCGATGGCGATGAATGGATCGATCTTGAGGCGGGCACCGACACGGGCCGCACTGACGATCTCGATGCCGAGCCACAGGACGTCTTTCCGGACGCAGAGGAGTTCGTTCCCGGCGCGCTGAAGGATTCAGGCTGGAACGGTCTGACTCAGGGGCCGCGCGCTGATGTCGACGACAGCGGAAATAATCTCGAAGCCTATGCGGCCGAGGAGCCCACCCTACGCGGTCTCCTTTCCGAGCAGCTAATGCTGGCCTTCGCCGATCCCGCGCGGCGCCTGCTCGGTCAGCACCTCATCGACATGACCGACGAGGCCGGATATCTGCGCGGCGAGCTTGCACCATTGGCCGAGCTTCTCGGCGCGCCGCTCGAGCTTGTCGAGGATACGTTGAAGGTAATGCAGGGCTTCGAGCCCTGCGGCGTGTTTGCCCGCGACCTGCGCGAGTGCCTCACGCTTCAGCTCAAGGAGCAAGACCGTTGCGATCCCGCGATGGACGCTCTGATCGACAATCTCCAGCTCCTAGGCACCTTCGACCTTGTCGCCCTGAAACGCGCGGCGCGCGTCTCCGACGAGGATCTCTGCGACATGATTGCCGAAGTGAAGCGGCTCAATCCGAAGCCCGGACTGAAATACGGTTCGAGCCCTTCGCAGCCGATCGTACCCGACGTGCTGGTGCGCGCGCTGCCCGACGGGAGTTACCATGTGGAGCTGAACAGCGACACGCTGCCCCGCGTCCTCGTCAATCAGAGCTACTATGCCACCGTTTCGAAATCTGCAACGCGAAAGGAGGACAAGACCTATCTCGTCGATTGCCTTCAGACCGCGAACTGGCTGGTGAAGAGCCTCGATCAGCGTGCGCGGACTATCCTCAAGGTCGCGCAGGAGATCGTGCGGCAGCAGGACGGGTTTCTCACCTATGGCGTGCGGCATTTGCGCCCGCTCAACCTCAAGACCGTGGCGGACGCGATTTCCATGCACGAATCGACCGTGAGTCGCGTCACGGCCAACAAATACATGGCCACGAATCGCGGTCTGTTCGAGTTGAAATATTTCTTCACCTCGGCGATCGCGGCGACCTCCGAAGGCGATTCGCATTCCTCCGAGGCGGTCCGCGATCGGATCCGCGAGATGGTTGCTGCCGAGCCTGCCGCCGACGTTCTTTCCGACGACAAGATCGTCGACCGCCTAAAAGGCGACGGCATCGATATTGCCCGCCGCACTGTAGCCAAATACCGCGAAGCGCTCGGGATTCCCTCCTCCGTGCAGCGCCGGCGCCTAAAGCGCATGGCGCTGGCGGCGAGCGCCTGAATCCTCGACCAAGGACCTGGCTGCCAAGGGAAATCAGGTCTAATTGGGTGCCGAGGCCGTTTGCATTTGACATCCCCCGGGAGGGGGGTCTAGCTTCCCGCCCCGCGGGCTGAGGCCAACCAGTTTGGGCCGGGGCGTCATGAGGCACCCCGTTGATCGGCCCCCGCAAAGCGGCAAGCGCCCCGGGAAGCGCCGATCAGGTAGGCTCCTGCGACGGTCTTTTTCCGGGATGACGATACAAGGACCTGGACGCAGGAGGGGAGACTGCCCAATTACGTCCAGAGTTGTGGTGTAGCACCATCGAGAGTTTCAGCGAGCAACCGCTTCGCGGCGCATCGAGAGAGGGGACGGGGGTTCCGCATCATCGGCTGGATCAATCCAGCGTCTAGGGAATTTGCGACGGTGGGCTCGCTGGGCCCGTTTCGCTCCCGGCGCTCCCGTTAGCGATAGGATACGCATATGCATCTAGGTGATTTCATTTCACCCGAGGCTGTAATTCCCTCGCTCAAGTCGAAGAACAAGAAGCAACTCCTTCAGGAGCTGGCGGTGCGGGCTGCCTCTCTTACCGGCATTCAGGAGCGCGATATCTTCGACGTACTTTGGCAACGCGAGCGGCTCGGGTCTACCGGACTTGGTCAGGGCGTCGCCATTCCCCACGGCAAGCTCGGCACGCTGAAGCGCATTGTGGGCGTGTTCGCGCGGCTTGCGGAACCCACTGATTTCGATTCCGTCGACGGTGAGCCGGTCGACATCGTGTTCCTGCTGCTCGCGCCTGACGGGGCCGGCGCGGATCACTTGAAGGCGCTAGCGCGAATCTCGCGGCTTCTGCGCGACGGGACGGCGGTCGAGAAGCTGCGTGCGTCCAAGGATGCCGCGGCACTCTACGCCGTGCTCACCGAGGAAGAAGCCTCCTCGCACGCCGCCTAGCCGCACACCGATATTCCGGCCTCAACGCGGCGCGATGGTCGCGAGCAATTCGTTCGCGAACTTGCCCATCGCGAAGGCGGCGGCGAAGTCGAATTTGTTGATGGCGATGAACACCGCCGCGTTACGCGTCGGTGCGAACGCGATATAGGTGAAGGTGCCCTGGAGCCCGCCCGCCTTTTGTAGGATGAAGGGCTGATCGTCCTTTGCCATCATGCCGATCCAGGCAAGCCCGAGCCCGTCCATGTGGCCCGATTCGTCCATTCCCGACACCGTTTTCAGCCCGTCGCGCATGACATACAGGCCGTGGTCGAGCACGCGCGCCTCCGCGCCGTTCGTTCCAAAACGGTCGAGATGCCACTTCATCCAGCGAAGCAGATCGTTGGGTGTCGAATAGAGCCCGCCTGAGCCGACGATGACCGGTCCCGTCGGCACGATCGGCATCGGCGTTCCGTCCGGCGCCTGGCCTTGCATGAATCGCTTCTGCTGTTCGTCGCTGAGCGTGAAGCCTGTGTCCTTCATGCCGAGCGGGGCGGTAACGTGCTCCTGAAGCAGCTCGGGATAGGGCTTCTTAGCCGCCGCTGACAAAGCCATGGCGAGCAGGTCAAAGCCGAAATTGGAATAGAGGACGGAGGAGCCCGGCGCGAAGAGCAGCGGCTCCTTCTTTATCCATGAGGCGAAAGTGTCGGGCGTGATGGTGCCGAAGGGATCATCGTCGGGGCCCGGCTCATGCGGAACTTCGCGCGGGAAGCCGGCGGCATGTGTCGCTAGGTCGATCAGTCGAATGCGTTGCGCATCGCCATTCACGCCGGGTCCCATGTTGGGCAGCCACTGCGTCATCGGCTGCGCCATCTCGACCGTGCCGTTGGCAGTGAGGTGGGCAAGCATCAGGCCGGTGAAGGCCTTGGTGATGGACCCGATCCGCAGCACCGTATCGCCGTCGGGGGCAGGGCTGCCGGGACCGGCCCGCTCGCCGAACCCTTTAACCGACATTTCGCCGCCGCGCACCGCACCGATCACGACGGCCGGGACCTTGGTGTCGATGAAATAGATCTGGCCCGTGAACTCGACGATCTCGTCGAGCAAGGGGTCAGCCCGTCCATCCTTTGGAGCGACGACGGCGACGAACGCCAAAGCCACTACGGCAATCCGCGCCGTCTTTGAGAAAATGCCATGAGCCATGAGCCACCTCCCTCCTGGGCCGGGCACGACTATGCACTTCCCTGCGTGCGGCTGCCAAGCCACGCGCGATTTTGCTGAAAACGATGTTTAGGCTAAAGTTAGTGCACGCTCACCGGAACGAGATCGTTCTCGATGGCGTTGGCGATCGCCGCGCTGCGGCTATCGGTCAGCGCGAGCGGCGTGCCGTCGGCGCCGAGCACTGCGTACAGATCGATGCCTTCAGGGGCATCGTGGAGCGCCGGAAAAAGCCGCTCTGCGGCGTCCGGATCGAGCTGCTTGATGTAAGCCACCTCTCCGTCGCCGAGGAGCGCGAGCTCCTTGAGGCTCATGAGAGGACGGGACTGCTCGTTCTCAAGTTCGTTCATCGACTGACTGCTCCTTCCGGGAGACACATCGTCACGCTGTGGACGCAATACAAGGCACTCAGCCGGCGGCGACGATGTCGACCTTGAGCACTTGCTTCTCGCGATGCGGCCGCCCTAGCTCGATAGCCAGAAGGCCGTCCTGAAGTTCCGCCTTGCGTACCTCGACGCCATTGGCGAGCGCAAAGCTGCGTCTGAACTGGCGCGCTGCGATGCCCCGGTGCAGGTAATCGCGCTGGCCCTCGTCGCTTTTGCTCCCGCGAATGGTGAGCTCGCCACTCTCCACGCTGACCTCGAGCTCATGTAGCCCGAAACCGGCAACCGCCAAGGTGATCCGCAAACCTTCCGGACGGTTGTCACCTTGGGGCAGCAGCTCGATGTTGTAGGGCGGGTATCCTCCTTCACCCGACTTGGGCAAGCCCCCGAAGCCACGCTCCGCGGCGACGCTCAACCACATATTTCCATCGAGAAGTGTCATTCGCGACATTCAGCCGAACGCCCTTTCGGTAAGCGGCTGGCTATATCGAGAAGGCTATTCCCAGGCCCTCACGGCACCTCAGAATTAGCTCGGCCCTAAGGCGCCGAGGGTGTCTAAACCAAGCGGGATATGGGGAAAAACCGCGGTGAATTCAAGCGTGGAGGAGTAGGCTTGGCCTGCCGCCATTGCTAGGCTCCGCGCTGGCCAATCTCCGAAGAGTGAAACATGATCTGGTACGTCAATCCCAAGACCGGCAAAGATTCGAACGACGGCCGGAGCCCGAAAACAGCCTTCAGAACGCTCTCCCACGCCACGGTGGGGGCAGCGGCGGGGGATACCGTGCTCTTGGCCCCCGGTCCGTACGATCAGGATCTGCCGGCGCAGGTCAAAGCAGCGCGGTTGGCCAATCTGGTCGTCAGCGTCGCCGGCGCCGAGTAAATCTGCTGATCGATGGTAGCCTGGACACTCTTCAGCTTTCGAGCTTCACCCTTCTTCGCCGCACATGGTGCTTCGCGATGACGTGAGCGCCAAGGAACTGTGCGCCGATCTCAATGTTAGGTAGCCGCGACGCTGTTCTGAGCACGCTAGGTGGAACAAGTCCCGTTGCTTGGGCGCTCAACGATCCCGGCATTATTAACAAGGAGGACGAGCCATGAGTTTGAAGAAGTTCGTGATCGAGAGGGAGATTCCCGACGTGGGCAGCCTCAATGCGGAGCAACTGGCTGGGGCGGCGGCGAAATCGAACGACGCGCTCTGTCAGATCGGCGCCAGGGACATTCAGTGGGTCCAAAGCTACGTTGCCGGCGACAAGACTTCTGCGTTTACCTCGCGAGCGACGAAGCGGCGATCAAAAAGCATGCCGAACTAAGCGGCTTTCCCGCCGACAGGATCACCGAGATCGTGGAAGTTATCGATCCTGCTACTGGTGCCTAGAGGCACGACGAGTTCGGTGGGCATCTAGTGGAATGGCTGATTCCGGCCGCGGCTCCAACCGAAGTTTAATGATCGAGCCTCAAGGAAAATTTGGTGGAGCCAGGCGGGATCGAACCGCCGACCTCGTGAATGCCATTCACGCGCTCTCCCAACTGAGCTATGGCCCCATTCACAGAAATCGATAGCTGAAACCATGAAGTCGGTCGCTTCACTTAGGCCGGGCGTCGGGCCGGTTCAAGAGAAATGCGAGGCGGCGATAGCGCCCGCAACCATTTGGGCCCGGGGCTCAGGATTCCTCCTTGGAGCCGCCCCCGACAATCCCTGACACATCGGCCTCGCCTTCCTCTTCTTGTTCGAGGAAGGTGTTGTCGTCGTCATCGGCGGCCGGAATCTCGGCATCGCCATCTTCGATGTCGACGATCTCCTCATCGTCGATGGCGGCGTCCTCGGCTTCCTCCGCCTCTTCGAGGCTAATCACCTCGACATCCTTTACGACCGGAGGATCGGCCTCCACTTCTTCAGGCTTCGGCGCCACGGTCGTGGCGCGCTCGCCCCGCCGCGATGTCGGCGGACTCACTTGATAGACAGCTTGGCAGACTGGACAGGTGATCGGCGAACGGTTCAAGTCGTAAAAC
>JBOHJE010000057.1:0-16470 GCA_050728375.1 Methyloceanibacter sp.
GGCAAGGGCACGCCCGAGTTCTGGGTGGCCCGGGTCAAGCCCGGCCGCATAATGTTCGAGATTGACGGGGTCGGCGAGCCGGTTGCCCGCGAGGCGCTCCGGCTTGCTGCCGCGAAACTGCCGATCAAGACGCGCGTCGTGGCGCGCATCGAGGGCTAGGGCCATGAGGGCGAGCCAGGTTCAGGGACTGACGGCCGACCAGCTCAACGACGAGCTGACGAAACTGAAGAAGGAGCAGTTCAACCTGCGGTTCCAGGCGGCTTCCGGCCAGCTCGAGAACACCGCACGGGTGAGACAGATCAGGCGCGATATCGCGCGCATCCAGACGATCGCGCGGCAGAAGTCCGCCGCGGCCAAGGCATAAGGGTCAGGACGATGCCGAAACGAGTACTGCTAGGGGTCGTGGTGAGCGACAAGAACGACAAGACCGTCGTGGTTCGCGTGGAGCGGCGCTTCACCCATCCGCTGCTGCGCAAGACCGTGCGGCGGACAAAGAACTATCAGGCCCATGACGAGAAGAACGAGTTCAAGGTGGGCGAACAGGTTTGGATCGAGGAGTGTGCTCCCGTCTCCAAGCAGAAGAGATGGACGGTGTTGCCGCGTGAGCAGGCGGCAAGCTAGGACCGAAGGCGTAAGGGCCCGGAGAGGGCCTTAAGAAGGCGAATGCCATGATTCAGATGCAGACAAATCTCGACGTCGCCGACAATTCGGGCGCAAGGCGCGTGCAGTGCATCAAGGTGCTCGGCGGCTCGAAGCGGAAATATGCCTCGATCGGCGACACCATCGTGGTGAGCGTTAAAGAGGCGATCCCGCGCGGCCGCGTCAAAAAGGGACAGGTGATGAAGGCCGTCATCGTGCGCACCGCCACGGGCGTGCGCCGGCCCGACGGCTCGCTGATCCGCTTCGATCGCAACGCCGCCGTTCTCGTCAACGCTCAGGGCGAGCCGGTCGGCACACGCATCTTCGGCCCGGTCACCCGCGAGCTCAGAGCCAAGAAGCACATGAAGATCGTGTCGCTCGCTCCGGAGGTTCTCTAGATGCCGAAGCTGAAGATCAGGAAGGGCGATCACGTCGTGGTCTTGACCGGCAGGGATAAAGGCAAGCACGGCGAGGTCTTCAAGATGCTGCCAGCGGAGAACCGCGCCATCGTCAAGGGCGTGGCGATCGTACGCCGTCACCAGCGTCAGACTGCGTCGCAGGATGGAGGCATCATCTCCAAGGAGGCCTCGATCCATGTCTCCAATCTCGCGCTCGAGGATCCCAAGGACGGGAAGCCGACGCGCGTCGGCTACAAATTTCTGAAGGACGGGCGCAAGGTTCGCTTTGCCAAACGCTCGGGCGAGGTCATCGATGGCTGAGCAGGCTTACACACCGCGGCTGAAGCAGCACTACAATGATGTGCTCAGGGACGAGCTCTCGAAGGAGTTCGGCTACGCCAATCCCATGCAGGTGCCGCGTCTCGACAAGGTCGTGTTGAACATGGGCGTGGGCGAGGGCGTCAGCGATTCAAAGAAAGTGCAGGCCGCGGCCGCCCAGCTTGGACTGATCGCCGGCCAGCGCCCGGTCGTGACCAAGGCGCGGAAGTCGATCGCCACCTTCAAGCTGCGCGAGGGCATGCCGATCGGCGTGAAGGTCACCTTGCGCAAGGACCGCATGTACGAATTCGTGGACAGGCTCGTGAACATCGCGCTGCCGCGCGTTCGCGACTTCCGGGGACTTAACACGAAGAGCTTCGATGGCCGGGGAAATTACGCTCTCGGGCTGAAAGAGCACATCATCTTTCCCGAGATCGATTACGACAAAGTCGATGACGTGCTCGGCATGGACATCATCGTGTGCACGACGGCGCGCAGCGACGACGAGGCGCAAGCCTTGTTGAAGGGCTTTAACTTTCCGTTCCGCAGCTACGGCAAAGGCCTGGCGCGACAGGAGGACTGAATGGCTAAGACGAGCATGATCGAGCGGAACAAGAAGCGCCGCCGACTCTCCGAGAAGTTCAAGGCGCGACGCACGCGGCTGAAATTGATCGCCGCCGACCGCTTGCTGCCGGCCGAGGAGCGTTTCGCGGCGCGGCTCAAGCTCGCCGAGCTGCCGCGCAACTCTTCGCCGACGCGCATCCGTAACCGTTGCGACCTCACCGGGCGTCCCCGCGGTTATTACCGCAAACTTCGCATGTCACGCATCGCGTTGCGCGATCTCGGAAGCAACGGGCTGATCCCCGGCATGGTCAAGTCGAGCTGGTAAGGACGATCGATGAGCATCAACGATCCTCTTGGGGATATGCTTGCCCGCATCCGCAATGCGCAGATGCGGCACAAGACCAAGGTGACGACACCGGCCTCCAAGCTTCGCGAGCGCGTACTCGACGTTCTCGCCGAGGAGGGCTATATCCGCGGTTACGCCCGCGTGGACTATAACGGCGGCAAGTCCGAGTTCGAGATCGAGCTCAAATATTTCGACGGCGAGCCGGTCATCAAGGACATCAAGCGAGTGTCCACGCCTGGACGGCGGGTCTATTCCTCGGTGAGGGATCTGCCAACCGTAGCGAACGGGCTCGGCGTGGCCATACTCTCAACGCCGAAGGGCGTCATGTCGGATTCCCGCGCACGCAACGAGAATGTCGGCGGCGAAATTCTCTGCAACGTGTTCTAGGCGGAACTTACTGAAGCGAAGGTTCGATAATGTCGCGCATCGGCAAGAAACCAGTGGCAATCCCCGGCGGTGTCACCGCCGCGGTGAACGGCCAGGAAATCAAGGTGAAGGGTCCCAAAGGGGAGCTCAGCCATGTGCTGGTCGATCAGATCGTGGCCAAGCTCGAGGACGGCGGCATCGAGATGGCCATGCGCGAGGACACCAAGGAGGCGCGGGCCATGTGGGGCATGTCGCGCACGCTCGTGGCAAACCTCGTGACCGGCGTGACCCAGGGCTTCAGCAAGAAGCTCGATATTACCGGCGTCGGCTATCGCGCCGCCGTGCAGGGCGCCAATCTCCAGCTCCAGCTCGGCTATAGCCACGACATCTCCTATCCGATCCCTCAGGGGATCCAGGTGCAGTGTCCGAAGCCAACCGAGATTTTGGTGAGCGGTATCGACAAGCAGAAGGTCGGCCAAGTCGCGGCCGAGATCAGACGGTTCAGGCCGCCCGAACCGTATAAGGGCAAGGGCGTGCGCTTTGCGGACGAGTTCATCCTCCGCAAAGAAGGCAAGAAGAAGTAGCGGGAGAGACATGAGCGCGTTGAAGGAGAGCTTTGTACGGCGGTCGCGCCGGGTTCGCCACACGCTGAAGCGGGCGTCCAACGGGCGTGCGCGGCTGTCGGTATTCCGCTCCTCGAAGCACATCTATGCCCAGGTGATCGACGATACGGCCGGCAACACCGTGGCCGCGGCGTCCAGCCTCGACAAGGATCTGAAGGGCTCGCTGCCGAAGGGCAGCGATCTGGCGGCGGCGAGCGCGGTGGGCAAGCTGGTGGCCGAGAGGTCGATGAAGGCCGGGGTCAAGGACGTCGTGTTCGATCGCGGCGGCTATCTTTATCATGGGCGCGTTAAAGCGCTCGCAGACGCGGCCCGCGAAACGGGCTTGAATTTCTAAGGCACGGAAAGGATCGACAGTGGCACGAGGCCCGCACGGTAGAGATCGCGATGATCGCGAGCGCGACAGCGAGTTCGTCGACAAGCTCGTGCATATCAATCGCGTGGCCAAGGTGGTCAAGGGTGGACGGCGCTTCGGCTTCGCCGCACTGGTCGTCGTCGGCGATCAGAAGGGCCGCGTCGGCTTTGGCCATGGCAAGGCGCGCGAGGTGCCGGAGGCTATTCGCAAGGCGACCGAGGCTGCCAAGCGCAACCTCGTCAAGGTCCCGTTGCGCGAGGGCCGGACGCTGCATCACGACGTGAGGGGCCAGCATGGCGCGGGCAAGGTGATCCTGCGCGCGGCGCCTCCCGGCACCGGTATCATCGCCGGCGGCCCGATGCGAGCCGTGTTCGAGACGCTCGGCATCCAGGACGTGGTGGCGAAGTCGCTCGGCAGCAGCAATCCCTACAACATGGTGCGGGCGACCTTCGATGCGCTCCATCACGAGGACAGCCCGAGGGGCGTCGCGGCCCGCCGCGGCAAGAAGGTGAGCGAGATCGTGTCGCGCCGCAGAGACGGCGCGGGCGATGGCGCTCAGACCGAAGCGTAAGCCCGAGTTAAGAGCAAAGTTGGAGACATGGCCGACAAGCGGAAGACAATCGTTGTTGAGCAGATCGGGAGCCCCATCCGGCGCCCCAGCATTCAGCGTGCGACCCTGATCGGGCTCGGCCTGAACAAGATGCATAAGCGGCGGACGCTGATCGACAGCCCCCAAGTACGCGGCATGATCGCCAAGGTCAGCCACCTCGTGCACATCGTCGAGGACTAGGCGAAAGCCTAAGGAAAGAGAACAATCATGCGACTGAATGAGATCAGCGACCGTCCCGGCGCCACCAAACCGAAGAAGAGGCTTGGGCGAGGCTTGGGCTCGGGGCTGGGCAAGACGTCGGGGCGGGGCACGAAAGGTCAGAAGGCGCGAACCGGCGTGGCCATCAAGGGCTTCGAGGGCGGCCAGATGCCGCTCGACCGGCGTCTGCCGAAGCGCGGCTTCAACAACATCTTCGCCAAGAAGTTCAACGAGGTGAATCTCGGACGCGTGCAGAGCGCGATCGACGCCGGTCTTCTCGACGCCAAGAGCCCCATCACCGTCGAGGCACTTCTTGCCGCCGGCCTCATCCGCCGGGCGCGGGACGGCGTTCGTCTGCTTGGCAAGGGCGAAGTCAAGGGGAAGCTCGCTTTCGAGGTGACTGGCGCCTCGGGTGGTGCGGTCAAGGCCGTGGAGGCCGCGGGCGGTACCGTCACGCTGGTGGCGAGGCCCTATGCCTCGGGCAAGCCGGTCGATCCTTCGCGGTTAAGGGGAGCCAAGCCGAAGAAGCTGCGCGGACTTAAGGCCAAAGCCGCAGCCGCTGCCGATGCCAAGGCGGCGAAGGCCGAGAAGGCCGCGAAGTCGGAGGCACAAGACGCCCCGACCGGCGAGCCGGCAGTAGAGGCAAAGCCGGCGAAACCGAAGAAAGCCGAGGCGGCCCCCGCCAAGAAAAAGGTGGATCAGGATGCCAAGAAGCCTCGGGCTGGGTCCGCCAAGAAGGACAAGTCAGAGTGATCCCGGGGCGGCCTAGGCCGCCCTGAGGCCCTCGCAAAGGGAAGAGCGCCCAATGGTTTCCGCGGCAGAACAGCTCGTTTCCAATCTGAACTTCGCGGCATTCGCCAAGGCCGACGAGCTCAAGAAGCGCATCCTGTTCACGCTCGGCGCGCTCATCATCTACCGGCTCGGTACCTACATCCCGATCCCCGGCATCAACCCCCAAGCGCTCGCCGATGTGTTCCGGCAGAACCAGTCCGGCATCCTCGGCATGTTCAACATGTTCTCCGGGGGTGCCGTCGGCCGCATGGCGATCTTCGCCCTCAACATAATGCCGTACATCTCGGCGTCGATCATCATTCAGCTCCTCACCACCGTCTCGTCCCATCTCGAGCAGCTCAAGAAGGAAGGCGAGCAGGGGCGGCGGCAGATCAACCAATATACGCGCTACGGCACGGTGATCCTCGCCGCTCTTCAGGGCTACGGTATCGCCGTCGGCCTCGAAGGCGCCGGCAACGTGGTGCTGGACCCCGGCTGGTTCTTCCGCATCACCACCGTCATCACGCTGGTCGGCGGCACCGTGTTCCTGATGTGGCTCGGCGAGCAGATCACGGCGCGCGGGGTCGGCAACGGCATTTCCCTCATCATCTTCGCGGGCATCGTGGCGGAGTTGCCGGCGGCTCTCGCCGGTACGTTGGAGCTCGGCCGTCAGGGCGCTCTCTCGACGACCCTGATTATCGCGCTCCTGCTTATGGCCGTGGTGGTAGTCGGCATCATCGTCTTCATGGAGCGAGCCCAGCGGCGGCTCCTGGTGCAATATCCCAAGCGCCAGGTCGGCAACCGCATGTTCCAGGGCGATGCCTCGCACCTGCCGCTGAAGCTCAACAGTTCCGGCGTGATCCCGCCGATCTTCGCCTCCTCGCTCCTGCTGCTCCCGATCACGGTGGCGAACTTCTCCGCCGGGCAAGGCCCCGAATGGCTCAACACCATCACGGCCATGCTGGGACGTGGCCAGCCGCTCCACATCATCATCTATGTGGCGCTGATCATCTTCTTCGCCTTCTTCTATACGGCGGTGGTGTTCAATCCGAAGGACACGGCCGACAATCTGAAGAAGTATGGCGGCTTCCTGCCCGGCATCAGGCCAGGCGAGCGCACGGCCGAATATATCGACTACGTGCTGACCAGGATCACCGTGGTTGGCGCGCTCTATCTCGCCGCCGTCTGCGTTCTGCCGGAGATCCTCATCTCCTATGCCGGCGTGCCGTTCTATTTCGGCGGCACCTCGCTCCTTATCGTGGTTAGCGTCACGATGGACACGGTGGCCCAGGTCCAGAGCCATCTGCTTGCCCATCAATATGAGGGCTTGATCAAGCGAGCGCGGCTCAGGGGAGCAAGGCGGCGATGAACCTGGTTCTGCTCGGGCCGCCGGGCGCGGGCAAGGGCACCCAGGCGAAACTGCTCCAGGACCGTCACAAACTGACCCAGCTTTCCACCGGCGACATGCTGAGGGCCGCCGTTGCGGGCGGCACACCGCTCGGGCGCCAGGCCGGCGCCATCATGGAGCGCGGCGAGCTCGTCCCCGACGAGCTCGTGATCAAGCTTATTGCCGAGCGGATAGACGCGGCGTCGCCCTCGCAAGGGTTCATTCTCGACGGCTTCCCGCGCACCATAGGCCAGGCCGAGGCCCTCGACCGCCTCTTCGAGGCGCGCGACAAGAAGGTCAACCGCGTGATTGTTTTGGACGCGGACGACAACGCCCTGGTCGAGCGCATCGCGGGGCGTTTTGCCTGCGTGAGCTGCGGCGCGGGCTATCACGATGTCTCCAAGCAGCCGAAGGTCCCGGGGGTCTGCGACAGTTGCGGCGGCACCGAGTTCGTTCGCCGGCGCGACGACACCGAGGAGGTGGTGCGGGCGCGACTCAAGGCTTATCACAGCCAAACGAAGCCCCTAATCCACTATTATGAGGCGCAAGGAAAGGTTCGCTCGGTCGACGGAATGGCCGATATTGAGACCGTGCAAAAGGAGATAGACGAGGCGCTGGACGGCGCTCGAGTTTCACTCGTGAATCCGCCGATTCCGCCCGGTTGACGTTGTCAAGCGGAATCGCTACATAGACCCGTTACATTGCTTGATGGACCTGACCGTACCCCGGGGGTAATGCCTGTCCGCGGTGGGTCTCGTTGTGTTCCGACCGGCGAAAATCGATCTAAATTTCAGCACGTTATACGTGCCCAGGAGGCGACTACGTGGCCCGAATAGCAGGCGTCAATATACCAACTAACAAGCGGGTCGAGGTTGCACTCACCTATATCCATGGCATTGGCGACACTTTCGCCAAGCAGATTTGCGCCAAAGTGTCGATTCCGTCCGAGCGGCGGGTCACCGATTTGACCGAATCCGAGGTGATCCAGATCCGCGAGGTCATCGACCGGGACTATGTTGTGGAGGGCGATCTCAGGCGCGATGTCGCCATGAATATCAAGCGGTTGATGGACCTCGGCTGCTACAGAGGTTTGCGTCACCGCCGCGGGCTGCCGGTGCACGGTCAGCGGACCCACACCAACGCGCGGACGCGCAAGGGCCCGGCAAAGCCCATCGCCGGCAAGAAGAAGTAGACAGTCCACGCGCGGCCGGGCTCTTAAGCTTTCGCCGTCGCCAATTCTTAAATGCGGGAATAGATCATGGCCAAGGAGAAGACGCGGGTTCGTCGCCGCGAGAAGAAGAACATCACATCGGGTGTCGCCCATGTGCATGCGAGCTTTAACAACACCATGATCACCATCGCCGACGCGCAAGGGAACGCGATTTCCTGGTCGTCGGCGGGCGCCATGGGGTTCAAGGGCTCGCGCAAATCCACGCCTTACGCCGCGCAAGTCGCCGCCGAGGATGCCGGCAAGAAAGCGATGGAGCACGGCATGAAAAATCTGGAGATCGAGGTGCGGGGGCCGGGGTCCGGCCGCGAGTCCGCGCTTCGGGCGCTGCAAGCTGCTGGCTTCAACATCATCTCGATCCGCGATGTGACGCCGATCCCGCATAACGGCTGCCGGCCGCGCAAGCGCCGGCGGGTCTAAAGAAAGGCAGGGCTACCCGCATCATGTTGCACGAGGATATTCGGAAGCTGGGGCAGGCCGCTCCGCTCAACGATCAGGAAAGGGCTCACCCGGTGCTGCAGAAGAACTGGCAAGATCTGATCAAGCCCACCAAGCTTAACGTCGTTTCCGGCCGCGATCCGGCGCGCTTCGCCACAGTCGTCGCCGAGCCGCTGGAGCGGGGCTTCGGGCTTACGCTCGGCAACGCGCTTCGGCGCGTGCTGTTGTCCTCATTGCAGGGCGCGGCCATCACCTCGGTGCATATCGACGGCGTGCTGCACGAGTTCTCGTCGATCCCCGGCGTGCGCGAGGACGTGACCGACATCGTCCTCAACATCAAGGAGATCGCGCTTCGTCAGCATGCCGAAGGCATCAAGCGCATGGTGCTCCAGAAGGAAGGTCCCGGCGTTGCGGTGGCCGGTGACATTCAGGGCGGTGCCGATATCGAGATCCTCAATCCCGAGCACGTCATCTGCACCCTCGACGAGGGCGCCACGATCCACATGGAATTCACCACCTCGACGGGCAAGGGCTATGTCCCGGCCGAGCGAAACCGTCCCGACGATGCGCCGATCGGCTTCATCCCGGTCGACTCTCTGTTCAGCCCCGTGCGCAAGGTTTCTTACCGGGTGGAGAACACCCGCGAGGGCCAGATCCTCGACTACGACAAGCTGAGCATGGAGATCGAGACCGACGGCTCGGTGCGGCCCGAGGACACGATCGCCCTTGCCGCGCGCATCGTTCAGGATCAGCTCTCGGTGTTCGTGAACTTCGAGGAGCCGAAGAAGGAGACGCCCTACGAGCGTCAGCCCGAGCTGGTGTTCAACGCCGCGCTGCTCAAGAAGGTCGACGAGCTCGAACTGTCGGTTCGCTCGGCCAACTGCCTGAAGAACGACAACATCGTCTATATCGGCGATCTCATCCAGAAGACCGAGGCGGAAATGTTGCGGACCCCGAATTTCGGCCGCAAGTCTTTGAACGAGATCAAGGAAGTGCTCGCTTCCATGGGCCTGCATCTCGGCATGGAAGTACCGGATTGGCCGCCGGAGAACATCGAAGAGCTCGCCAAGCGGTTCGAGGATCATTACTGATCCGAAGGCCAGAGGCCAGACCCCAGAAGAAGAGCACGCCTTCCTTCCGGTTTCAGGCTTCTGGCTTCTGATTTCTGATAACCGGAGGTTTGTCCAATGCGTCATCGCAAAGCAGGCCGGAAGCTCAACCGGACCGCAAGCCATCGCAGCGCGCTGCTCGCGAGCCTGGCCACGGCGCTCATCAAGCACGAGCAGATCGCAACGACCCTGCCCAAGGCGAAAGAGCTCCGCCGCGTCGCCGACCGGCTGATCACGATGGCGAAGCGCGGCGATCTGCATGCGCGCCGGCTTGCCTTCGCCCGCATCCGGGACGAGGCGATGGTGGCCAAGCTGTTCAATACGCTCGGGCCCCGTTATGCGGCACGTCCCGGCGGCTACACGCGCGTGATGAGGGCTGGGTTCCGCTATGGCGATTCGGCGCCGATGGCGGTGATCGAATTCGTCGAGCGCGACGAGGAGGCCAAGGGTCTCGATTCAGGCCCGTCGCAGGAACAGTCCGAAGAGCCAAGCCAAGCCGCAGCTTAACTCGTAGGCTGGATACCGGCTTACGCCGGTGTGACGAAATGCAAGAGGCGCGCCGCTCTGCACGGCGCGCCTTTGACGTCTTAGTCCTTAGTCGTCGTCACCGTCCTCCGACATATCGCGTCCCTTGGAGACGGGCTCGCCCTTGGCGGCTTCGCGCTTATCATAGGCGTCGATCGCGACTTTCTTGATGCCGGTCACGCCGTCGTTGAAGATGCCGGAGATGACCTTCGTGGCCTCTTCGTCGGACACGCCCTTGGCGTCGAACTCGGCCCTCCAAACGATCTCCACGCGATCCGGCTCGTCGTCCTCGCCGACCCTGAGCGTGGCCTCGTAATCCGCAACGGGAAGGGGCCCCTCGATGATCGCGTAGCTGTAGCTCGTGTCGTCCTTGTCGGTGAGCTTTTCCTTGAGCTTGGCACCGTCCTTAAGCGTCAAGGTGCGGAACACCTCGTCGCCTTCCTTGGTCTCGGCGCATTCGGCAACGGCAGGATGCCAATTCTTGATGGCGCAGAACTCGCCCACGATGGCCCAGACTTCGGCAGGCGAGCCGGGCGCTTCGCGGCGCTTCTTGACTTCGAGTGCGTCGGCGGTCGCGGTCCAGGCGATGATTGCGGCGAAGGCGAACAGGGTCAGCTTGAAAGCACGCATGCGTTTCTCTCCACTTTTGCTTGGTTATGAATGGCGACCTGCCTTCGGCGCGCATCTTAGTTGAAAGCCCTCTGGGGGCAACCCAACTTCCTCTCTCGACCGGCCCCAACAAAGCCGGGTTTGTTTGAGAGTCCAGGCGGGTTTATTGGTGTATTTGTTTGAGAGTCCAGGCGGGTTTATTGGTGTATTTGAATGAGTCCTTCCCAGCATTCGTCAGACCCCCTTAAAGGTCGGCCATGAGGCGTTTGGCAGGTTTCATCGGGCTAAGCGGGATCGCGGCGGCGCTCGGCGCGGCCGTACTGTTGACCGCGCTGTCGCTCGGCGCCGAGGAGCCTCAGCGGGTGGTGCCGCAAAGCCAGGCGGCGATGAAGCAATCCTTCGCGCCGGTGGTCAAGCGCGCGGCACCTGCGGTGGTGAATGTCTATGTGCGGCACCGCGTCGAGCAGGTCGTCTCACCCATCTTCGACGACCCGTTCTTCGGCCGCCTGTTCGGCGAGCGCTTCGGCGTCCCCCGGGAGCGCATCCAGAACTCACTCGGCTCCGGCGTTCTCGTCAGTCCCGAGGGCGTCGTCGTCACCAACAATCACGTGATCAGGGGGAGCGGCAAGGCCGAGATTACCATCGCGCTTGCCGACGGCCGCGAATTCCCCGCCAAGGTCATCGTCAAGGACGAACAGACCGATCTCGCCGTGCTTCGTCTCGATGCGGAGGGCGTCGATTTTCCGTCGATCCGCTTCGCCGACTCCGACAATCTTGAGGTGGGTGACCTCGTATTGGCGATCGGCGATCCGTTCGGCGTGGGTCAGACCGTGACGAGCGGTATCGTTTCGGCCCTGGCCCGGACCAAGGTCGGGCTCTCGGATTATCAATTCTTCATTCAGACCGATGCCGCCATCAATCCCGGCAACTCGGGCGGCGCGCTGGTCGACATGGCCGGGCAGCTTGTCGGCATCAACACGGCCATCTTCTCCCAAAGCGGCGGCTCGCACGGCATCGGCTTTGCGATCCCCTCCAACATGGTCCAGGTCGTCGTCCAGTCCGCTCTTGAGGGCGGCAAGATCACCCGGCCCTGGTTTGGTGCCTCGCTCCAGCCGCTAACCTCGGACATCGCGGAGTCGCTCGGCATGGACCGGCCGTCGGGCGCCATGGTCACGAGCCTGCACGACAAGGGGCCGGCGGCTCTCGGAGGGATCAAGGTCGGCGACGTGGTCGTCAGCGTCGACGGCAAGGCCGTGCAGGATCCCGAGGCCTTCCAGTATCGCTTCGTCACCAAGGGCGTCGGCGGCACCGCCGAGCTCGGCGTGCTGCGAGAAGGTGAGCCGGTGACGGCGACCGTCGAGCTGAGCCCCCCGGCCGAGGATCCGCCGCGCGACCTGCGCGAGCTGACCGGACGTCATCCGCTCGCCGGCTGCAAGGTGGCAAACCTGTCTCCGGCGGTCGCCCAAGAGCTCGGCATGGGAGACGACCTCAAGCAGGGCGTGGTGGTGATCGAGGTGGGGCCCAGCTCGCCTGCCGCGCGGCTTGGGATCCGCCGCGGTGATGTCATCGTGGGCGTCAACAACGATGATATCGAGTCCGTCGAACATCTGAGCGGTGCGCTCGAGACCGGCAAAGGCATGTGGCGACTCGCGGTCCAACGCGGGGACAAAGTCTTCAATCTCGCCATTCAGGGCTGATCCATGAAAAAGGCCGCGGCCACGTTGTTCGAGGCTGCGGGGCTCGCCGACGGCGCTCCCCGCCCACTGGCCGACCGCATGCGGCCGGCCACGCTCGATGAGGTCATCGGCCAGGATCACCTTCTCGGCGAGAAGGGCATTCTCGCCCGAATGGTGAGGGCAGGGCGGCTGAGCTCGGTCATCTTCTGGGGGCCACCGGGAACCGGAAAGACCACGGTTGCGCGCCTGCTGGCCGAGGTCACCGAGCTTCAGTTCGAGCAACTGTCGGCCATTCACTCGGGCGTCTCGGATTTGCGCAAGGTGTTCGACTCGGCGCGGGCCCGGCGCGAGGAGGGGCGCGGCACGCTGCTGTTCGTGGACGAGATCCACCGCTTCAACCGCTCGCAGCAGGACGCGTTCCTGCCGCATATGGAGGACGGCACCATCATCCTGGTGGGCGCCACCACGGAGAACCCGTCCTTCGAGCTCAATTCGGCGCTTCTGTCGCGTGCTAGCGTGCTCACTTTTAAGCGGCTCGACGAGGACCAGGCGCTCGAAACGCTGCTTGCACGCGCCGAGCGGCACGAGTCACGCAAGCTGCCCCTCACAGACGACGCGAGGACGGCCCTGATCAGCATGGCCGACGGCGATGGACGGGGCCTCATCAATCTCGCCGAGGACGTGTTTCTCGCGGAAGCTCATGGCGCCAAGAGAGTTCTCGACCGCGAAGCACTCGTTGCGCTCGTGCAACGCCGCGCGCCGATCTACGACAAGTCGCAGGACGGCCACTACAACCTCATCAGCGCGCTGCACAAATCGGTGCGGGGCTCGGACCCCGACGCCTCGCTCTATTGGCTGGCGCGCATGCTGGCAGGCGGCGAAGATCCCCTTTATATCGCGCGGCGGCTCGTGCGCATGGCGGTCGAGGATATCGGCCTCGCCGATCCGGCCGCGTTGGTTCAGGCGAACGCCGCCAAGGATGCCTACGACTTTCTGGGCTCGCCGGAGGGCGAGCTCGCACTGGCCCAGGCCACGATCTACCTCGCCACGGCGCCGAAATCGAACGCGGGCTATGTGGCTTTTGGTGCCGCCTCGCGGGCGGCACAGGAGAGCGGCTCGCTGCTGCCGCCCAAGCATATCCTCAACGCTCCGACCAAGCTGATGAAGCAGGAGGGCTACGGCGGAGACTACGCCTACGACCACAACGAGGGCGAAGCGTTCTCGGGCCAGAACTATTTCCCCGACGGCATGGAGCGGCAGCAATTCTATGCGCCGACCTCCCGCGGCTTCGAGAGAGAGATCAAGGCGCGGCTTGACCGCTGGGCGGAGCTTCGCTTGAAGAAAGGCAAGCGCCATTGAGCGCTGCCGCTTTCGACTTGCGGCGCGTGGTCGTCTTCGTAGCGCTGCTCAATCTCTCTTATTTCGGCGTCGAGTTCTCCGTGGCGCTCGCCATCGGCTCCGTGTCGCTGTTCGCCGACTCCGTCGACTTCCTAGAAGACGCTTCGCTCAATGCGCTGGTGCTGATCGGCTTGAGCTGGCCCGCTTCGCGCCGGAAAGCTCTGGGCATTGCAATGGCCGCCATTCTGCTCGTGCCGGCGGCCGCAACGCTGTGGACCGCCGTACAGAAGCTAACGCTGCCGATGGCGCCCGCTGCCGTGCCCCTCACGGTCACGGGCGCCGGCGCGCTTCTGGCAAATTTCATATGCGCTGCCATGCTGATGCGCTTCCGTCATCAAGGCGGCAGCCTGAGCCTCGCCGCGTTCCTGTCGGCGCGGAACGATGTCCTCGCCAATGTCGCGATCATCCTGGCAGGGCTGGTCACCGCCTACAGGCTCTCCCCCTGGCCCGATCTCGTCGTGGGTCTCGGCATTGCGCTCGTCAATGCGGACTCCGCGCGCGAGGTGTTTCAGGCCGCCCGGAACGAGCGCGATGAGGCCGTGCCGTGAGCCCGGACTCTAGTCGGCATCTTGCGGCCGGCCGTTGCCATAGCGGATTACCTGCACCTTCTCCAGGGTGACCAGCCCGCTCCCCATCATGCCCTCGATGGCGGCGACGAAGTCGCGAATTTTGTCCTCGCTGTCGACGATCTCGATGAGGAGGGGCAGGTCTTGGGAAAGCCGCAGGATCTTCGTCGTATGCAGCACACTGGAATGGCCGAAGCCCATAGGTCCGCGCAAGACCGTGGCCCCGGCGAGGTGCATCTCGCGTGCCTTCAGCACGATCGCCTCGTAGAGTGGCCGGTGATCGGCCTTGTCGTCCTCACCGATGAAGATGCGCAGCAGAACAGCATCGCGCGCGAGCGGCGGCATGGTCAGATCCCCTTCATGATGTTGAATGATAGGGCGAAGACGTGGCCGAGCCAGACGGCAAGGAGGCAAAGCGTGACCGAGGCCACGATGTTGCCGCCTGCCTGGAGCCATTCACCGTCGGTGAAGAGGTTGAGCGTCTGGAGGCTGAACGAGGAGAATGTGGTGAAGCCGCCGAGAAGCCCAATCATCACGAATTGCCTTGCTGTCGAGCCCGCGAAAATGCGGCCGTCGGGACCGGTCAGGGTGGCGAAGATGCCTATGACGAACGAGCCCGCGACATTCACGAACAGCGTGCCCCAAGGGAAAGTCTCGCCGAAGAGCCTCGCAACCATGCCCGTGCACCAGTAGCGGGCAACGCCGCCCAGAGCGCTGCCGAGGGCGATCCAGAAATAGAGGATTACCGTGTTTCCGAAGGAAAAATGGGGCATCAGGCGTCACCCGCTGTCAGGGCATTTAGCCTGGGTCGGTGATACGAGTCGCAGCGCGCAGTCGAGATCGGAGCCGGCATTGTTCCTCCATGCTGGGTCCGGGCCGAAGGGCGGGCAAAATAGAACCCGCCTTGCGGCGGGTTGCGGACCGAACCTCCCACCGCACAGTCAAAAATGCGGTAGGAGTCATTAGCCAAGAGGCGGTTCAGGGGGACTCCATCCCCGTCAGATATTGTGCGCTATGCTAAATGAGTTGCGCGGCCGTTCAAGCCCGATCGCGCTTCCCAAATAGTGAGCTTTTCCTCCTCTGCAATGGCTGTGATGCAAATGACGCAGAAATCGCCGGTCGAAATCCGAATTGTCAACGCCGGCGAGGACGGCATGCGGGTGGACCGCTGGTTCAAGTCCCATTATGCCGCGCTGCCGCACAGCCGTCTGGAAAAGCTGCTGCGCACCGGGCAGGTTCGCGTCGACGGCGGCCGGGCGAAGGCGAGCACGAGGCTCGTCGCGGGTCAGACCATCCGGATTCCGCCGCTGCCTGACGTGCCTCCGCCTCCGGGGCCGCGGCAGGCCCTGTCCAAGGCCGACCGCGAGTTCCTGTCGTCCATTACCCTCTATGAGGATGACGATCTGCTGGTGCTCGACAAACCGTCCGGCATCGCCGTTCAGGGCGGCACCAAGACGGTCCACCATATCGACCGCTTGCTCGAGGGGCTGGGCGACGGGCCCGAGATGCGCCCGCGTCTCGTCCATCGCCTCGACCGGGACACGTCGGGCGTCCTCGTCATTGCCAAGCGCCGGCGGGTCGCCGCCAAGCTCGGCCGCGCGTTCCAGACGCGCTCCGTGCGCAAGATCTATTGGGCGCTGGTTCATGGCGTGCCGAAGCCGCCGCAAGGCAAGATCGAGGCGGCGCTCGTCAAGGCGGGCGGCCCCGACGGCGACCGCGTGCGCAAGGCGCGTCCAGGCGAGCAGGATCGGGCGCAGTCGGCGGTTACCCATTATGCCGTGGTGGACCGGGCCGGACAGCAGACGTCCTTCGTCTCGCTGAAGCCGGTGACCGGGCGCCAGCACCAGCTCAGGGCCCATATGGCGATCATCGGCCATCCCATACTTGGCGATGACAAATATCCGAGCGGGAGCGAATTCCCCGAGGGCATCGAGAAGAAGCTTCACCTGCATGCCCGCCGCATCAGCTTGCCGCATCCTTCCGGTGAGGGCGTCGTCGACGTCACCGCCCCGCTGCCGGAGCACATGAAGCGGAGCTTTCGTTCGTTCGGTTTCGCCGAAGGCATTGCCGAGGATCGGCTCGATCGCGAGCCGTGATAGGGTTCGGCGCGGCCTGGTATTCCTGGAGGATCAAAAGATGGTTGGGAAAAGCAGTTGGTTCGCCCGGTTCGCCCAGGATGTGTCGCGGCTCACCGGCCGCCCCATCGCCTTCATCCTCGCGGTCGGGATCGTCGTGGTGTGGGCGCTTACCGGGCCTATTTTCGGCTTCAGCGACACTTGGCAACTGGTCATAAATACTGGAACGACCATCATCACCTTCCTCATGGTGTTCGTGATCCAGAACACGCAG
>JBOHJE010000058.1:0-16289 GCA_050728375.1 Methyloceanibacter sp.
GGCTGGCACACTTGCAGGTTGTCTTCCGCGGCCAGTTGCAGGAAGCGCTCGATGCGCGCGCTCGAGTGCTCCGGTCCCTGGCCCTCGTAGCCGTGTGGCAGTAGCATCACCAGGCCGGAGAGCAGGCCCCACTTGTCTTCCGCGGCGGCGAGGAACTGGTCGATGATAATCTGCGCGCCGTTGGCGAAGTCGCCGAACTGCGCCTCCCACAGCACCAGCGCGTTCGGCTCCGCGAGGCTGTAGCCGTACTCGAAACCGAGCACTGCCTCCTCCGAGAGCATGGAGTTGATGACCTCGAAGACCGCCTGCTCCTTATTGATGTGCTTGAGCGGCGTGTACTTCTTCTCGTTCACTTGATCCATCAGCACGGAGTGGCGATGGGAGAAGGTACCGCGCTCGGTGTCCTGACCCGAGAGGCGCACGCGATAGCCCTCGACGAGAAGCGTGCCGAAGGCGAGTGCCTCCGCCGTCGCCCAGTCGATGTCTTTGCCCTTGTCGACCATCTTGCGGCGATTGGCCATGATGCGGGCGATGGTCTTGTGCGGCGTGAAGCTCTTGGGCATGGAAGTGATCTTGCGGCCGACATCCTTCAGAACGCTGAGGTCGACTCCGGTCAGGCCGCGGCGCGCGCCTTCCTCGGCGTGTCCGATGCCCGACCACTTGCCGTCGAGCCAATCGGCGCGGTTGGGTCGATACGCTTCGCTCGCCCCAAACTCCTCCTCGAGAAAGGCGCGGAAGTCCGCTTGCAGGCGATCGACCTGTTGGCGGGTGAACAAGCCTTCGTCGATAAGCCGGTTGGAATAGATCTCCACCACCCCCGGATGCTGGCCGATCCGCTGATACATCATGGGCTGGGTAAAGGCTGGCTCGTCGGCCTCGTTGTGACCGTGGCGCCGGTAGCAAAACATGTCGATGACCACGGGCTTGCCGAATTGCTGGCGGAACTCGGTGGTTATCTTGGTGACATGCACCACGGCTTCCGGGTCGTCTCCGTTCACATGGAAGATCGGTGCGTCGATCATCTTCGCTACATCGGAGGGATAGGGCGAGGATCGCGAGAAACGCGGCGCGGTGGTGAAGCCGATCTGATTGTTGACGATGAAATGGATCGAGCCGCCGGTCCTGTGTCCACGCAGACCGGAAAGGCCCAGGCACTCGGCCACCACGCCCTGGCCGGCGAACGCCGCATCGCCATGGAGCAGGAGCGGCAGCACCTCTTTGCGCTCGCGGTCGCCGCGCTGGTCTTGCTTCGCCCTGACCTTACCGAGCACGACGGGATCGACGATCTCGAGGTGCGAAGGATTGGCGGTCAGCGACAGATGCACGCGGTTCTCGTCGAACTCGCGGTCGGAGGATGCGCCCAAATGGTATTTCACGTCGCCCGAGCCCTCGACATCCTCGGGGTGGGCCGAGCCGCCTCTGAACTCGTTGAAGATGGCGCGCCACGGCTTGCCCATCACGTTGGCGAGCACGTTCAGCCGGCCGCGATGAGGCATGCCGACGACGACCTCGCCGAGCCCAAGCTGTCCGCCGCGCTTGATGATCTGCTCGAGCGCCGGAACCATGGATTCGCCGCCGTCGAGCCCAAAGCGCTTGGTGCCGGTATACTTGACATCGAGGAAGTGCTCGCAGCCTTCGGCCTCGATGAGCTTGGCGAGAATCGCCTTCTTGCCTTCGGCGGTGAAGCTGACTTCGCGGCCCTCGATGCGTTCCTGGAGCCAGGCCCGTTGCTCGGGGTCCGAGATATGCATGTACTCGGCGCCGATATGGCCGCAGTAGGTGCGCTTCAGAAGGTCCAGCACCTCGCGGAGCGTGGCGAACTCAAGCCCGAACGCGCCACCGATATAGATGGGACGGTCGTAGTCGGCCTTGGTGAAGCCGTAGGTCTTGGGCTTGAGCTCAGGATGCTCGCGGCGTGAGATCAGCTCGAGCGGGTCGAGTTTGGCGATGAGATGACCGCGCGTTCGGTAGGCGCGGATCAGCATGCGCGCGCCGAGCGTGTCGCGGGCTGCGTCGAGCGCATGTTGCTCTGTGACCGGGCCGCTATACTTGGCCGGAAGCGCGGACCGCCTGTCGCCGCGAGCCCAGGACGGCCCGCGCGCCTCGGCGATCACGTCCGACTTCTCGTCGTCGAGACCAGCGAAGAAGCTGCGCCATTTGGGATCGAGGGAGGCCGAATCGCGCTGATAGCGCGCATAGAGATCGGAAAGATAGGTGGCGTTGGCGCCATCGAGGAACGACGTGTGAGCAAACACGGCGTTAAGTTCGTGTCGGGTCATTGAACCACTCTGCCGGTCGTTGAAGACCACCGGCCTGCCGGGCAAACAAGGCGAGCTTTAGGCGTCCCGCTTCACCTTTCATTTTAATATTCGTGCAAGGGTCGTTCCAAGGGCCGCAGGCGATTGCGAGACGACAATTCCCGCATCCTGCATTGCCTCAATTTTATGCTTTGCGTCGCCTTTACCGCCTGAGATCACGGCACCGGCATGACCCATGCGCCGGCCCGGCGGCGCAGTCGATCCGGCGACGAAGCCGACGATAGGCTTCTTGTTGCCGGCCTTGACGAGAAACTCGGCGCCTTCCTCCTCGGCGCTGCCGCCGATCTCGCCGATCATAATGATGGCTTCCGTCTCGTCGTCTTCGAGGAACAGCTTCAGTGCATCCACGAAGTTCGTGCCGTTGACGGGATCGCCGCCGATGCCGATGCAGGTGGACTGGCCGAGGCCCGCAGCGGTGGTTTGTGCCACCGCCTCGTAAGTAAGGGTTCCTGAGCGCGAGACGATGCCGACTTTGCCCGGAGTGTGGATGTGGCCCGGCATGATGCCGATCTTGCATTGGCCGGGCGTGATGATGCCCGGGCAGTTCGGCCCGATCAGCCGCGTGCCCGAGTCGCCAAGCGCGCGCTTGACCTTGACCATGTCGAGCACAGGCACGCCTTCCGTGATGCATACCACCAGCGGGATGCCGGCGTCGATCGCCTCGAGAATTGCGTCGGCCGTGAAAGGCGGCGGCACATAAACGGCGCTCGCATCGGCGCCAGTCGCCCCGACCGCGTCGCGAACGGTGTCGAACACGGGAAGCCCAATATGCTTAGTGCCGCCCTTGCCGGGTGTCACCCCGCCGACCATACGCGTGCCGTAGACGATGGCTTGCTCGGAGTGGAACGTGCCCTGCGCCCCGGTAAAGCCCTGGCAGATGACGCGCGTATTCTTATCGACGAGGACTGACATAGGCTCTCGGGTGGTGACCTAAAGAAAGGGGTTAATGACGCGGACAGGGCCGTAGCTCTGCCCATGATTGAAGTCTTCGATGTAGATGATCTCGGCTCCCAGGAATTCAGTCGCGGCAAGGATCGCGCCGTCCCAGTAATTGATCCGGGGACCGAGGCGGCCGTGTTGTGCTCGGTCGCGTAACGCCGTGCGCTGTGCAGGACCTCTTCGTCTATGGCCAACGTGATGTTCTTCATGTGTGACATGTAATCTTTCAAGCCGCGGCCTTGACCGCTGCCACGGCCTTCTTGGCGGCATCGTCCAGATCGTCGGCGGGGATGATGGCGAGGCCGGATTCTCTCAGGAGCTGCTTGCCGCGCTCGACATTGGTGCCTTCGAGCCGCACGACCAAGGGCACGGCGAGGTGTGTCTCGCGAGCGGCGGCGATGATCCCCTCGGCGATCGTATCGCAGCGCATGATGCCGCCGAAGATGTTGACCAGCACGCCCTTCACGTTCGGGTCCGAGAGGATGATCTTGAACGCCTCGGTCACGCGCTCCATGGTGGCGCCGCCTCCCACATCGAGAAAGTTCGCGGGCTCGCCGCCATAGAGCTTGATGATGTCCATGGTGGCCATGGCCAAGCCCGCGCCGTTGACCATGCAGCCGATGGACCCGTCGAGCTTCACGTAAGACAGATCGTGCTTGGAGGCCTCGACCTCGGCCAGATCCTCTTCGTGGATATCGCGCAATGCGGCGATGTCGGGATGCCGAAACAGCGCATTGTCCTCGAACGCCATCTTCGCATCGAGGCAGACCAGCTTGCCTTCCTTAGTGACGATGAGAGGGTTGATCTCGATCAGGCTCGCATCCTTATCCATGAATAGCTTGTAGAGCGCCTTCACGAGCGTCGCGCATTGCTTGGCGAGATCGCCCTCGAGCTGGAGCGCCGAGGCAATGACCCTGCCATGGAAGCCGCTGATGCTTGTGGCAGGATCGACCGTGAGCGTGGTGATCAACTCCGGCGTGTTAGCGGCCACCTCTTCGATGTTGACCCCGCCTTCGGTGGAAGCGACGTAGGCCACCCGCCCCGTCCCGCGATCGACGAGCAGCGACAGGTAGAGCTCCCGCGCGATCGTTGCGTCAGAAACCACATAGACGCTGCGTACGATGCGTCCCTTGGGGCCGGTTTGGGGCGTGACGAGAGGCTTCCCGAGCATCCTGTCAGCTTCAGCGTGGAGCGCCTCGAGCGTCTTGACGAGCTTGATGCCTCCGCCTTTGCCGCGTCCCCCGGCATGAATCTGCGCCTTCACCACGAAGCTCTCGTTGCCGAGCTCGCGCGCATGAGAGGCTGCTTCTTGGGGCGTGGCAGCGACCCGGCCGTCCATCACCGGCGCACCGTAATCCCGAAGCAGCGCCTTAGCCTGATATTCGTGGATGTTCATGCGATGTTGGCCTAAGCCCTAAATTAGGAGACTGTGGCCAGAGTCGGCGCGATACGCTGGCAGAGCTCGACAAGCGCTTTCACCGATTCAACCGAGTGCATGAAGGCGTCCTTCTCCGCGGAGGAGAGGTCGAGTTCGATCACGCGCTCGACGCCCTTGGCGCTGATGATGACGGGCACGCCGGCGTAGATGCCTTTCACGCCGTACTCGCCGTTCAGATAGGCGGCGGCGGGCAGCACCCGCTTCTTGTTGTGGAGATAGGACTCGGCCATGTCGAGGGCGGCTGCGGCGGGCGCGTAATAAGCGGAGCCGGTCTTCAGCAGGCCGACGATCTCGGCGCCGCCATCGCGCGTGCGCTGGACGATCTCGTCAAGCCGCTTCTGGGTGATCCATCGCATCTTGACGAGGTCGGCCAGCGGGATGCCAGCGACGGAGGAGTAACGGATGAGCGGCACCATAGTGTCGCCGTGACCGCCGAGCACCATCGTGTGGATGTCCTGCGGGCTTACGTCGAACTCCTCGGAGAGGAAGAAACGGAACCGCGCGGAGTCCAGCACGCCGGCCATGCCGACGACCTTGTTTCGCGGCAGGCCGCTCGTCTTCTGGAGCGCCCAGACCATGGCGTCGAGTGGGTTTGTAACGCAGATGACGAAGGCCTCTGGCGCATATTTGCGCAAGCCGGCGCCAACCTGCTCCATGACCTTGAGGTTGATCTCGAGAAGATCGTCGCGGCTCATGCCGGGCTTTCGCGGCACGCCGGCCGTGACGATCACGACGTCGGCGTTCTTCATCTCGGCATATTCGTTGGCGCCCGTGAATTTGGCGGCAAAACCCTCCACGGGACCGGATTGGGAGAGGTCGAGCGCCTTGCCCTCAGGCAGGCCGTCGGCCACGTCGAACAGGATGATTTCACCGAGTTGGCGGATGCCGGCAAGGTGGGCAATAGTGCCGCCGATCTGGCCGGCGCCGATCAACGCAATACGATTACGCGCCATGAAAACCCCCTTTTAGGCTCGCTGCACGAACGCGAGGGGTTGGTTAAATGCAATCTGGCTTCGGCGCAAGGTGGGGGCAAGGTAAAATCGGGCCCGTGCCTCGCCTAAACTCTCTGTAGAATAGGCGCCACAGCCCGAACGGGATTCCAGACATGCCAGCGCGGAAAGAGGCCGAAAGTCGGCCGCCGTCGTCGGAGTTGGATGACGCAAAGCCCCTGCCGCTCGTGGTCTGGGCGGCTCGGCTCGCCGTGTACTTTCTCGCCCAAGGCGGCACCCTACTCTCGTCCTATGCCTATTATGGCTTCGGCACCGATCCCGATAGCTTTCCGCTCGGCTTTCGTCTCGATCCGCTGCTCGCATTTGTGCATCTGCTCTGGGGCGTGGCCGGGACCTATATTGGCTTCTTCCGGCCGCGCTATGCGCTGGCCTTCGTCTTCGCTTTCGCCGCCTTCTTCACGATTCTCGTGGCGAGCCTCACTTTGGCATCGCCGTTCGGCATCGAGATCGATGACCGGGCGAAGCTTTTCTATTGGCTGGTGATCGCCGCGGCGTGGATCGCGGCCCTCTACGGCTTACGCCAGGTGAGGCTCGGCCGAGGCGCTAGTTAGGCCCCCGGACTTCCGTGGCCAGTGGCTTGTCTTTCGGCTTGATGCGCACGACGAACAGCTTAACCGGAACGGTGCCCTTGTTCATGCCGCGATGCACCGCATTGGGCGGCAGGTAGAAGCTCTCGCCCGGCTTGAGTTGTTTGACCCCCTTGCCCTCGATCTCGATGGCGAAGTCGCCTTCGACCACATAGGCGATCTCGTCGGCGCCGGCATGGAAATGCCAAGGTAAGACGGCGCCCGCGGGGAAACTATAAAGATGGGTAACGACCTGTTTGTCAGGTTGACCCGCGAGCGGCTCGGCGAGCAGCTGCTCTGCGGCCACGCTCTCGCTGAGCCCGGCCTCGCGCGACAGGGCAGGCTCCGAAAGCGTCCACCACAGGACCAGTCCGGCGAACACGATCGTCTTTCTCATTTCGATCTCTCTTTAAGTGTTCAGGCGCGAAGCAGACTAAGGTCGGTCACACCGGCAGCCGAGTCGATTCGGAGCACAGCATGGATTAAGGCTGAAAGGCGCGAACTCGCGCCTCAGTGTTTGTCGACATCGACGTCGGCGCAGGGCACGCTGACGTTGACATCTTCGTCATCGTCGGGGTCACCGTCGGCCTCGTCATTGTCATCGGGACCATCGTCGTCGACGTCGACATCCATGCCGCGGGGCCGACCTCGACACCCAGGCGCGGTGAACGAGGCAGCGCCGCCAAGCAAGGCAACAGCGAGACACGGTCTTGGTGAGCATTGCTCATGTAGAACCTCCTACCGACGCAAGATCCGAAACGCCCCCTCCCGAACAGGGAGAGAGCGTGGCACGCTGATTAGTAGAAGCCGAAGCTTACGCCGCCGCCACGGCTGTAATAGCCGGGGCCGTAATAATAGGAATCGTAGCTTCGGCGGAAAGCGTAATAGGTGTGATCGCGCGGATCGTAATAGGAAGGCCCGCGATAATAGGGGCCGCTATAGAGCGGACCGACGCGCCCAGCATGACGGCGTTGGCCATAATAACCGGAGCTCGGTTCGATCTTGCTCCAGCTGCCGCCGAAATTGCCTTCCTCGTGAACGGAGTTGGCCATCGCTGGCACGGTCAGCAAAGCCGCTCCGGCGACCAGGGCCAGTGCGCCGTTGCGAATTGCACGTCTCATCCTAAGCCTCCTTTCGTAGGATCGAAGTCTTGGGGGCTCGCTTTGCGAAAAAACCGCCGAAACGCGCGTCAGGTTCCGTAAGGGGCGAGACCTCGCGCAAAGTTGAGGCGCGCGGGCGTCACGCACTCAAGTCGTGCCACGGGATTTTGGAATGGTGGAGGGCGCGGGTGAGGGAATGGGCGCGGCTCCCTCACCCATGTCCTCTCCAGCCGGGGGGTTCCTCAACCGGATCCTGGTTCACTCCTTTGCGCTCACTGATATTTCCGGTGCAGGCCCTGCATGCGTTTGCGCAGAGTCGGCACGCAACGCGGAAGCACCACAAGCCTGACGACGCCGTCATGGTCGCATATCTCGACCGTCCAATCGCTGTCCGCATCGATCTCATGAACGCGAAGCCGGTAGATCAACTGCCTTGCGAACCAATAGGCGGCGTAAAGTCCTTCCAACTCCACGCCCTGGGCGTCCCTCACCGCCTCTGGTGGACATACAAGAAAAGTAGTAATGAAAGTAGTAGCGAGGCATCGTTCCCTCGAAGTCCGTTGATACGCTCTTAACAGGTTACGACACGGCATCCCCGTAGCGGTTGCCGTTACCTTCCGGCGAGAAGCGGCGCGCGAGCGAGGTCAAGGCTGCGTCGCTCCTTTCGCCTCTCTCGCCTCTTTCGCTGGGTGGCAGTGTCTTCTGCACGACCTCATGAATTGTGCAATCGATGTGCTTCAGCGTGGCGACCACCTCGGTTGCGAGCCGCATGTAGTGGTCACGGATCAGCACGGTCTGCTCGTGCTGCCGGCGAAGCTCCTCGTTGACCGCTCGCAGCCGGGTCAACTCATGCTCCTGAGTGCTCGCGCGGGTTTGTGGGTGTCGCGCTCTGACATTAGCCGCTGGATTGCAGCTGAGAGCGTCGCGGCTTCCCCCGGGAGCTCCGGCTGGCGCGGGACGGACTCCTCTTTGGCGGGGGGCTTGGCAGCCCAGGAATTGGCCTCAGTTCGCGAGCCTGCGGATTTCAATGTGTCGATCATGCTGGGCTTCCCTCCTTTCGATGAGCGCGGTCATCCCATAGTGATCGACATTGGCTCCAATGCGGCGCTGTAATATTTTTGGCCCGCTAACTCCGAAATTTCTTGTATTAGAGTAAAATACTCTGTCGATTGTATCTAAATTTATTGCCTAATTCCAGGTACTGCTTATCTGAACCTTGGTATGTGCGCGGTGTTGTTGTGGCGTTACGCAGCCAAGAGTAGGCAGATCGCGCGGATAAGTTGCTTCAGCGGTAGGCTCGTATCCCAGGCTGCGTCTCTGCCCGATTTCCGCGGGTTTGATTCGGGCCGTTGCGTCCCGGTGACGCGTCAAGGTGTGTCCGCTCATTGCCACTTTTGCGGGGCAGGATGACGGCCAAGATTTGGGCACTACTCACAAGGGATTTGCGGGGATTGGAATACCGAACGCGCCCGGCGTCATTCGCCAAGGCCATTGATAAGCCCATTGCCGGCGCGGCATTGGCGCTGAGCGTAGCGGTCGCGTCCTGCGCTGGGGGCTCGGGTCCGACCGACGCCTATAAGCGACTTACGACGGTCGACTACGGCGAGCCCTATATCGGCATGACCAAGCAAGAGGTTATTTCCTGCGCGGGACCGCCGCACTCGCGTTTCAACAGCGGCGCTGCCACTGAGACACTGAATTATCGCTACAACGGGGCGGGACCCGTTCCCGGCGGCGGTCAAAAGTCCGGCGACAAGGGCGACAAGAAGGAAAAAAAGAAATCGAGTGGGATGCTCGGCAGCCTGAAGAAGTCTGATGGCGACTGGACCTGCTCGGCGAGTCTGGTGTTCGAGAACGATCGGCTTGTCCGCGTGAGCTACGCTCACAAGGATGTGCGGAGCCCTTACGCGTGGCAGTCGGAGGACGATCCCAAAAAGGCCGAGGAGATGCGGCAGCAGGATGTTCCGAGCTGCCAGTTCTCGCTCCCGCGCTGCCACCGCTAAAGCGGCGGGTCTCAGGCCGGAACGTGGCAAACGGCTTCGACATTGTTGCCGTCCGGATCGAACACGAAGACGCCGTAGTAGTTGGCGTGGTAGTGCGGCCGCAGGCCCGGTGCGCCGTTGTCTCTGCCGCCCGCGGCAAGCGCGGCCCGATAGAAGGCATCCACGGCGGCGCGGCTCTTGGCGACGAACGCCACATGGACATGGCTATCCTTCGAGACTGGACCTTCGCTGATCCAAAACGAAGGCTTGCCGCTCTGGAAGTCTTCCGGCGCGCCTGGTGGGCCGAACCCGACCGCGCCCCCGTTGCCGGTCTCCTCCGCTGAGACTTCCATCACGATCCCATAGCCGAGCGGCGTAAGCGCCTTCAGATAGAAATCCGTGGCGCGGGCGAGATCGCTCGCCGCAATACCGATATGGTCGATCATCGGCGTTATTCGGCACGCTCCACGAGCTTGCGCTTGAGCGAGGCGATGGCCTTGGCGGGGTTCAGTCCCTTGGGGCAGGCCTTGGTGCAGTTCAGGATGGTGTGGCAGCGGTAGAGACGGAACGGGTCCTCGAGATCGTCGAGGCGCTCGCCGGTGCGTTCGTCGCGGCTGTCCTCGACCCAGCGATCGGCCTGTAGCAGGATCGCGGGGCCGAGATAGCGCTCGCTATTCCACCAATAAGACGGGCACGCGGTCGAGCAGCAGGCGCACAGGATGCACTCGTACAGACCGTCGAGCTTCTGCCGTTCCTCATGCGATTGCCGCCATTCCTTCTGGGGGGTCGGACTGTCGGTCTTGAGCCACGGCTCGATCGCGCGAAGCTGCGAATAGAACTGCGTCATGTCGGGGACGAGGTCCTTGATCACGGGCATATGCGGCAGCGGATAGATTGAGATCGCACCCTTCTCGGCGTCGGCATGCATGGTGCAGGCAAGCGTGTTGGTCCCGGCGATGTTCATTGAGCACGAGCCGCACACGCCCTCGCGGCAGGAGCGCCGGAACGTGAGCGTCGGGTCGACAGTGTTCTTGATCCAGATGAGCGCATCGAGAACCATCGGCCCGCATTCCTCATGGTCCACCCAATAGGCGTCGAGCCGCGGATTCTCGCCGGTGTCGGGATCGAAACGATAGATGCGGTATTGGCGCCAGCGGCCCTTGTCGGTGCCCTCGGGTGGAGGGTTCCAAGCCTTGCCCTTCTTGATCTTGGAATTTTTCGGAAGTGTGAACTGGACCATTGGCTATTGGTTCTCGCGAAACTGAACTCACGCCTCTATAGGGACGAGACGCTGTTCGATGCGCTCCATGCGCTTATCGAATTGATCCAATGCAGTGCTCGATGGGCGAGATAGCCTCGCATCAGCGCAAGGTTGCTCTTCATGACGGCGAATTGGTCTTCCAGGGAGGAGATGCGCTCGATGACTTGTCGAGTCTCGAAACGACGCCGTCGAGCCGCGCATCCAAACGCCGCAAGTACTCGAAGATCAGGTTTGTGGGCTCGTCGGCCATATCTTTGCATTGCCCTAAATAATCTGATCGCCATCATGGATTGCCGCGGCAACGCCTGCAATAACAGAGTCGCATCAATACACCCGCTCCTTGGGTTTGATGTAAGCGACCTCGTTGGAGAGGGTGAAGGCATGCACGGGGCGGAAGTCGAGCCGCACCTCGTGCATGCCGTAATCGGCATATGAGAGCGTGTGCTTCATCCAGTTCGCGTCGTCGCGCTTGGGGAAGTCCTCGCGCGCGTGTGCGCCCCGGCTCTCCTCGCGCGCCAGCGCACCCTGCACGGTGACGGCAGCCTGAGAGATCAGATTGTCGAATTCCAGCGTCTCGATCAGGTCCGTGTTCCAGACCAGGGAGCGATCGGTGACGTGCAGATCCGAAGCGTCGTCCCACACCGCGCGGATGGCGTTGACGCCTTCCTCCAAGACCTCCTTGGTGCGGAACACGGCACAGTCGCGCTGCATGGTCTTCTGCATGCGCAGACGAAGCGCAGCGGTGGGCGTGCCGCCATCAGCGTAGCGCAGCCGGTCGAGCCTCGCGATCGAGTTCTCGCCCGCACCCTTCGGCAGCTCAGGGATGGCGCTCCCCGTGGGGATCAGCTCGGCGCAGCGGAGCGCTGCGGCTCGGCCGAAAACTACGAGATCGATGAGAGAATTGGAGCCGAGCCGGTTCGCACCGTGCACCGAGACGCAAGCCGCTTCGCCGACAGCCATCAGGCCCGGCACGACGGTGTCTGGATCGCCGCCGCGAGGCGCGATCGCCTCGCCGTACATATTGGTGGGGATGCCGCCCATATTGTAGTGGCAGGTCGGAATGATTGGGATCGGCTTCTCGCGCACGTCGACGCCGGCGAAGATGCGCGCGAGCTCGGTGATGCCAGGCAGCCGCTCCTCGATGAGCGCGGCGTCGAGATGATCGAGATGGAGATGCATGTAGTCCTTGTCGGGACCGTGCCCGCGGCCTTCCCTGATCTCGATGGTGATGGCACGAGAGACGACGTCGCGCGACGCGAGGTCCTTGGCTGAGGGCGCGTAGCGCTCCATGAATTTCTCGTCTTCGGAGTTGCGCAGGAAGCCGCCTTCGCCCCGCGCGCCCTCGGTGATGAGCACGCCCGCGCCATAAACCCCGGTCGGGTGAAACTGCACGAACTCCATGTCCTGAAGCGGCAGCCCGGCGCGCAGAACCATGGCACTGCCGTCGCCGGTGCAGATATGGGCCGACGTGCAGGAGAAATAGGCGCGGCCATAGCCGCCCGTGGCTAGAATCGTCTGGTGTGCGCGGAAACGATGCAGGGTTCCGTCCTGCATGGACAGCGCCACGACGCCGCGGCAGCGGCCTTCGTCGTCCATGATGAGGTCGATGGCGAAATACTCGATGAAGAACTCGGCCGAGTGGCGGAGCGCCTGGCCGTACATGGTGTGCAGCATAGCGTGGCCGGTTCGGTCGGCGGCCGCGCAGGTACGCTTGGCCGGTCCCTTGCCGAAATCGATGGTCATGCCCCCGAAGGCGCGCTGAAGGATCCTGCCGTCGTCGGTGCGCGAGAATGGCACGCCCCAATGTTCGAGCTCGTAAACCGCCTGCGGCGCGTTGCGGCAGAGATATTCGATGGCGTCCTGGTCGCCCAGCCAATCGGATCCCTTGACGGTGTCGTACATGTGCCAGCGCCAGTCGTCCGGGCCCATATTGGCGAGCGCAGCGGCGATACCGCCTTGCGCTGCAACCGTGTGCGAGCGGGTCGGAAACACCTTGGTGATGCAGGCGGTGCGCAGGCCCGCCTCACTACAGCCGACCACGGCGCGCAAGCCGGCGCCGCCGGCGCCGACCACGATCACGTCATAGGCATGGTCGGTGATGAGGTAGGCTCGGCCGTTGATCGTCACCGCGTTGTGCGCCGGCGCATCCGGTGGCGTGGCGTCTTGAGGCATTGCGGTTCAGCTTCCGAGACTGATCTTCAGTATTGCAACGGCGCATGCGAGACCGATAGCCGCCGCGAAAAAAATACCGAGCAAGATGGCGACCACCTTGGCGCCGCCATGCATATAATCCTCGATGATCTCCTTCAGCCCAATGCGCATATGGATCGCGGCCGAAATCACCAGTGCCAGTATCAGGATGGCGACGACTGGCTGTGCGAGATAAGCGCGCACGTCGCCGTAGTCTGCGCCAATATGCGTGACAATCGAGAGGATGAGGAAGATCGCGAGCGGAATGTTAGCGAGTGCGGTCACCCGCTGGCGCCAGAAGGTCTCGGTTCCGCCATGGGCCGCGCCAAGCCCACGCACGCGCTTGAGAGGCGTTGCCATGGCTAGGAGGCCCCCATGAGCGCATAGCCCGCGACCCAGACGAGCACGGTCAGCATGATGGAACCGATGATGGTCGCCCAGGCGAAGATTTCGATGCTGGTCTTGTCGAGCCCGTGGCCGGTGTCCCAGATCAGGTGACGGATACCACCCAGCATGTGGTGGATCAGCGACCAGCTGAAGAGGAATAGCAGGATGCGCCCAGGAAGGCTCGCGAAGAAGCGGCTCACCATGTCATAGGCTTCCGGTCCGAGGCTGATGGCCACGAGCCACCAGGCGAGCAGAAGGAATCCAACCGCGTTCGCCGCGCCGCTGATGCGATGCGCGATCGACATCATCATGGTCAGCATCGGCCGATAGATGGAGAGATGCGGCGACAGCGGTCGCCCGGCCTCTAGCTTGCCATTGCCCATTGTTCTTGCTGCTGTTTGCCCAGCCAAGGTCTGTTCATATCGCACTCATCGGGCAGGGGCAATTGAGGTGCCTGCTACGTTTTGGTCCTGACGGCATGAGTCTCATCCGGGAGGTGCCATCTTGATTTTGGGGACCCACGGCCTCATCCATGCCCTTTTCTTTTGAAAGATGATTTTCGGGGATGGGGGGCCGTGTTCGGGGGAGCAGGGCCGATGAATAATGAACAAGCTCAGGCACTCACCAGGGCGGTGAGGGCACAGGAGGCGCTTGAAAATCGCAGGCAGGCGGAGTTGCGTGCAATCGCGCACGGTTTGATTCAGGGCCATCTCGGTCGGAATCGCAAGGTCATCAACATTCAGAATTTCTATTCAGCGATTGTGCACGCCCTTATTTCGGCGCGTGCACGGGCGCAGATGGATTGCTCGGGCGAAGATGTGATGACGGGCAGCTAGAGCGCGCTCGCCGTCGGAGTAGAGGCGCGGGGCTTTGCCTATCGCGCTGGAACGGCTTCGGTTTGACAACCCATAACTCATTGGTTATGTAATTGTCATGTCCGTCACGCCGAACGGGATATTCACGGGCCTCGCCGATCGGACCCGTCGGGCAATCTACGAGCGGCTGGCGTCCGACGGCGAGCGGACAGTCAGGGCGCTCACGGATCGGGCACGGGTGTTGCAACCCGCCGTTTCCAAGCATCTGGCCGTCCTCAAGCTTGCTGGGCTTGTGCGCGACAAGCACGAGGGGTCGCAGACCCATTACCGAACTCGGCCGCAAGGCCTCGCACCTCTGATCGAGTGGATGAGCCTTTACGGCACCTTCTGGCGCGACTGGTTCAACCGCTTCGAAACACTGTTGAAGAGGATGGACCAATGACCGGAGTGAAAGACGCCACGCGTTCCGTCGTCATCGAGCGGGTGATGTCGCATCCGCCGGGGAAAATCTGGTGCGCACTTACGCAAGGCCGGCTGATCGAGGAGTGGCTGATGAAGAACGACTTTCAGCCGGTTGGCTACAAGTTCAATTTCCGCGCCGAGCCAATGCCCGGATGGAAAGGCGTGTGGATGGCACTCCGATCATCGACGTCAAGCAGGTCCTCAACCCCGACGTCAGTCAGCGCTGAGAAGAGATTGGGGGGCGGAGCCTGACTACTCTGAGACGACTCCGCAAGCGATGCGCCCTCCGGCGTGGCCGGCAGGATCGGACTCGTAGTCGTCGGGATCGGCGTGAATGACGATGGCCGAGCCGTCGTCATCCAGCAGGCCTTCGTCTAGATTGACCATCTGATTCATCACCTCGATGCGGAGCTTGCCGCTGTCGGGAACATGGATGTTGGGCATGTCGCCGGCATGGGGGCCGGCCTCGTTCATCAGGCCGTGCTTGTCCTCTTCGGGGTTGAAGTGATTACCGGCAGTTTTGAAGTCGGGCGGCTCGCACTTGCCGAACTCGTGGATGTGAAGGCCGTGATCGCCGGGCGCCGCCGCGGTCAGGTCGACATCGAGCAGCACGCCGCTCGGAACCGCGGTGAGGGTGACCTTGCCCACTTCCTTGCCGTCGGCGTCCTTCAGAATTGCTGTGGCCGTATCGGCCGCGAGACCGGGTGAGCTGAGGGCCATGCCGGCGGTCAACGATGCGGCGAGCCAAACGGATCTGCGTCCCATGAAACTACCTCCCTGATGTGTGGCGTCCCACCTCCCGCAACGCCTGGACCTTAGCCCAAGTTGCCTAGCGGTGCGTCAACTAGCGCGGCACTGCGACCCAGTAGTCCATGTCGAGAACGACGCCCTCCTCGTAGCTACCGGCGGCCTTGGTGCCTGGAGAGTCCGCGCAGTCGCGGTCCTTGACGGCGAAGGTGCGAAGGCGAAGCGCGCCCACGTCTGAGCGTCCGGGAAGCTCGGTTTTGTCGAGCACCTTGCTCCAGGCATAGATGGTGTCGCCCGCGAAGGACGGCGCCACGTGGCGCGCGCCGTTCAGACCGAGGATGTGGAAGGCATTGGCGAGCCCGTTGAAGCTCAACGAGCGGGCGATCGAGATGATGTGGCCGCCATAGACGAGCCGCCGTCCGAAGCGGCCCTGGCCTTCGACGTGCTGGTTGAAATGCACGCGCGCGGTATTCTGGAACAAGCGGGTGGCGAGCTGGTGCTCGGCCTCCTCGATGGTCTGGCCGTCCACATGGTCGATCTTGTCGCCGACGGAATAGTCGTTCCAACGGCGAGGCGAGCCCGCGACGCTGTAGTCGTAAACCGTCAGCTTGAGCTGTGGCAGGGCGGCGCCGAGCGTGTCCGGATCGACGCTCGTGGCGAGTTCCGGCACCACGGGATCTGGCGCCGGCGCATTGAGGTCGCGCTTGTTGACCATGACCCAGCGGGCATAGGAGAGCACCTTCTCGCCGCGCTGATTGCGTCCCGTCGACCGCACATAGACGGTGCCGCTCTTTTTGTTCGAGTTCTCCTTGACGCCGATCACCTCGGAGACGGAGGCGAGCGTGTCGCCGGGATAGACGGGGGCAAGGAATCGGAACTCCGCATAGCCGAGATTGGCGATGGCGTTCCGCGAAATGTCGGGCACTGTCTTGCCGATGACGATATGGAACACGAGGAGATCGTCGATGGGGCTGCACGGATAGCCGATCGTCTGGGCGAACGCGTCTGACGACTGAACCGCGAAGCGCGAGCCGTAAAGCGCGGTGAACAGACTCACATCGCCAACGGTGACCG
>JBOHJE010000059.1:0-19389 GCA_050728375.1 Methyloceanibacter sp.
CCTCCCTGTTCGTCGCTCGGTTCTTCTGCCGTGCGATCGCGTCCATTATCTCTGGAATGAGTTGCTTCTCCGTTACGGATCTAGCCTAAGTGAGGCTCGCACGACCGGGGGCTAGAACCGTCCCTTAGCCCTTGGTGAAACGTCGAAGTGCGCAGCAATCGCTAGCCGCTTGGCCCCTCGTCCTTGTGGTGAAGACATTTGAATGCAGCCAGTACCACACTAGTTTCGGCAAGAGCCTTGCGACTCCGCTTCACGGAAACTTGCGTGGCAAGCCTGGAAAGTCGAACTTGGTCTACTGCAATTCGCGTCCACACTAGTGCTGGGATAGGTCCGCCGGATTCGGCTGGCTCAAAATTGTCGACTGCCGTTTGGATATGGACTTCATACATAAGAGACCGCCAGTTCTTCGGCAGTGCCCCAACTCGTAACAGCAAAACGTAGATTTAAGTTCCGCCTTGGCAGGGAAGCTCGGCATTAGGTACAACCTGCCACCGGGGAGGGAGCCATGAAATATCTACGAGCCGATGTCGCCCAAGGCATCGAGCGCGCTGCGGCGCAAAACGGCATCGGGGGAGTTTTGGTTAGTCGCCATAGATGATCCCTCCTAGGGGTTACCTTGGTGGTTACCTCAGAGGAATCGGATAACGCGTCTAGGTTTTAAGTTATTGAAAAGATTGGTACCGCTGGGGGGATTCGAACCACCGACCTCTTGATCCACAGTCAAGCGCTCTAACCAGCTGAGCTACAGCGGCACGGGCATGCCTGGGCAGAACCTATGCGGAGCAACGGCTCGTTGCAAGCGTAGGGAGCCAAGATCAGACCTCCTCAAATGCATCGGGTGAGGCGCAGAATCAAAACGGCCCCGAGTTTGACCCGGGGCCGTTTTTGCTGCGTTCAAGGGCGCGATCCCTCCATACAGGAGACGACACCGGGATCGGCCTTAAGGGAGGGCTTTCCTCAGCGGATATGACGCGCTCTCGTAGAGCTTCCGAATGCCCTCGCCATCGAACCGCGCCTCATCGGTCTCCAAATATGTTCCGAGGAGCAATTCGCGCGGAAGCTCCTCCATCGCGAATTGGATGGCCTTTGCGGCGGATGTGAATCGCTTGTAGCTGATGGTTGCTTTCGCAAGGTTTCGCCGTCTCGACGGAAACAGCTCGGCTTCAGCTTTGTAATTGAACTCTGCCATTACCTTCGACCTCGATTGGCGGCTAACTTTCGCCCATCGGAACTCTCAGACTAACGAGCCGTCCCGTCAGGGACGGCTCTCTTCATCACAGCGAGCCTAGAGTCGTTTGAGACTAGGCGGCTTTGATATTCGCAACAGCGGTCTTACCGCTGCGGCTGTCCTGTTCGGTGTCGAATGACACTTTCTGGCCTTCGACCAGCGAGCTTATTCCGGCGCGCTCAAGCGCAGTGGCGTGAACAAAAACGTCCTTGCCGCCGTCTTCCGGCTGGATGAAGCCAAAGCCCTTTTGCGCATTGTAGAATTTTACAGTGCCCGTAATCATCGGGTAGTCCTTTCGTTTAGTCGTTGCGTGCGCGCTCGGGTCGAGCGACTTAGCATCGTCCCAAGCTTGAGTTGTCGATGTTTGGGAGGTCTAGACGCAACGCCCGACTAAAATGAGCAGGCGAGACGGCCACATTGTCCGGCCAAAGTCGATCTATCTATATAGACTTGCCGAGGAGGCAGCGCAAGTAACGAGGATCAAAGAAATTCCCTTGGTCAGCAGTGGAGGCGGTCTCCGCGATCGCGAGTTTTCACCATGACTATTATTGCGAAAGGCGACCGCTTTTCGCCATCCGCTTGACCACCGCGACTTCCCGCGCCCAATCCTTGAATGGACGCGCCGGTGTTCCACCCATGCGGGCGCCGGCTTCAACATCGTCTTTCACATGTGCCATACCGGCAATCAGGACTCCGTTTCCGACTTTGACGTGCTCAACCACACCGGAATGAGCACCCATGATGACATGATCGCCAAGCTGCGCGGAGCCGGCGACGCCGGACTGGGACACGATGATGCAATGGCGGCCGATAACGACGTTGTGGGCGATCTGCACGAGGTTATCGATCTTGGTGCCTTCACCGATCGTGGTGTCGCTCAGGAAGCCGCGGTCGACCGTGGAGTTGGCGCCGATCTCGACATCGTCGCCGATCATGACGCGCCCGATCTGCGGAACCTTGTAGTGCCCCTGCGGACCCAGGGCGTATCCGAAACCGTCCTGCCCAATCCTCGCACCCGCGTGAATGGTCACCCGATTGCCGATCAGGCTATGGGTAACCGAAGCGCTCGGACCGACGTAGCAATTCGCGCCGATGACAACGCGGTAGCCGATCACGGCGCCAGCCGCGACCGTCGTTCCAGCGCCGATGCTCGCCTCCCGACCTACAATCGCGCCGGGCTCGATGATCGAATTTTCGGCAATCTCGGCGCTGGGATGGACAAGGCGTCCATTTCCGGTCGCAGACGAACCCACAGCGCTCGGTTGAAGTGCTTGCGGGTAGAAGAGTCCTACGGCCATGGCGAAGGCCCTCTGGGGCGCGTCAGTGGCAACGGCGACCGATCCCACTGGAACCAGGCTCGCGTTCTTCAAATCGATGAGACAAGCCGCGGCCTGCGTCGCGGCCAGCTGGCTGGCGTGCTTGCGGCTGGCGAAGAACGTGAGATGCGTTTGACCCGCTCGATTCAGAGGACGTATGTCGTCGATCTCCTTTGCTGCGTGGTCCGCATGGACCAGCTCCGCGCCGATGCTGCCGGCGATATCATGCAGGGCGAACGGCCCCTCCCGCTGAAAGAAGCCAGGGTGATACATCATTTCTCCAATGCTGAGGTGAGATTGCTTTCGCCAGTGGGCAGCTGGTCCGGGCGCGGACCATAGCCCAGTTTCACGACTCTCCCTAATTGTCCCGCCATCAAATCGTGCAACGCGCTCACTCCGTTAAGGTTCGAAGACTGCAAGAGGTCCTGCGCCGGCGGCCCGGTCAAAGTTCCAGTTGTCGATATACAGAAATTAAAAGGCCCGGGTTTGACCCCGGGCCCTTTTTGCACCCACGCAGGGCGCCAATCCCTTTAGGCGGCGCGCGACGAAGCTTCGTGAGTGCTACGACGCTTTGCGCATCACCTCGAACGAACGCGACACCTGATGTTTGATCGGCTCGGTGGTGTCGGTGGCGATCTTGGTGGTTAGCGCGCGGATCTCGCTCGCTTGATTCGCGAACACATCGAACTGGTTGCGGAGAAAGGCTGACTGAAGCTCGACAATTTCGGCGAGGTTCTTCGCACCCGCCAGATTCTTGGCGAGATCGAAACCGGAATTGAGATTCCGCTGGGAGATGTCGATAAGCTTGCGGTTGTAGGCGGCAGCTCCCTGGCCCGCTGCGTCGAAGGAGCGCTCCAGTGCATCGATCGCCTCCTCGAGTGCATCCTTGCCGCGTTCATAGGCCTCGCGGGTCTGGTTCACCGTTTTCTCGGCGAGCGCACGCACACTCTCGGGAACGGTGGTGTCGAGCTTGAGGGGCTCGAACTGCTTGGCGGCTTTCGTGAAAGCCTGGGTCGTCTGTTCGATGATTTCGTGGGGGTTTGAGTCGTTCATAATCGCACCTCGTTGTTAATCTCCTCATTCGAAAATCCGAGTTATCGTGCGGGCTTCCCTCAGCCCGCATCACTCTTTTTTGTTGCACTGCAATATAAATGCTGCACCGCGACATGGCAAGAGGTCGCGCCCTCTAATCCGCGCCTTTTTCGACCAGAAGTCGAATTTCTTTGCTATCGTGCTTTTGCAAAAGGTCGAATTCGCCTAAATTTAGTGGTTGAGTCGCGTAGAGGCCCCAAAGAGGCGTCCGGGTTGCCGACACTGGGGCCCACGCCAAGGCGCCTCACCTAAGTAGCTTATTGGGGCCGACCATGGCCGACCTCAGATCGCAAAGGCGCATCGACGAGCTGGAAGGCGACCGCGAGGCGCTTGAGCACATCGCACGAGCGCTCGAGGGCCGCGTTATTCCCGGACCTTGCGCCATGCCGCGACCGGCCGAGGCGAACGACGATGCAGAGCCACCTGCCCTCGCGCCGCAAGGCTTACGACTGCTGCTCGAAGCCATGCCGGCAGCCATAGGCATTCTCGAGCGCGGCCAACTCACTCACACCAACAGCGCGTTTGCCTATGCCTTCGGCTATCGGGCGCCGGCAGAGCTCCACGAAGCCGGAGGCCTCGGTGCAATTCTTCCGGGCGGCGCCGCAGCACTTCAGGACGCTGAAGCCTCCTCGCGGACACCGGAGGTCGATGCCCTCACCCGCTCTCGCCGCCGGCTCAAGGTGGCCTTCTCGGTCGTCGCTCTCGAAAGCGACACTAAGCTATTGCGCCTGATCGACCAGACGAGCCTAGATGAGCCAGAGGCCAAGCCGCAACAGCCGGAGCAGGTGTCCGAGGTGAACGAGAAAGCCACAGAGGCGGTTTCGCTTGACGCCGAAGCCGCGGGGCGCCGCATCGATTTTCTCGCCAAGGTCAGTCACGAGGTACGCACGCCGCTGAACTCGATCATTGGCTTCACCGAATTGATGCTCCAGGAACGCTTCGGCCCCATCAGCAATCCTCGTTATGTCGGCTATATCGAGGACATCCATCAAAGCGGGCTCTACGCACTGAGCCTCTTAAACGACCTTCTCGACATCTCCAAAATTCAAGCCGGCAAGTTTGAGCTCGATTTCACGGCGGCGGATATTCGGGAGGTCGTCGAGGATTGCGTGGCAAGTCTGCAACCGCTCGCCAAGCGGGCGCGCATCGTGCTCCGCACCTCGCTCGCGCCGAATCTGCCTCTGGCCGTCGCCGATCCGCGCCGCCTCAAACAGATCCTGCTCAACCTTCTCACTAATGCCATCAAGTTCACGCAGGAAGGCGGACAGGTGATCGTGTCCGGCACGATGGCTGGAGAGGAGTTGCGCGTGCGCGTGCGCGACACCGGCGTCGGCATGAGCGCCGACGAGATTGCCTACGCCATGCAGCCCTTCCATCAGCTCGACACGGCGCCGCGGAAGCTATCCGGAACAGGTTTGGGGCTGCCGCTGACGAAGGCGCTGGTCGATGCCAACCGGGCACGGCTCGACCTGTCGAGCGAACCGGGCGTCGGCACCTCGGCGGACGTCATCTTCCCGGCAGAGCGTCTATTCGCCTCCTGAGTACATTGAAAGCTCAGTGCTAACCGCTGTCTGCGAGTTTTTCTTTCGCAGCCGCGAACTCGCCGATAATTTCGAGATCTTCTTACAATCATTTCTCGCGAAAATATCAAGATATGCTTGACAATAACTGATACAGTGGAAACGACTTATTGTTACAAGCTAGATTAGAAGGCTTCTAAGTTATAATAAGTTTCGATATTCTTGTTGACTGAACAAAGTAACAGCCTTAAGCGAAGATATGCGGCTTCCACAGCGTTCGGGGAGCCTTCCAAAAGTCCGATACCGGGGCCTTTAACCCCGGCCATTGGAGGCCATTGATGAGATTGTTACTCGCGCGCGTCGCAGCGTTGGCTATCCTTTCGCCCGCTTTTGCAACGCTACCGGCTCAGGCGGAAGACGCCGGCGAAGTCAACGTCTACTCCTACCGCCAGCCTTACCTCATCACCCCCATGTTCGAAGAGTTCACCGCCGAGACAGGCATCAAAGTGAACGTGATTTTCGCCGAGAAGGGTCTTATCGAGCGTATTCAGGCTGAAGGCCGCAACAGCCCAGCCGACGTGCTGCTCACGGTCGATGTCGGCAATCTTACTCAAGCGGCCGACGCGGGGATCGCTCAGCCGATCGAATCCAAAGAGATCGAGGCGGAGATTCCGCCGGCTTACCGGGGCACCGACAACGAGTGGATCGGTCTCACCAGGCGTGCTCGCGTCGTCTATGCATCAAAAGAGAGGGTGAAGCAGGATGCGATCACCTACGAGGAACTCGCCGATCCCAAATGGCGCGGTAAGATCTGCATCCGCTCCGGCCAGCACGTCTACAACGTCGCTCTGATTGCTTCCATGATTGCGAATCATGGCGAGGCGTGGACAGAGGAATGGTTGAGGGGCTTCAAAGCCAACCTCGCGCGCAAGCCCGCCGGCAACGACCGGCTTCAGGTCAAGGGTGTCTACGCGGGCGAATGCGACCTAGCGATGGGCAACACCTACTACATGGGAGCCATGCTCACGGACGAGAAGAATCCGGAGCAGAAGGAATGGGCGAACTCGGTGAACATGCTGTTCCCCAACACCAAGGGTCGCGGCACCCACGTGAATGTCTCGGGCGCAGTCGTGGCGAAACACGCGCCGCATGCGAAAAACGCAATCAAACTGCTTAAATTCCTGGCTTCCGACAAGGGCCAGGAGATGTACGCCGAAGTGAACAACGAGTACCCGGTGAAGGAAGGCGTCCCCTGGTCGAAGCGCGTTCAGTCCTGGGGCACTTTCAAGTCAGACCCGATCTCGCTCAACGACATCGCCGCCTTGCGCAAGAAGGCGAGCGAACTCGTCGACAAGGTCGGCTTTGATGAAGGACCGAGCTCATGAGGGGACAAAGATGAGCTTCCATAAGAACCCCGACAAGCACGTCGGTGGCAGGGTTGGGCCCCGGGCTTACATGCCGACCCGCAGTGGGGCGGAATGGCTGGTAGGCGTCGGCTTCCGGTGCTGGCTTGCCGGCTACGACACCGGCGATATCGCCTGCTGGGAGAACGGCTGGAATGAATATTCCCGGGTCCTGGGCACCGAGAGGGCCAAGCGGGCTGTTACCGAGCTTGCCTGCTGGGTGAGAGCCGTCCGCACCTCCGCCTCGCGCAAGATCGAGTACTACCCGTTCGGCTGCGCCGGCTTCTGCGCCGACGAGTGCATGGCAATCTCCCTGATTGCCGCCTCGCAGCACCAACGTTGTCCGGCGATGCGCGCTTGCGCGCTGGCGCTCACCGGCTCGGACCTGGTCGGGCCGGTGATCGATGCGGCCAATGCCTTTGCCGATGCGCTCGAAGATGCCGATCAGCGCTTGTCACAGGAAGCCGTCGCCGCGCTCACAGCGAGCAGACGCAAACCGGGCGGAGACGGAGTCACTGACTGGCGCTGAACAGGACGCGGCTCAGCACGGGCTCGCTTCCGGCAGTCTGCCATTCCGCCGGCGGCTGGAGCGGCTGCGCGAACGCGGCAATCTCGGCTGGTCGGCGGCGGCCCTTCTCCTATCGCTGATCGCGCTGGCACCGACCATCGCCATTGCCGTCATCGCGCTACAGCCGTCCGGCGATACTTGGCCTCATCTCTTCGCCAATGTTCTGCCAGGGGCCGTGCGCCGGACGGTGATGCTCCTCGCCGGAGTCGGCGTCATCACTCTTGTGATCGGGACCGGGACGGCGTGGCTCGTCACCATGTATCGCTTTCCCGGACGGCGCTATTTTCAGTGGCTGCTGCTGCTTCCCCTGGCGATGCCGACCTACATCATCGCCTACTGCTACATCGAGCTTCTCGACTATTCGGGCATGCTGCAAACGGGCCTGCGCAGCCTTTTCGGCTGGCACCACGCGCAGAGCTATTGGTTTCCCGACATCCGCAGCCCGGCCGGGGCGATTTTCGTCCTCAGCGCCGTGCTCTATCCTTACGTCCACATCACCGCTCGGGCGAGCTTCGTTGCCCAATCCGTTTGCGTGCTCGAAGTGAGCCGGACGCTCGGGCGCACGGCGTCGGAGACCTTCTGGCAGATCGCCTTGCCGCTCGCGCGTCCTGCCTTGGCGGCGGGCGTCGCGTTGGCCCTTATGGAGACTCTGAACGACATCGGCGCCGTCGAGTTTTTCGGCGTCCAAACCCTCACTGTGGCTGTCTACGATACCTGGCTCGACCGCGGCAGCCTCGCCGGCGCCACGCAGATCGCCTGCGTCATGCTGCTATTCGTGTTCGCTCTCCTGTTCCTCGAACGGGCGTCGCGGGCCAAGCGGCAGTTCCATCACACTACAGGCAAGTATCGTGACCTGCCGGAAGATACGCTCACCGGCGCAAAGGGCGCGCTGGCGGCGGCGGCCTGTGCAGTACCCGTGCTGGTTGGCTTCGTCCTGCCAGCCGCGGTGTTGATCGACGATGCCATCGTGCACGTGGCCGAGGGGCTGTCGCCCGAGTTCTGGCGGGCGGCACTTAATAGCCTGCTTCTCTCCTCGGCCGCTGCCGGTCTTGCGATCGTTTTCGCGGTAATCTTGGCCTATGGCCGCCGCCAGACCCGCTCGCAGCTCGTTCAAATCGCGAGCGTCGTGCCCGCCATCAGCTATGCGGTGCCGGGTACTGTGCTCGCCATCGGCATCCTCATCCCGCTCGCGGATCTGGACAACAGCGTCGATGCGGCGATGAGGTCGTTGTTCGGCGTGTCCACCGGGCTGTTGCTGTCAGGGACTGCGTTCGCCATCGTGCTTGCCTATGCGATCCGTTTCCTCGCCGCTTCGCTTGGCGCTGTGGAGGCGGGGTTCAGCAAGATCTCGCGGAACATCGATTCGGCCGCCCGCACGCTCGGCACCTCGGTGAGCGGCATGTTGTGGACTGTTCACTTGCCACTCTTGAGGCCGGCGCTTGGCGCCGCCGCGCTGCTTGTCTTCGTGGATTCGATGAAGGAGTTGCCCGCAACGCTCCTGCTGCGGCCCTTCAATTTCGACACGCTGGCCACGCAGGTTTTCACCCTGGCGTCACTCTATCGCTACGAGGAGGCAGGGCTGTCGGCCTTGACCATCGTGGTAGTGAGTCTGGCTCCGATCCTTCTTCTTCACGGCTTGATCGTAGGAAGCCGGCCGGGGTCCTCGCCGAGCCGTCAAACAGGTCCCCAAACCGCTCCGCAATGGGCGTTGCGGATATCTTGATAACCCAAGAAATACGCGGGGGTTGGGCTCGCGCTTTCCAGTTAATCGGGATACAAACGGGGCTAGTCTCAGCGGCGATTATGAAAGAGCGCCGGTCCGCAGTCTCGGACCGGGTCGGAACGTGGTGGATAGGTCGGCATGAAGGTTCGCCAACTGCCGTGGAAATGGCTTCTTCTCGGCCTGATGGCGCTTCTTCTCGCTGGCATTGTGGCTTTGCCGCGCCAGATCGGCGATTCGTCTCGCCTCCGCGATCGGATCGTCGCTTCGCTGGCGGACTGGACCGGCGCCACCGTCACGCTGACCGAGCCGCTGCGCGTCAATTATTTTCCGTCGCTGTCCCTTCGCGGGGGCATCGTCCTCACCAACGCCTCCCACATGCCGCTGGTGCAGTCGGTTACTGCGCGGGACGTCAAGATCTCGCTCAGCCTCCCGGATCTACTGCTCGGTCGCACGCGGATCGAGGCCTTACGACTGAGCAAGCCGAAGTTCACGCTCAAAGCCGAGGCGGCGACCAAAGTCTCGACGGAGGAGATGTCGCGTCTGGCCGCCAACATGCTCGGCGGCGAACTCGTCGACGTGGTTCGCGTGCGGGACGGAACGATCGCCACCGTTTCGGGCGGCACGCTGGTCGACCAGCTTGATGCGCGTTTCGACACGAGCGAGGGCGACGGGTCGTTGTCGGCGCTCGGCTCATTCGCCGTCCGAGGCGAGTTGGTTCACTTCGCCATCGACAGCGGCGTTATCGGTGCGGCTTCAGAATCCGGGGAGGCCAAAAGCCGACCCACTGCGCCGGTCCGGCTCAGAATCACCTCAGAACCCGTCACTGCCAAATTCACCGGCACCGCATCGCTGGCCGAACGGCTTCTCCTTAACGGCAACATGTTGGTTGAGATGGAGGATGTGCGTAAGTTCCTGAGATGGACCGGCGTCGCGTTGGCGGAAGGTCAAAGCATGCGCGCGTTGTCGGCCGACGGCACGGTCCATTGGAGTGGATCGACACTCACCTTCGATCAGGGGTCTTACAGTCTCGATGGCAACTCGGCCGACGGGCTCTTGGCCATAACGATCGGAGAACGCCCGAGGCTCGAAGGCACGCTCGATTTCGAGTACCTGACGCTCGGCCCGTATCTTCGATCGAGCGAGGCCGACAAAGAGGCCACACAGAAGCCGCTATTCGATTGGGCGCTGCTCAAATATCTCGACGCGGATTTGCGGATTTCCGCCGAGCAGGTGACGGCCTCCACAATGACGTTGGGACGGAGCGGATTTACCATCACCGCCAAGGAGGGCCGGATCGCGAGCGAGATTGGCGAGCTCGAACTGTGCGGCGGACAGGCTGCTGGGCGTCTGGGCCTCGATGTCTCCGAAGCGGAGGCAAAGGCCTCTGTCGTCGGGAGCCTCACCGACATCGCCATGGATAACTGCCTTATGCCGCTCGGTCTTGGGGTTCGGGTCAGGGGTCTCGGCAGCTTGAGGACCGATTTGACGACGGAAGGCTTTACGATCGACGAGCTGGTCAGCGGCTTGTCGGGAGACCTCAAGGTCCAAGTTCAAAACGGCTCTGTTCCGGTCGACTTTCCGCGCCTTCTCGGGGCCAGCACGAGCCTGAGCGGAGACGGCTGGAGCAAGGACCGGGGAACCCCATTCGGCGCGCTTGATGCCGATTGCCGCCTCGCTGCCGGCCATATTTGGTGCCAAACGTTCTCTATGGAGACGAGTCGCGGTAGGATTTCCGGTTCTGGTGACATCGACATTGGGCGGAAAACCATCAACTGGGATTTTCTTCTGACAAATCCCATCGCCCCCTTGATGGCCTCCCAATTGGTCAGGGACACGCACCCGCGCGTCACCATTACCGGGCCCCTGTTGCAGCCGCAGATTCGGAGAGCCGATCGTCCGAATCTTGGCGGCAGCACCACGCAGTCGAGCCCATGAGGTACGCCTGTCTCGCCGCGCTAGCATCCGAAGGCATCACAGTGTCCGCGCATAACAACAACCACCTACCAGGACTTTTAGAAACGGCCAGAACCGTCTGCGGGCGCCGTGCCCGTGGCGCGGCCATCGCCCTGAGCGTTGCACTCTCGCCGGTAATGGCTGCGGCACAGGACGGCACGACGCTCAGCATTGCCACCTGGGGCGGGGCTTACGGCGAGTCGCAGGAGATCGCCTTCTTCGAACCTTTCGCCAAGGAGACCGGCACCAAAATCGCCATGGAGGTCTATGACGGCAGCTTGGCAAAGATCAAAGAGATGATCGACGGAGGCAACATCGGGGTCGATGTCGTCGATGTCTCAGCAGGCACGCTAGGTACATTATGCAATGACGGCCTGCTGGAGAGCATCGAGATTTCCATGCTGGCTTCCACCGCGGGACAGCCGGCCGAAGAGGATTTCCTCGACAGCGGACTTTCCACCTGCGGCGTGGCCAGCGTCGCCTGGTCGACGGCGATCGCTTTCGACCGTCAGGCTTTCAAGAAGGGCGAGCCGACAGAGATCAGCGCGCTTTTGGACACGGCGCGCTTCCCCGGCAAACGGGCATTACCCAAAGGTCCGCGCTACACGCTCGAGCTCGCCTTGCTCGCCGACGGCGTTGAGCCCGGCAACGTCTACAGCGAGCTGGCCACGCCCGCTGGCGCGGATAGGGCCTTCGCGGCACTCGATAAGATCAGGGGCGACATCCTTTGGTGGGACAGCGCCCATGAGCCGATCACTTGGCTCTTGGAAGACAAGGCCGTGATGGCGGCCGGCTATAGCGGCCGCATCTTTCGGGCAGCGGTAGGCGATCAGAAACGCGTCGGCGTGATCTGGGACGGCCAGATCTACGATGTCGACGCCTGGGCAATCCCCAAGGGCGCCAAGAATAAGGAAGAGGCCAAGCGTTTCATCAGTTTCGCCATGGACCCGGCCCGGCTCGCCGCGCAGGCCGAGCTCATCGCCTACGGCCCGATGCGGAAATCGGCGCTCCAGTTTGTGGGCAAGCATCCCATCATAGATGTCGAGATGAAGGCGTTCCTGCCGACGGCGCCCGACAACTTCAAGAAGGCGCTCCGCGTAGACGGTGCCTGGTGGGGCATGCATGGGGAGGCGCTCGGCCAGCGCTTTGCCGAATGGCGGGCGAAGGCGGAGTCCGAAGCCGCCGCCAAGGAGGCCGAGCGCAAGGCCAAGGAGGCTCCGCCGGAGCCTCCTTCCAAGGCTGCCCCCTGAGCCCCGGCTGGGTCGGCGTTCGCCGCGTTCCACAAAGCCACATTAAAAGATACGCGTAGGCAGAACTCCCGTTTGCCTTGCCTGTCTTCTTCATGTCATGGTTATCGCTGGAGTGAGTCTTCCGGATTTTAATCCGAGGACTTCTCTCTTACACAGAATGCACGACCAGAGAGGGCGATGTCGCCTTGACAGGCCGGCGGTAAATTGTTGGCTCGATGGTCAAGGCTACCCTGACGCCAAGCACTGCCGGTGCGGGGCCGGCAGTGCACTTGGGTCAAAGCCGCCGAGCTTGAGAAGGCGGGTCTCAGGCCCATCCTTCAGAACGTTCGATAGAATCCGACGGCCACGTAGCCGCTCGGCTCATCCTCCAGATAGTTTCCGGTAAAGCCGCCGGAAAGCGTGCCTTCAAATTTTCGCAGATTGACCCGCACATGAAGCCGCCGCTGCGGCCGGCGTCATATTCCTCTTTGCCGAGCGCGCCGCCTTCAATGCCCAACGAGAGTTTCGGCCACGCTCGAAACCCGATCCACGCCAGGCTGCATATTCCTGGAAGTCAGTGCCGTAAGACGCATCGGCGGACAGGCACGCTCGCGGCAAGATATCGTACCAAGCTCGGCGACAAGCCTCAGTTCCACCTCGCTCCCTTGCACGGAATTGTTGGGGTCATGCGGGAGTTAAGAGCGTGCCGTCATAGTGATAGCCTCCAAGGCTGCCGACGGCGCGGAGCCGCAAGCCCGGCTCAAACAGTCCCTTGCCGAAGGCGTAACCGCCGCCCACATAGCCGCTATTGTAATTGTCGCTCGACTCAAAGCCGGTGAAGAATTCGGCTCGAGGGACCTCTGCCTCGGCGGCGGGGATCTCGGCTGAAACTCCCAGAAAAAGCGCGGCCAGGCACATTGCTCCGCTGCCGCGAAGCCGAGCTTCGACGCCCGGTCTGCAACTGCCCCCAAGGCGAACACTCGCTCGCCGCATCGTGGCAACTATGATGCATCTTTGGCGCAAGAACCATTGAGGGGCCCCGCAAACCTTGCGGCGCGTAATGCGATTCACTTCAATCTACGGTTGGTGAACACCGTGCTTTTTTCCACACAAGTTTTGAAGAAATGAGACCAGACCAATTTGCCTCCTGGCTGACCGTCGACTGGAAGGGGCTACGCTGCCGTCCCGGCGGCTTTTACATCGATCCCGGCCGGGCGGTGGATCGTGCTGTCATCACGCACGGCCATTCGGATCACGCGCGGCCGGGCCACAATCATGTGCTGGGTACACCGGAGACCATCGCCATCATGCGGATGCGTCTCGGTGAAGCAGCGTGTCGCAGCACACAGAGCCTGACCCTTGGGGAGACGGTGCGGATCGGCGAGGTCGATGTAACTCTGCTGCCCGCCGGGCATGTTCTCGGCAGCGCGCAGGTCCTCGTCGAGTGGAAGGGAGCGCGCGTGGTCGTGTCGGGGGACTACAAGCGGAGCGCCGATCCCACCTGCCCCGGCTTCGAACTCGTTCCGTGCCACCTGTTCGTCACCGAGGCGACATTCGCGCTTCCGGTGTTCGAACATGGCGATGCGCGCGAGGAAACTGCCAAGCTGCTCAAGTCAGTTGGGCAATTTCCCGAGCGGGCGCATGTCGTCGGCGTCTATGGGCTCGGCAAATGTCAACGGCTGATCGCGCTTCTGCGTGCGGAGGGCTACGAGCGCCCCATCTATCTCCATGGCGCGCTTTCAGCCTGTTGCACACTCTATGAGTCGTTTGGCGTGCAGCTCGGGCCGCTCGAGCCCGCAACGGCGGCCAAACGGGAGACGCTGAAGGGCCAAATCGTGCTGGCGCCGCCGAGCGCGATCGCCGACCGCTGGTCGCGGCGCATGCCGGATCCGCTGACTGCGTTCGCCTCGGGATGGATGCGGGTGCGCGCGCGAGCAAGGCAGCAAGGCATCGAGCTGCCGCTGGTGATTTCCGACCATGCGGATTGGCGTGAATTGACGGCGACGATTGCAGAGACCGGCGCCGAGGAGGTGTGGGTCACGCACGGGCGCGAAGACGCCTTGCTCCACCATCTGGCGACCACTGGCCGCAAGGGCCGCGCACTCGCGCTCGTCGGTCGCGAGGACGAAGACTAGTGAAGGCCTTCGCCGAGCTACTTGACCGGCTGTCTTACACGCCGTCGCGCAACGACAAGCTGCGGCTGCTGGCGCACTATTTCGCCTCGACCCCCGATCCCGATCGGGGCTTTGCGCTCGCGGCACTCACCGACGGGCTGTTCTTCCGCCTGCCCCTTCGGCGGATCCTCACCGAACTGCTTCAGCCTCGCGTCGATCCCGTGCTGTTCGATCTCTCCCGTGACTATGTCGGCGACACGGCCGAGACCATTGCGTTGTTGTGGCCCGCGAGGACAGAGCGAAGGGGAGATACCCTCGCGCTTTCCCAAGTCGTCGAGACGCTTCAATCAGCGTTGGCGATGGAGGTGCCCGGCCTTCTCGCAGGCTGGCTCGATCAGATCGATTCCACCAGCCGCTGGGCCCTGCTCAAGCTGCTCACCGGCGCTCCGCGGGTGGGCGTGTCCGCGCGTCTCGCCAAGACGGCGCTTGCCAAATGGTCCGGGCACTCTCTCGCGGACATCGAGGAGGTCTGGCATTGCGTCAAGCCGCCTTATCCGGACCTCTTCGCCTGGCTTTCAGGCAATGGACCTAGGCCTGAAGTCGGATCGCACGCCACGTTCAGGCCTTTGATGCTGTCGCATCAGATCGAGGACAGGGAAGTTGCCCTGATCACGCCATCGGAATTCGTCGCCGAGTGGAAATGGGATGGCATTCGCGTGCAGGCTGCCCATCAGAACGGCGAGAAGCGGCTGTTCTCGCGGACCGGCGACGACATCTCGGGGAGCTTCCCCGACGTGGTCGAGGCGATACCCGAAGGGGTCGTGCTCGACGGCGAGCTTCTGGTGACGCGCGATGGCGAGGTCGCACCCTTCAACGATCTCCAACAGCGGCTCAACCGCAAGAACGTGACCGCGGGCATCATCAAATCGCACCCCGGCCATGTCCGGCTCTACGACATTCTGTTCGAAGGGGGCGAGGATCTCCGTCCCCTCCCCTTTATCGAGCGACGCGCCCGGCTCGAAGCGTGGCATCGGACTGAGGCGCCGCCGCGCACCGATGTTTCGCCCCTGGTCGAGTTCGGCTCGATCGCCGAGCTCGAAGCGCTATGGGCCGGCGCGCGCGAGACTGGCATCGAAGGCTTGATGCTGAAGCGGCGCGACAGCCCTTACATTGCCGGGCGCCCAAAGGGTCATTGGTACAAATGGAAGCGAGCCCCGCTCGTGATCGACGCTGTGCTCATGTACGCGCAGCGCGGCAGCGGCAAGCGCTCGTCATATTACTCGGACTACACGTTCGGCACTTGGCGAGAGGGCGAAGCCGGCGAGCCAGAACTCGTGCCGGTCGGCAAATCCTATTTCGGCTTCACGGACGAAGAGCTGAAGAAACTCGATGCATTTGTGCGGAACCATACGGTCGATAGTTTCGGGCCGGTGCGTCAGGTCGAGCCGAAACTCGTGTTCGAGGTCGCTTTCGACTCGGTGCATAGCTCGACCCGTCACAAATCGGGGCTGGCGATGCGATTTCCGCGCATTCACCGCATCCGCTGGGATAAGCCTGCAGAGGAAGCCGACAGGCTCGAGACACTAGCCGTCATGGTCGTCGACTAGCCTAGAACCGGGCGCCATCCCCCCGTGGGTCGTCATCTCTAGCGGTGATGGGCATGGTCGGCCGCGGCGACCTTCTTCAGTGCGGCGCGGTCGACCTTGCCTGTTGGATTGAGCGGCATCGCGTCGAGGAGCACGATCTCCTCGGGCGCGCCTTGTAGCCGCCACGCGCGCGGGCGAATTGGATGAGTTCGCCGACCTTCGGCCGGCGCGCCCGGCTTGATCTCGACATAGGCACGCACGTTCTCTCCATGCATCAGATCGTGCACGCCGACGACGCCCGCACTCTCCACCGAGGGATGCTCCATGAGAGTCTCGTCGACCTCCCTGGGGGCAGATATTGGAGCCGTCATGCACGATGATCTGTTTCTGGCGGCCACAAAACCACAGATAGCCCTCCCGGTCGGCCTTCATCAAGTCGCCGTTATCGAACCAATCGTCGCGCGTGACCTCGGCGCTTGCGGCAGGTTCGTTCCAGTAGCCGGAACTACGGCTCGGCGCCCTGACCCACATACGCCCCTCATGTTCGTGTGGCTGTTCATCGCCCTGCTCGTTGCGGACCGAGAAGACAGAGCCGGGTCCGGGCAGCCCGACGGAACCGAGCTTGTCGCGGTTCGACGGGGGATTGAGTGCGGCAAGTCCGATCTCGGTCATGCCGTAACCTTGACTCACGGGGTGCCCGTTAGCTCGATGAATTCCTTTTCGAGCTCGGCAGGAACCTTGTCGCCGGCAGAGCGGCAGAGACGGATCGAGCTGAAATCCTCCGCGGCGGTGTCCTGCTCGCGGATGAGGTGGAGCAGCGCGGTTATAAGCATGGACAGCACGGTCGGCTTGCGCTCGCGCAGCAGGGGTCCCAGTTCCTGATGGTCGAAGGCTCTGGCAACAAGGACGCGCGCGCCGGCTGAAAGCGCGGCCATGGAAAAGGGGAACCCACCGACATGGGAGCAGGACGAACCCGGCAGGACAATATCCTGGGGCGAAATTTCGAAGGCATTGGCCGCGCTCGCAAACATCCAGCCCAACGAGGCGAAGCTGTGCGTCACACCCTTGGCCGGGCCCGTGCTGCCCGATGTGAAGAAGATCGCCGCGGGCGCGTCGAGGGGCCCGCAACTGGCATTGAGCATGTCTCCGGAAGGTCATTCCACGATGGGAATGGCTTTGTGGTCTGAAGGCTACAGGTGTTGCGGGGGGCCGGCTTCAACGATCGTAGCGATAGAGGCCGTAGAAAGCCGTCGGGTCGAGAAATGTCTGGCTTGCTGTAGAGAAGCCGGCCTCACCGCCGAGCGAAAGCCAGGTTTCTGCACTCTCCGGGAGATCCGAAGTCGTGACGTGGTGGTCGATCTGCGCCCATTCGTCCGGCGCCAGGAAAGTCCAGGCCGGACGGTTCACCCGCCTGAAGCGCACGAGATAGCCGTTGCGGTCCTCGCCTTCGGCGAGAGTCGGCTCGTAGATCATCACGAAGTCGCTGGTCGAGCCGTGGAGCGTCTCGAGAAGCCTAAGCTTACCTCCGTCCTCAGATGATGGATCGACAGGCTGCACCAGGCGGCCGCCGCAGGCTCGGGTCGCTTTGTCAAGGCCTCGACGAAGTCGCTCTGGTCGAGATCGACCGCAAACGGCACGCCAGCGAGGTTCTTGGCGGCAAGCTCGAGCGCCGACTCGGACAGATCGACGCCGTGATAGTGGCGCACTTTGGTATCCTTGAGCGCCTGTTTTTTCTGGCCGGCGTCGCCGCAGGCAATGTCGATGAAGTTGAACGGCTCGTCAATGCGCAGGAGCGCATCTCGCAGGCACCTTCCGCCCTCCCGGTGGCACAGCGAGTCGCTGTCGACCAGCTTCTGGTATGTCGCCCATTGCTTTTGGAACTGTTGGAGAGCGGCCTCGTCGTCGACGGCACTTTCGGGCTCGAAGCGGTGGATGAGGACGTTCATGATGCTGGCTCCCTCTCGGTGTTTAGAGAACGTTCTAGCGCAACCCAGGTTTTCCAAAGGTTAGCGGGTGTCAAATCGGGCTTTGGCTCGCGGTTCAGGCTGCGGAGATTTGGAAAGGATGTTCGTCGCAGGCCTCGCCGAGTTCGCGCGATTCGTCCATGATATTTATATTCCAAGAGGGTGACCGATCCTCGGGGGAACACACTCATGCTATGGTTGTTTGCTAGAGGCATATGGTGGGCTGCCGCGTGGCCCTTAGCAGCTTCGTTGATCGCGTGGGACCAGATAACGCGTCAGCGTACGCAAGCATCGAAGCCGCAGCCGCGACGAGTTTTCAAAGGGGCTGTCAGCCAAGAGGAGCGTGCCATGGCCAATGACGCTTTCATGAAGCCGGAGATCCCCGACGCGCTGCGCGACCTCATGAAGATGAGCATCGAGCAAGCAAAGCGTGCGTTCGACACTTTTGCAGCCACCAACGAGAAGACATGGAAATCGTTGGATACGGCGTCCCAATCCGCCCGTTCGCATTTCTACGAGCTCAATACCAAGATCGCGGAAATCACACGGCGAAACGCCGAGGCCAATTTCGCATTGGCCATGAAGCTCGCCGAAAGTAAGGACGTCGGCCAGGCGTTGGACCTGCAAAGGGAGCATACGACCAAGCAGATGGAGACATTCGTCCGTCAGCTTGAAGAGATGCGCGACCTTGCGACCAAGATCATTCAGGAGGGCGGCGCGGCAGCGGCGGCAGCGGGCAACGAGGCCGCAAAGAGGATGCACAATGCTGCTTCAGCCGCGGGCGAAGCGGCGCCGAGCTTCACTTCGAGCACCTATGCGCCACGCGGCGGGCGCGGCGGCACCTAGTGAAGGGTCATCGTCTAGCTGCGGCGGTCGTTGGGGATTTTCAGAAGTGCCAGCCCGGGTCGTGGATGATGTCGTGAAACGCCTTGTGGATTGCGCCGCTCCACCCTTCTCGAATGGCTTGCCGATAGGGATCGTCGTCTTCGAGCCTGATCATGAAGCCCGGCTTTAACGAGTCGCGCCGGTAGATCATGACGTCGATCGGTGGGCCCACCGACACGTTCGGGCGCATAGTCGAGTCGAACGAGATCAGTGCGCTTTTCGCGGCGTCGCTCAAACTGGTTTTCCGACTGATGATACCGGTCGAGAATGGGCTTGCCGTACTTCACCTCGCCGATCTGAAAATAGCTCGTGTCGCCCATCGCCTCGATGAAATTGCCGCCGTCGTAAACCATGAAAAGACGCAGTTGGCCGCCCTTTACCTGGCCGGCCAGGATGAAGGAGGCGGTGAAGTCGACGTCGTGCTGCTGTAGATAGCCGCCGTCGACTCTGTGGATCTCGCGTAGCGCATGGCCAACGACGCGAGCGGCGCTGAACATCGAAGTCACCGAGAAAGGTCCTGTTCGGGATTTTCGTTGCCGAGCCACTCGCTCAGCATGCTGACCACGCCTTGCGTGAGCGACAAATTGCCGGCGGTCACAAGCGTGAAGAAGCGTTCGCCTGGCTTTTCGAAGGTGACCATTTTGCGAAAGGTCGAGACCCGGTCGATGCCGGCATTGGTGCGGGAATCCGACGCAAGTACCACCCCCTCATCGAGCAAAACGCCGATGCAGTAAGTCACTTCTATTCCTCACTGGGATTGTTGTTGAGGGCTCTGGAAGCTAATTCTGACAGTCATGGTCTCCGACCC
>JBOHJE010000060.1:0-20551 GCA_050728375.1 Methyloceanibacter sp.
CCCGATACCTTCACGCGTGGCTCGGCCTTCGCGTCACTCGCAATAGACGATACCGAGCGGCGTCGCGCCGCGCGAGACCAGGATGAGCGCCGCGCGAACGTTCTCCGCCTGGGAGAGCTTGTCCTTGACCTGATCCCAGACGCCAACCTTCTCCAGCGCCGCCTTTGTCATATTTGCCGGCGGGACGGCATCGACGCCGCCCAGCGCGAGCCGCTCATCGCCGAGCATGGAGGCGATAGGAAAGCCGCGCGCGATGGTCGCCGAAAGGTCGGAATCCTGCGGCGCGATCAGCACGAGTTCATTGCCGAGAAGGGTGAAGCGCGTCTTGGGATCGATCAGATTGCGTTCGGCGAGGTAGTCCATCCAGGCGAGATCCGCCGAGATGAAGATGTCGGCATCCGCGCCCTGCTCTGTTTGGCTAGCGCCGAGCTTGCGGCGTTAGGCGATCACGGGCTGAGCGCCGCCCCGCTTTACCCAGTCGGACGCAACGGCGTCGAGCGCATCCTTCAGGCTCACCGAGGCGAAGATCGTCGGCCCCTTGTCGGCCGCGGATATCTGGAGCGAACCCGTCACCACCGAGAGGATCAGGGCGGCGGCTAACGAGAATCCCGGTGCAAGTTTCATTTCGCTGTCCTCTGGGATTATTCCTGACCTACCCGCGGCGACAGTCAACGGGGCGGCAATCTTTCGGTTGCGCATTCGGCAGGTGCGGCAGACATTTCCCCATCGTCTGCGATGTTCAGTTGGTGTGAGCGGTAAGTGCCCAGGATTCACGATGTTGCGGTGGTCGGCGCAGGTCCCAGCGGACTGGCTGCCGCGCTCGCGCTTGCCCATGTCGGCGCCGATGTCGCTCTGATTGGCCCTGCCCCGCCCACAACGGATGCCACCCCCTCCGACACCAGAACCGCGGCGTTGCTCGCAAGCTCGGTCGATCTGCTGAAGGCATTGCAGGTGTGGGACGCCCTGTCGGCCCACGCTGCGCCGCTCAAGGCCATTCGCATCATCGACGCCTCGCGCAGCCTGCTTAAGGCGCCCGATGTCGAGTTCCAGGCAAGCGAGATCGGCCTCCCCGCCTTCGGCTACAACATTCCGAACGCGATTCTCGTCGAGGCGCTCTACGCCAGGGCCAGGGACGTACTCCCCGCGGTCTTCGCCGTAAGCGCCGCCACTGTAGCCCCGGGCAGGAGCGAGGCATCGCTCGTGCTCGCCGACGGAGGCCAAGTCGTCGCGCGTCTGGTCGCAGGCTCGGACGGGCGGCGCTCGATCTGCCGGACGGCCGCCGGCATTGACGCGACCGAGTGGCGCTACGACCAGGCCGCGCTCGCCTCGGGCTTCCGGCACACCCTCGCGCATGACGGCGTCTCGATCGAGCTGCACCGGGAGGCCGGGTCCATCACCACGGTTCCCCTGCCCGACCCCCATGCATCGAGTCTTATCTGGGTCGGCCCCGCTGCAGAGATCGGGACTCTGATGGCCGATGATCGGGAGCATTTCACCGTGCACCTTCAGAATCGGCTCGGCGATGTGCTCGGCACGGTCTCCGCTATCAGTGCGCGCGCGTCCTTTCCGGTTGCAGGCCTCACCGCCAAACAGCTCGCGAAGAATCGCACCGTGCTCGTCGGCGAAGCCGCGAACATATTGCCACCCATCGGCGCGCAGGGTCTCAATCTTGGCTTCCGGGACGCGGCAGCACTCGCCGACTGCGTGTTGGGGGCGCTCCGGCGCGGGCACGATCCAGGCGGCCAGTCCGTGCTCGCCGCCTATGACGAGGCAAGGAAGCTCGACGTTCTCACTCGCTCCTACGGGGTCGATCTCCTGAACCGCTCGCTGCTCTCGAGCTTCATGCCGGTACAGGCTGCGCGCGGCATCGTGCTGCACGGGCTAAACGCGCTCCCGCTTCTGCGCCGAGCCCTCATGCGGCTCGGGCTCGCGCCGCCCACCGAGCTGCCGAGCTTGATGCGCCCGCATCCGGGGCGAAACCACGCGCGCGCTTGACGCCCCCGCCCGCTTTGGCCATGAGGATGGGCGCCCAGCCAAATCGACGACGGGAATCTCCTTGGCCAAGAGTGTCGACCTCTCGTTCGCCCGCGACCTGCGCTACCGCTTCGAGTATCTCGGATTGCGGTTTCTTATCGGGCTGGTGCGCCTGCTGCCGATCGATCTCGCCTGCACGATCTCGGCCAAGATCTGGGGCCTCATCGCCCCCCACAACCGCAGGCATAAACGAGCGCTCGCCAATCTCGAGCGCGCCTTTCCGGAAAAGACTCCCGAGGAGCGCGAGCGCATCGCGCGCGCCGCGTGGGAAAATCTCGGGCGGGTGATGGTCGAGACCATGAATATCGACCGCATCCTGAAGGACCCCGGCCGCCTCCATGTCACCAACGGCCACTGGATCGGCCGCTACAAGGACAAGATGGGCCCGGCGCTGATCGTCACCATGCATATGGGAAATTGGGAGATCGGCATGTGGCCGGTGACGCTCGCCGGAGTGCGCCCCGCCGGCGTTTACCGCCAAGTGAAGAACCCCTACGTCGACCGCTATTTGCGCTCGCAGCGGCAGAGTCTCTATCCCGGCGGCCTGTTCGGGCGGGGCCGGGCGGCAGGCCAAGACGAGACGCAGAAAACGGCACGCCTGATCATGGATTATGTACGCCAGGGCGGCCGGCTCGGCTTCATCTCCGATCTCTACGATGCCAACGGTATCGAGGTCCCCTTCTTCGGCCACCCCGCGAAGAGCATGCCGATCGCAGCCATGATCGCGCGCCGCGTGGGCGCGCGCATCTGGATCGGACGTTGCGTACGCATCGGCAATCGCGCGTGCTTCGACGTCAATGTGAACGAACTCAGGATCCCACGCACCAACAATCAGGCTGAGGATATCCGCTCGATCACCGCCGCCATCCAGCGCTATTTCGAGAGGTGGATTCGGGAAACGCCAGAGCAGTTCATGTGGTCGAATCGCCGCTGGTCGTGAGCCGGCCCAAACCGTTTGACAGCACTCGTGGGCTTCGATCTTATCAAGCGGAGACTCGGAATCGGGTACCGTGTAATGTCCGCCGTCCGCAACGCTAGATTTCAAATCGGCCAAGTGGTCCGCCACAGGCTCTATCCGTTTCGCGGCGTGATCTTCGACGTGGATCCCAGCTTCAGCAACACGGAGGAGTGGTATCACTCCATTCCGCAGGATGTCCGGCCCAACAAGGATCAGCCGTTCTATCATTTGCTCGCAGAGAACGCGGAGACCGAGTACATCGCCTATGTGTCGGAGCAGAACCTCGTACCGGACCCTTCCGACGAGCCGCTGCGGCATCCACAGGTCCCCGAGCTGTTCGAAGATTTGAGGGACGGCGTGTTCCGCTCCCGCTTCCTGCAAGAGCATTAGAGAACGGGAGGCCACCGCGCGTTCCTCCTTTCCCTCGTGAAGGGGTTAGAGGTTGTTTGCGCCGACAAAGTTAAAGGCCGCCCCGGGAGCCCGGCGCGGCCTTACTTGTCTTAAGCTTCGGAAATTGAGGTTACGGTGTCGCCGGCTGTTTCTGCTGCGCGGTGGCGTTGGCCGGAGCCTGCGCCGCAGGGGCGCCTTGCGCCGCCGGAGCACCACCCGCCGTGCCTGCTGCACTTGGCGCGCCTGCAGCACCTGGCGTTTGCCCTTGCTTGGCCTTGGCGGCGAGTTCGGCCTGGCGCTTGCGGAACACTTCCATCAGCTGGCGGCGTTGCTCCTCGTATTTCTTATTGTCGACGGGAGCGCCGTCATAAGCCTTGCTGAAGCCGGAGAGCGGCACGGGGAAGCCCATCGTCTTCTGCTGGATGTTCATGGCGGCCACCACCATCTGGGTGCCCTTGCGCATGGTTTGAAAAACCTCGTCGGTGAGGTCCATTTGCACCTGGCAGCTCGTGGGGAAGCAAATCGAATATTGCAGCTGGATCGGCTGACCGTCGTCAATACGAAGCTGAACGCCGGCCGGGATTACCAGCGCGTAGGCAGTCGGCACCCTGATGAGGAGCTGTTGCTTTTCCTCCCCCTCGGCCTTGCGGACGGCGGCGGCGATCAAAACCATGCCGGTATTCGGCTCGAGGCCCTCGTGATTGATTAGACAGATCTGTTTGTTCTGCGTCTGCTCGTTCTTCATACAAAGCTTGACCCAGGCCGTGTCGGGCGCCTGGGAGGCATCGCCGGCGGAGGGCGCGGCAGGCGTGGTGGTCGTCTTGGGCGGCGCCTGCGTCGTCTTGGGCTGGGCTTGCTGGGCCAGCGCCGCCGGCGTCACGGCCGCCAGGGCAAGCGCGGCTGCGCCCCCGCAAAACAAACTGCGGCCCGCGCTGAGGCCCGGCTTATTCCATCGATCCTTTGACCAGATCATCAATCGACCTTTCCTCTCTTTGCGGTCAGGTTCAGGCCTTGGGTAAGTTACCCCGTTCCCGTGTTCTTCCGATAGGGTCAATACCCGAATTGCGGCGTATACGTGGCTGAGCGGCCTGTTGCGGGCCATTCTGCGCGGCCGTCTTCGCGGGTCCCAACCTTTTTCCTCACGCCGGCATGGCTCGGCGTCGGAATGTGTCGCCAGGGATGCTACCCTCACCCTCATGGTGCAACGCGAAAGCATCTATAGCCATGCCCGCGCGCGGTTGAAAGCCCCTATTTGCTTGCTCGCTTTAGCCCTTTTGCTGCGTCCGGAGACCGCTCTGGCGGAGCCCGTGGATGGAATCGCCATGCATGGTGAGCCGCGGGAGACGGCAGATTTCAGCCACTTCCCCTACGCCAATCCGGACGCCCCCAAAGGCGGCCGCGCGACCTTCGCGGTGCAGGGCTCTTTCGACAGCCTCAACCCCCTCATCGTCAAGGGCGACCCGGCCGAAGGCTTGCGCCAATATCTCTATGAGAGCCTGCTCGCCCGCGCGAATGACGAGCCGTTCAGCCTCTATGGGCTCATCGCCGAGAAGGTCGAGACGCCCCCGGACCGGTCTTTCGTCGAGTTCACCCTGAACCCGGCGGCGAAGTTCTCGGACGGCGCGCCGGTCACCGTCGATGACGTGATCTTCTCCCATGCCGTGTTGCGCGATCACGGCCGCCCGAACCATCGCTCTTACTACAAGAAGGTGGCGAAATTGGAGAAGACCGGTGAGCGGAAAGTGCGCTTCACCTTCGACACGTCGGGCGACCGCGAGATGCCGCTGATCATGGGATTGATGCCGGTCCTGCCAAAGCATCTACTTAATGCCGACACATTCGAGAAGACGACGCTGGTCCCGCCGGTCGGCAGTGGCCCCTATGTCATTGACAAGGTCGATCCCGGCAAGAGCATCACCTATAGGCGTGACCCGAACTATTGGGGCCGCGACCTGCCGGTCAATCGTGGGCTCTATAATTTCGACGAGATCCGCTACGACTACTACCGGGACGCCGGCAGCATCTTCGAGGCGTTCAAGTCCGGCCTGGCCCGATTCCGCAGCGAGGATGACCCGACGCGCTGGACCGAAGGCTACGACTTTCCGGCGATGCGCGACGGCCGGGTCGTCAAGGAGTCCCTCCCCGTCGAGACGCCGGCGGGCATGTCAGCGCTCGTGTTCAACACGCGGCGGCCGATCTTCGCCGATCCTCGTGTGCGTCAGACGCTCATCCAGCTTTTCGATTTCGAGTGGCTGAACCGCACACTCTATCACGCGCAATATGCGCGCACGGAAAGCTATTTTGCCCGCTCCGAGCTCAGCTCGCACAAGCATCCCGCCGACGCGACCGAACGGGCGCTGCTGGCCCCTTATGCCGCTTCGGTGAAGCCATCCATCATGGACGGCAGCTATGCTTTGCCGATGAGCGATGGATCGGGACTGAATCGCGAGGGGCGCGTCGCGGCGCTCAAGCTGCTCGAGGCGGCCGGATACCAGCTCAAGGACGGCACGCTCGTCAACGCGGAGACGGGCGAGCCCTTCGCCTTCGAGATCCTAGCCGCCACCAAGGCGCAGGAGCGGCTCCTGCTGACCTATGCGCGCGCCTTGAAACAAGTGGGAATAGACGCTCGAATCCGTCAAGTTGATTCGGCGCAATATCAGCGGCGCAAGCAGACCTTCGACTTCGACATGATCCAAAATTTATGGCCAGTGTCGCTTTCGCCCGGAAACGAGCAATCGTTCCGTTGGGGAAGCGAGGCGGCGACCACCGAGGGCTCGTTCAACTACCCGGGCGTGAAGAGCGAGGCGGTCGATGCGATGATCGAGGCGGTGCTCAAGGCCGAAGACCGCGACGGCTTCGTCTCGGCGGTTCGCGCCCTCGACCGTGTGCTGCTCTCTGGCGACTACGTCATCCCGCTGTTCTATCTGCCCCGGCAATGGGTCGCCCATTGGCGCGACTTTAAGCGGCCGCAAAAGACCCCGCTCCACGGCTATCAGATCGATACGTGGTGGATCGAGCCTGACGCTCGTGCCGCCCGCCGTGCCGCCAAGTGACGGGACGATCATGAGCACGCTCGCCCTTCCCGAGATGGAGAAAGAGGAGAGCGGCCCTCTGACCGCCGAAGGCCTGCTGCGCCGCCGCGCGCGGCAACGGCCGGGGGCGGTCGCGTTGATCGGCCCGGAGACTGGAGCCCCAGCAGACCTGGGCTGTGCCAGCTCCCACACCTACGCGGAGGCCGACGAGGCCGTCGACACTCTCGCGGCCCACTTCATCGATCTCGGCCTCGAACCCGGCGACAGGATCGCCATGCAGCTTCCCAATTCCGCCTAGGCGGCGCTTGTGTTGCTCGGCGCCTGGCGCGCTGGGCTGACCGCGGTCGCGCTGCCGATGCTGTGGCGGGAGCTGGAGATCCGACGCTCGCGCAGCATCATCCATTCGACTACGGCGCCTTCGTCCGGCAAGTCCTCGCAACCAGCGTCACGGTGACGGTCCTGCCCGCACCGATCCTCGCCGAGTTGACCGAGGACGGTGTGCTCAGAACGCCGCAATGCAGACTGAAGCGGCTCGGCTGTGTCTGGTCCGTCCCCGAGCTTGCCGAGGCGAAACCGCCTCTTGGAAAGTCCGTGGTCCCGTTCTTCGATCTCTATCCGCTCGGCGATCTCGCGAGCCTCGTGCTGCGCTGCGAGCCGCGGCCGAGCTTGCTGCCGCTCGGTCCCGTCCATGTTGCCGGCGACGGACACGGCGCGATCTTCGCCGAGACGCGGCTCGGCGACGAGCGGGGTCATGGCTCCGAGGTTTTCCTCCGCGGACCCGTGGTGCCGCATGGGGAGGAGGCGAGTCCGCTCGCTGCCGATCGTGACGGCTATGTCGGCACCGGTCTGAGCGCTGATGCCGAGGGCGGCAGCCGGCTGCGGCTCAGGCGCGACCTCGAATTGATCCATCACGGCGGCTTCACCATCGCCGCTTCCGAGCTCGACGCTCTTTATCAGAGCGTGCCGGGCTTGCTCGATGCCGCCTGCTTCGTGCTGCCCGATCCGATCGTCGGCGACCGCATCTTCGCCGCCGTAGCGCCGAGCCCGATTGCGCCCGTTTCGTTCGAGACGTTGCATCGGCTCCTCACGGAGCGCGGCGTGACGCCCTATAAGTTTCCCGACAAACTGCTGGTGGTGCGGCAGATCCCGCGCGATGCCACGGGGCGCATCATGCGCGAGGAGATTTTGATGCAGGTTTAGCCTCTGTCCTTGTCATCGTTCGCGAGGGCGGACGATCCAAATAACCACCGCCGCTGGTCATGGCGACGGTCAATGATTACTGGATGCCCGCCCAAGGCCGGGCATGACGGAGCACAGGGCGGTTCTCTACGCCGCCTGCTTCACGACTTTGGCGATCTTGACAAGACGCTGCAACAGGTCGCGCGCGCCTGAGAGACGGTCGTCGGGGCTGGGCCAGTCGGCGTAATAGATGAGCCGGTGGTCCGGCTGGAGCTTCACCCGATGACCTTCCTCGCGGATGAAGTCAATCAGGCCTTCTGGGTTCGCGAAACTCTTATTGCGGAAGGCGATCACGGCCCCTTTAGGCCCGGCATCGATCTGCTCAATTCCCGCCTGGCGGCAGAGGCCCTTGATCTCGAGCACGTTGAGTAGATGGCGCACCTCGGCGGGAAGCGGACCGAAGCGGTCGATCAGCTCTGCGGCGAAGGATTCGATGGCGTCGTGGGTCTCGACTGCGGCCAGGCGTCGATAAAGCCCGAGCCGCACCTGCAAATCCGGCACGTAGTCCTCGGGGATCAGTACCGCTGTGCCGAGATTGATGCGCGGCGACCATTGGTCCTCGATCACGGCACTCTCCCCGCCCCTAAGCGCAGCCACCGCCTCCTCAAGCATGGACTGGTAAAGCTCGAAGCCGACTTCCCTGATATGGCCGGACTGCTCCTCGCCCAACAGGTTGCCCGCCCCTCTGATGTCGAGGTCGTGGCTCGCCAGGATGAAGCCAGCGCCGAGCGTGTCGAGCGACTGGAGCACCTTCAGCCGCTTCTCGGCTGCCGGTGTAAGGCGCGCGTCCGCAGGAATGGTGAAATAGGCATAGGCCCTGATCTTTGAGCGTCCCACCCGGCCCCTCAATTGATAGAGCTGGGCCAGGCCGAACTTATCGGCGCGATAGACGATCAGCGTGTTGGCGGTCGGGATGTCGAGGCCGGACTCCACGATGGTGGTGGACAGCAGCACGTCGTATTGGCGGTCGTAGAAGGCGTTCATCACCTGGTCGAGCTCGCGGCTCGGCATCTGGCCGTGCGCCCGCGCCACCTTCAATTCCGGGACATGCTCCTGAAGGAAGGCTGCCGCGTCGTCCAGGTCTGAGATGCGCGGCACCACGAAGAAGGTCTGGCCGCCGCGGAAGCGCTCGCGCAGCACCGCCTCGCGCAAAGTCATCGGATCGAACGGCGACACATAGGTGCGCACCGCCAGCCGGTCGACCGGCGGGGTCGAAATCAGCGACATCTCGCGCACCCCAGACAGCGCGAGCTGAAGCGTGCGCGGGATCGGCGTAGCCGTCAGCGTCAGCACGTGCACGTCCTCGCGCAGCTCCTTGAGGCGTTCCTTGTGTTTGACGCCGAAATGCTGCTCTTCGTCGACGATGAGGAGGCCAAGATCGGCGAATTGGATGGACTTGCCGAGCAGCGCATGCGTGCCGATGACGATGTCGAGGTCGCCATGCTTGAGGTGCTTCTTCACCGCAGCGCGCTCTTTGTCAGTCACTAGGCGCGAGGCCTGGGCGATCTTCACCGGTAAACCGCGGAAGCGCTCGGTGAAGGTATAGAAATGCTGGCGCGCAAGCAGCGTGGTCGGCACCACCACGGCCACTTGCTTGCCGGCAAGCACGGCTATGAGGCTCGCGCGGAGCGCGACCTCGGTCTTGCCGCAGCCGACATCGCCGCAGATCAGCCGGTCCATGGGGCGGCCGCTCGCCAAGTCCCCCAGCACCGCGCCAATGCTCGTGACCTGGTCTTCGGTCTCCTCGTAGGGGAAGCGCGCCGAGAACTCATCATAGGCGCCGTCCGGCGGGTTCAGGATCGGAGCCTGACGCAGCTCGCGGAGCGCGGCCACCTTGATCAGCTTCTCGGCCATGTCGCGGATGCGTTGCTTCAGCCGCGCCTTGCGCGACTGCCAGGCGACGCCGCCGAGCTTGTCGAGCACGACGCCCGCCTCGTCGGAGCCGTAGCGGCTCAAGAGCTCGATATTCTCCACCGGCAGGTAGAGCTTGTCGCCGCCCTGGTAGTGTAGCTCCAGGCAATCGTGCGGCTCGCCCACCGCCTCGATGGCGGTCAACCCAGCGAAACGGCCGATGCCGTGGTCCGCATGCACCACGAGATCGCCGACGCTCAAGCTCGACACTTCGGTCAAGACGTCGCTGTCCCGCTTGCCGCGCGACTTGCGGACCAGACGGTCGCCGAGAATGTCCTGCTCGCCGATCACCGCGATGCCGGGCGCTTCGAAGCCCGTCTCGAGCGGCAGAACGGCGACTGAGGTGACATCAGGCGCGCTTGCAATCGCCTCGGCGAAGGTCTCGACCCGCTTGGTTTCGCCGATGCCGTGCTCGGCGAGAAGCGTCGCCAGGCGCTCCCGTGCGCCGACGCTCCAGCAGGCCACGAGCACGCGCCGCCCCTCGCCGATCAGGCGTTTGGCGTGCGCCACCACGGCATCGAAGACATTGGCGCCCTCCGTCTGCCGCTCGGCCGAGAAGGAGCGGCCCTGGCGGCCGCCGAAGGAGACGACCTTTGCGGCGCCTTCCTCGGGATGCTCGAACGGATCGAGCGCGATCACGTGACGGCCTTCGAGAGACCGCTGCCACTCTACTTCGCTCATGAAGATGCTCTCCGCCGGTACCGGGTGGTAAGGCGGCGCGCCGAAGGCCTTGTGCTCCAAAGCTTGCGAGCGCGCCTCGTAATGGTCGGCGATTTGCTCGAGACGCGTCTGTCGCGCGTCGTCGGAGAGCGGGTCGAGCGTCACCACCGCATTCGGCAGATATTCGAACAGCGTGGCCAGGCGCTCGTGAAACAGCGGCAGCCAGTGCTCCATGCCCTGATGCTGACGCCCCGCCGAGATGGACTCGTATAGGGGATCGTCCCCGGTCACCGGGCCGAACAGCTCGACATAACGCTGGCGGAAGGCCCGCCTCACGTCCGACGTGAGCGACACCTCGCTCATGGGGAGGAGTTGGACCTCCTCAAGCCGCGCCTCGGTACGCTGCGTTTCGGGATCGAACGCCCTCAGCGACTCGAGGCTGTCGCCGAAGAAGTCGAGACGGATCGGCTGGCCGCCTGGCGGATAGAGGTCGAGGATGCCGCCACGCACGGCATATTGGCCTGGATCCATGACCGTTCCGGCGCGCGTATAGCCGGCGGACTCGAGTCGCCCGACCAGCGTGTTCATGCTGATGACGTTGCCGGGATGGATGAGCAGGCTCGAGCCGGCGATGAATTCCGGCGCCGGCACGCGCTGGATGGCGGCATTAACCGAAGTGAGCAAGACGAGCGGCCGAGTGTCGCCGGGCGCCCACGCCGTGAGAGCGGCCAAAGTGGAGATGCGCCGGGCGATGATCTCGGCGTTGGGATCGACCCGGTCGTAAGGGACGCTGTCCCAGGCCGGAAAGTTCAGCACGGACACATCGGGCGCGAAGAAGCGAAGCGCCTCCTCGAGGGTCGCTAACCGGTTGCCGTCGCGCGCGACATGCAGAACTGGCGCCCCGGCATGGCGCGCCAGCTCTCCCAGCAGAAGCGCGTCGAGCCCTTCCGGCACGCCGCTAGCGATCTCCCGCGGCGCTCCGAGCAGCCGGCCGACCGGCAGAGAGGGGAGCTTCGGCACTTCAGGCAAAGACATATGGTTGTCGGTCAGTGGGTCCCGGGCAGGCCGTGGAAACGCCGCACGCGATCCACGAGTTCATCGAGCGACCGGTCGCCGAGGGAAAGCCCCTCGAACAGGGACATCTCGATCTCTGGATCGGGCCTCTCTATGAGGCGCTCCAGCAGGGCAATATCGTCCCCGTTCATGCTGTTGATGGTTTGCTCCGTGAAATGGCCGAGCAGAAAGTCCATCTCCTTGGAGCCGCGATGGGTCGCCCGCCACAACACCCGGCGCCGCCGCATTCCAAGATCACTGGACATGATCCGAACTTTCCAGCCGTAAGAGTCCGGTTTAGAGCGAGCGCGCTTCATCATGTCAAGGACTTGCCCATCAAGGAAAAACTTGCGGTACCTCAAGTCGTCAAACCGGCGGTAGGTATCCAGAACCACGTGCACATGCCCGTCCCTGGATTCCGGCTTGCGTCGGAACGACGCCTGTGCCGACGTTACCCTCGTCCCCAAACCCCCGAGTGCTTCGAAAGGTCATGAGACCTGGCCTTCTCAATTCCCTCTTCTCCACGGTCCGCGCCCTCAAGGGGGTTGGGTCTAAGGTCGAGGGCTGGCTGAACAAGCTGGTCGCGCCGCGTCACCAGGGGTCGCACGCCCGAATCATCGATCTCCTCTGGCATCTGCCGGCGAGCATCGTCGACCGGGCCATCACCCCCCGGATCGCCGACGGCGCGGTCGGGGAGCTTGCTACGCTGGAAGTGACTGTGGCCGAGCATCGGCCCGGCGGCGCACGACGCGGCGCGCGCGCCCCCTATCGCGTGCTGGTCGAGGACGAGTCCGGAGCGCTGGATCTCGTCTATTTCAATGCTGATCCCGGCTATCTCAAGCGCCTGCTGCCGGTCGGCGCCAAGCGCCTTATCTCCGGGCGGCTCGAATCCTATGACGGTTGGCTGCAGATGCCCCACCCCGATCATGTGGTGGCGGTAGAGGATTCCGCCAACCTGCCGCTCATTGAGCCACTCTATCCTCTCACCGCCGGGCTATCGAACTCGGTCCTGCGCAAGGCGATCGGCGCGGCGCTGGAATACATGCCACAGCTTTCCGAATGGATCGACCCCGGCTTTCTGGCCAAACGCGGCTGGCCCGGCTTCAGAGAGGCTCTGGCACGGCTGCATACGCCGCAAGCCGAGGCCGATCTCGCGCCTTCGGCTCCGGCGCGGATGCGTCTCGCCTATGACGAGCTTCTCGCCAACCAGCTCGCTCTAGCCGTCATCCGCCAGCGCCTAAAGAAGCGCGCCGGACGCCGGCTCATCGCCAACGGCAAGCTGAGGCAGGCTATCCTTGGCGCGCTGCCGTTCGCCTTGACGGGCGCGCAAAGCCGCGCCCTCGCGGAGATCGACCAAGACCTAGCGAGCCCGAACCGCATGCTTCGCCTCCTGCAAGGCGATGTCGGCAGCGGCAAGACGGTGGTCGCGCTGCTCGCCATGACGGCAGCCGTGGAAGACGGCGCGCAGGCGGCGTTGATGGCGCCGACCGAGCTGCTCGCGCGGCAGCATCTCGCCACGATCGGCCGCTTCGCTGCGGCTGCCCGTTTGCGCGCGGCTCTGCTCACGGGACGCGAGCGCGGCCGCGAGCGGAAAGAGTTGCTCGAAGCGCTGAAGGCGGGACGCATCGACATCCTGATCGGCACGCATGCGCTGTTCCAGGAAACCATCGGTTTCCGCGACCTCGGCCTCGTGGTTATCGACGAGCAGCACCGTTTCGGCGTGCATCAGCGTCTCGCGTTGCAAGCGAAAGGCACCGGGCGCGGCGCCGAACTTCTGGTGATGACGGCGACGCCGATCCCCCGCACGCTCCTGCTCACGAGCTATGGCGACATGGACGTGTCGCGTCTAGACGAAAAGCCGCCGGGGCGGAAGCCGGTGAAGACCAGCGCCGTGCCGCTCGAACGTTATGACGAGGTGGTCGAGGGTATCGAACGGGCCACAGCCCAGGGCGCGCAAATCTACTGGGTGTGCCCCCTCGTGGCCGAGTCGGAGATGCTCGACCTCGCCGCGGCCGAGGAGCGTTACGCTGCGCTGAAAGTGCGTTTCGGCGATGCTGTCGGGCTTGTGCATGGGCGTCTCGCCGGCAAGGAGAAGGACGCCGTCATGGCGGCCTTCGCCTCAGACGACCTCAAGATCCTGGTGTCGACCACGGTGATCGAGGTGGGTGTCGACGTGCCCCAAGCGAGCATCATGGTCATCGAGGACGCCGAGCGGTTCGGCCTCGCGCAGCTTCACCAGCTCAGAGGCCGCGTCGGACGAGGCGCCGACGAGTCGTCCTGCATTCTGCTGTACCGCCAGCCGCTATCCGAGACCGCGCGCGAGCGTTTGGGCGTGATGCGGCGCACCGAAGATGGGTTCGTCATCGCCGAGGAGGATTTGCGGCTCCGCGGCGGCGGCGAGGTGCTCGGCACGCGGCAGAGCGGTCTTCCGGCCTTCCGCATCGCGCAGTTACCCGAGCACCAGGAGTTGCTGGAGATCGCCCGCGACGAAGCGCAGCTCGCACTCGCGCGCGACCCAGAGTTGAAGGGGACTGAGGCCGACAAGCTGAAGCTTCTGCTCTATCTGTTCGAGCGAGACGACGCGATCAAGCTGATGCGCGCGGGTTGATATGTGACGCGGTGTTCGTCACGGGCTCAGCACACCCCCTCTCCCCTTGGGGGAGAGGGTTGGGGTGAGGGGCTTTGTGAGTCAGGCATGATTGAACCCCCCTCACCCGCCTCGCTGCGCGAAGCGACCTCTCATCGCGGGGAGAGGCGTAAGCCTGCCCGCGCTAGACGACCGGCTCTTCCTCGGGCACCGGTTTGCTGGCTTTCGCTTCGGCCGACAGGCACTTCAGCGCGCCTTGCGGCGGCCCGACCAAGCCGGCGGAGACGATAAGCTTCGCCCCATCCTCGATGGCCATGTCCAGCAGGGTCACGTCCTTCGCCGGCATGAACACGACGAAGCCGGTCGTCGGGTTCGGCGCATTCGGCATGAACACCGTCATCAGCTTGTCGCCGTTGCCGATCTTCTCCGTCACCTCGGCAGGCGGATCGCCGGAGACGAAAACCATGGCGTAGAGTCCTCGGCGCGGAAACTCGATCAGCCCGACGCGCTTGAACGACGAGCCGCTCTTGGAGAACACGGTGGTGAAGATCTGCTTCAGCAACCGGTAGACCCCGCGCACCACCGGCATGCGATCGAGCATCATCTCGCCGTAGCTGACGATGGTCCGGCCAAACAGATTGGCTGTGAACGCGCCGATGAGAATCAGGGCGAGGATGCCAACAATAAGGCCTACGCCCGGCACGTTGATGGAAAGATAAGTCTCCGGCAGATAGGCCGCGGGGATGAGCGGCTTCACCCAACCGTCGACGAGATTGATGAACCACCACACGACATAGATGGTGATGGCCACAGGACCGACGACGATGAGGCCTGTGAGGAAATAGCCGCGCAGCCTCGCACCGAAGTGAGATGAAGTCGGCTCCTCGGCGCCGAGCAATCCCAGCCGGTCATCCGGAGGGGTGTTGCCCTCATCGGCCCGGATTGGTTGATTGTCGGTGCTCATGGGAATGCCGGTCCAATCGATAACGGCGCCGGGCATGGGAGACGACGCCAGCCGTTCCTAGCACGCCGCGTTCGGAAATGTGAGGCTTCGCGATGGACCTCCGCGCCCCCCGGTGACGCAGCCTAGGAGCCCTCCGGCGAGACCACGGAACAGTCCGTGCCGTTCCGCTTCAGTGCGTTGCAGACCTTGGCGCTTTGCGCCCGATCGGCAAAAGGCCCGATCTTTAGACTGTAGAACGTGCCGAAATCGCCGATATCGATCTTCTCGATCCGCGGCTGCGCGCTCGCGATCTCGCTCGTGCCGCGCACCTTTTGCCAGAGCGCCTTGGCCTCGGCTTCGGATCTGCTATTGGCGAGCTGCACCGTGTAGGCGCCGCCCGATGCTGCGGACGGCGACGGTGCCACGGCCGGCGTGTCGTCGGAACGCGAGAACCAGCGCCCGATCGCCCCGCCACCGCCGGAGGGCGCCGCGTCCGTGACCGCTCTCTCCGTCTGGGTATTACTGGCCCAGCTCGAGGCGGAAGGCGGCGTGGCAGCGGCCGCCCTCTCACGCGGCACTTGCTCGCTCGGAATAGCAGCCGCTGGCGGCTCTGGCGCAGGAGGCGGCGCACTCTTCCCCGAAGAGCTGATCGAGTCGGTCAAGGATCCGAACCAGCGGCTCACCCGATTGCCGCCTTCCGAGGGGGGAGGCTCGGAGCCATCCGACACGGAAGCGCTCCAGCCACCGGACGGCGCCCCCTCGGCCGTGCGCGGCGTGGATGGCGCTGGCGTAGGCGCTGGACGCGCCCTGAGGGCGGACGACTCGGTTTCGTAGCCCGCGTTGGGACTCACTTCTGTGGCGAAGGCGGCGACGGCTGCGCTGCCGCCGCCATCCTCCGAAATCAGCTTTTCGACCTCGCTGCTGCTGCCCGCCTTCCGCGCTTTGGAGAGCTCGTCCTCCGCCTGGCTCGAGAGACCGGTGGACCTGAAGGCGAGCCCCCGGTTGACCAGAGCCCTGACCCGGTCGGAGGCAGGAAGCCCAAGCCAGATGGCGGCGCCGAGATCGGAAATAGCGCGGCCGGGTTGGCCGAGCTTGCGGTAGGCGATGCCGCGCAGATAGAGCGCCTGGGCGGCCTGAGTCTCCGACGCGTCCTCGGAGTTGACCGTGGCCGAAAGCTGACGCACGGCGGAGTCGTAGTTGCCCGAGGCAAGCGAGGCGGTGCCGCTCTTCAGCCCGGCGTCCTGCGCGTGAACGGGAGCGCCAAGAAGTGCCAGCGCGGCTCCCAGCAACAGGCCACGCGGAAGGAAACGCCCGCCGAAAGCAACACGGCGCGGCCGGAAGGGCTTCCGATTATCCGCCATGTCCTTGCTCAATCAAAGAAATCGGGCAAATCCGAGGCTATAGTCTATTCCACGGTCACCGATTTTGCGAGGTTTCGGGGCTGGTCCACATCCGTCCCCATCGCCACCGCCGTGTGATAGGCGATCAATTGAACGGGCAGGGCGCAGACAAGCGGCGTCACGAAGCGGTGTACCGGGGGCACCCTGAGACAGGTCGCAAGCGTACAGCCCGCGCTTCCCGGCTCGGCGTCGCTCACCAGCACGATCTGGCCGCCCCGCGCAGCGACCTCCTGCATGTTCGATACGGTCTTCTCGAAAAGGTCGTCATGCGGCGAGATGACGATGACCGGCATCTTCTCGTCGATCAGCGCGATGGGCCCGTGTTTCAGTTCGCCCCCCGCGTAGCCCTCGGCATGAATGTAGGAGATCTCTTTCAGCTTCAGCGCGCCCTCGAGCGCGATCGGGTAGCTCGAGCCGCGCCCGAGATAGAGAACGTCGCGGGCTCTCGACAGCGAGTGACCGAGAGCCTCGTAGGGAGCTTCGTCACGTAGGATCGTCGCCATGTGACGCGGTACCTCGGCCAGCACCTGCACCAGCTCGCTCTCGAGCGCGGAGCCGATGACGCCGCGCGCCTTCCCCGCGGCAATGGCGAGGCAGGCGAGCACGGTGAGCTGGCAGGTGAAGGCCTTGGTCGAGGCGACGCCGATCTCGGGTCCCGCGAGCGTGGGCAGCACGACGTCGGATTCCCGCGCGATCGATGACTCGCGCACATTGACCACGGAGACTATGTGCTGCGCCTGCGCCCGGCAATAGCGGAGCGACGCGAGCGTATCGGCGGTCTCGCCGGATTGCGAGACGAACAGTGCCGCGCCGCCGGGGTCGAGCACGGTCTCGCGATAGCGGAACTCGGAGGCGATATCGACGTCGACGGGAAGCTTCGCCCAGCGCTCGAACCAATATTTGGCGACGAGGCCGGCGTAATAGGCCGTGCCGCAGGCCGAGATCGACAGCCGCCTGAGATTGGCAAAGTCGAAGGGCAGCGCCGGCATGTCGATGCGATTGGTTGCGAGGTCCACATAAGCCGCGAGCGTGTGGCCGATCACTTTCGGCTGCTCGTGGATCTCCTTCGCCATGAAATGGCGGTGATTGCCTTTATCGACGAGCATTGCCGCCGCGTGAGAGCGGGTCACCGGGCGCTCGACAGCGTTGCCGTTGCGGTCGCGTATGGCCGTCCCCTTGCGGGTAAGGATCGCCCAATCGCCGTCCTCGAGGTAGGAGATTGCGTCGGTGAAGGAAGCGAGCGCGATGGCGTCAGAGCCCACGAACGTTTCACCGTCGCCATAGCCGATGGCGAGCGGGCTTCCCTGTCGGGCAACGATCATCAGATCGTCGTAGCCGCGGAAGATCATTGCGAGCGCAAATGCGCCTTCGAGGCGCTTCAGCGCATGAAAGACGGCGACTACGGGGTCGTTCCCAGCTCGAAGCTCGCGGGTGAGGAGATGAGCAATCACCTCGGTGTCGGTGTCGCTGGTGAATGCGGCGCCATCCGCAATGAGCTCTGCTTTTAGCTTGCGGAAATTCTCAATGATGCCGTTATGCACGACCGAAACGTCGTCGGTCATGTGCGGGTGCGCGTTCGCCTCGACCGGCTTGCCGTGGGTCGCCCAGCGCGTATGGCCGATGCCGGTGTGGCCCGGAAGCGGCGAAGCCCTCAATCGTTCCTCGAGGTTGCGCAGCTTGCCTTCCGCGCGCCGCCGTTTGAGCTGGCCGTTCTCCACGGTCGCCACGCCGGCGGAATCGTAGCCGCGATATTCGAGGCGCTTCAGCGCATCGACCAATTGCTCGGCAACCGGTCCCTTACCGAGGACGCCAACAATGCCGCACATCGTCCGCTACCCCTGTTCCCGCAAGCCCTCGGCTCTGCCTAACCGGCTGATGTCCATGTCGCAACTCAACTGCTATGTCCCTTTATTTCCGCCGTCCTTGGATTTGCCGCGCTGCCAGCGTTCGCGCATGCGCGCGGCCCAGCCCGGCCGCTCCTCTTGCGGCGCTCGCGCTAGCGCCAGCGAATCGGCGGTCACATCCTTGGAGATGACGCTGCCGGATCCGATATAGGCGCCTTCCCCGATCTTGACCGGTGCCACCAGCGCCGTGTTGGAGCCGATGAAGGCACCCGCGCCAATCTCAGTCCGGTGCTTGGCGTAGCCGTCGTAGTTACAAGTGATGGTGCCTGCGCCGACATTGGCGCCCGCGCCGACGCTCGCATCGCCGATATAAGTGAGATGGTTCACCTTGGCGCCCTCGGCGATCTCCGACTTCTTGATCTCCACGAAATTGCCGATATGGGCGTTCTTGGCGAGAACCGCGCCAGGCCGCAACCGCGCAAAGGGTCCGACCGTCGCGCCCGGCCCGATGATCGCGTTCTCGATATGGCAAAAGGCTCTGATGGTGACGCCGTCCTCGATGACCACGCCGGGGCCGATCACGACGTTCGGCTCGATGAGCACGTCCTTGCCGACGCGCGTGTCATGGCTGAGGAACACGGTTTCAGGTGCGATCAGGGTCGCGCCTTGGGCCATGACCGCGTTGCGCAGACGCCGCTGCATCACCGCTTCGGCCGCGGCAAGCTCGCCGCGCGCGTTCACGCCGAGGACTTCCTCGGGCTGCGAAAGCACGACGCGCGCGACCAGCCCGTCCGTGCGCGCGAGAGCGACCGCGTCGGTGAGATAGAACTCGCCCTTGGCGTTGTCGTTGCCGATCCGGGCGAGAAGATCCTGCAAGGTCTTGCTCGTGCGGAACCCCATGATGCCGGCGTTGCAGAGCTTGAGCGCATGCTCGGCCTCGCTCGCGTCCTTCTCCTCGCGAATGCCGGCGACCTCCCCCCGCTTGTCGAGAAGAAGCCGTCCATAGCCCGTCGGTTCATCCGTCTCGAAGCCGAGCACGACAAGATCGGCACCCGCATCGAGTTCGCGCCGCACGGCGTACAGCGTCTCGGGGCGAAGCAGCGGGGTGTCGCCATAGAGCACGAGCACGTGGCCCTTGAAGCCCTCGAAGGCGTCGCGCGCGGCCTTGACGGCGTCGGCGGTGCCGAGTTGCTCAGGCTGAACGAAGACTTCTATCCCGCTGCCCAGCCCGGTCGCGGCGGCCACGTCGTCCATGCCCGGGCCGACTACGACGCAGCTGCGCTCGACCCCTGCCGCCTTCGCCGCGCCGAGCACGTAGGCGAGCATCGGCGCGCCCGCGAGTGTGTGCAGCACCTTGGGTGACGCGGATTTCATTCGCGTCCCCTTGCCGGCGGCAAGGACGATGGCGACGGCCTGTGCTGTTGTCATGCCGATTTGGATCGCTGCTTGTTAAGCCGAGAACCGGAGCAAGAAGCGTGTCCCGCAACGGCGGCAAGGGTCGTAAACCACCATGGCCTTACTCCCGCGTTGAGTTAGGGTGCCGAATCGTTGCCAGACCCCTTCCAAGCCGCATGTCTAGTCCAAACCCGTCGGGAGGGCCATAACCCGGGGATCGATTGCCCTCCAAGGGAAATTGACCGGGGCGACGGACTGAGTAAATCTTCCTTGCACTGGCCGCGCAAATCGGGGCACGGGCCATATTCAGGTCGTTTTTGCGCCCAAGTCTCAAGAGGCGGAGGGTTTGAAAGTTCATGGTGAAGGCTCGCAAAGGCAGCGGTAAACGCAACTGGGCGCGCGGCATGTTCGCCCTTTTCTGGGTCATGCTGGCAGGGTTTTCTGGCCTTTACCTGTTCCAGGTGTTCACCGATCCGACGGCCCTTCAGGCCGCTCAGCTTGCACCTTCCGTCACGGCCGCGCCGGCGAGCAGCGCGCCTGTCGTGGCGCAAGCCCCGGCACCTTCCATGGCCTTCAGGGAGAACAGCCAGGAGCTAAGCGAAATAAAATCCTCGTTGCGCACCGTGTCGCAGCAGATCGAGGAGTTGAACACGCGGTTGAAGCCGATCGAGAAGTTCATCGGTCCGGTGGCGGCGTTGCCGGGATCGGTCTCCGTCAGTGCGCCGATGGAAGCACCTGCCCCGCCACAGGCGGAGCCAGAGGCCGCGCCAGCGCCAGAACCCGTCGTCGAGCAGCCGACGCCCGAACCCACACCGCCGGAGCAAGCTGGAGCCGAGCCGGCGCCCCCGTCCGCCGGCCCGGTGGAGGCGCCGGTTCCCGCCGAAGAACCCGTGGCGGAAGCCTCGCCCGCGCCGACCGAAGAGCCAACCCCCGAGACGGTCCCGGCCCCGGCTGAGGATAGCGCGCCGCCTGCCGCCGAGGCTGCGCCGTCGGCCGCCGAGGCTTTCGACAGCGCCAACCTCTCTCCCACCGATCTGCCGGAGACCGCCAACGACGGAACCACGCGCTACGGTATCGAGATCGGCAGCGTCGGCAAGCGCGACCA
>JBOHJE010000061.1:0-6557 GCA_050728375.1 Methyloceanibacter sp.
GCCATCCACACGGCCCTTTGCGCCGCCCATTCCGGCGCGAGCGAGATTGTGTTTTTCGTCGCCAAGCTCATCGATCCACCTGTTGGCGCGAGACCTATACCGGGTGGCGCCGCGCTTCCAGCAGGAAGTTAATGGTCGGGCTCCGTGAAGCCGCGAGGTCTGCGTAGCTTGGCTTCGCTCTCATGGTGCTCAAGGGATGGGGCGCGGCAGTTTGGGGAAGCCCATATGTCGGCTACCATTCATGGGCGCGATCAACGATGCGAGTTTCGAGTGATGATCTTCCGCCAGCTCTTCGACAGCACCTCGAGCACGTACAGCTATCTGCTGGCGAGCCGGCCGGGCGGGGAGGCGCTCACATCGACCCGGTGCTGGAAAAGGTCGACCGCTACATACAGCTCCTCAAGGAGCTCGACCTGCGGCTGGGTGAAGGCGATCGAAACGCATCTCCATGCCGACCACATCACGGGCTAGAGGCGCTGCGCGAGCGCACGCGGTGCATCACCGTCATGGGAGAGCAGACCCGGGCCGAGGTGGTGTCCATCCGCGTCGCCGACGGCGACGAGGTCGAGATCGAAGGCCTGAGCCTCGAAGCGCTCTACACGCCGCGCCACACCGACGATTCCCACAGCTTCATCATGGCCGACCGCGTGTTCACCGGCGACACGCCCCCGATCCGCGTGACCGGGCGCACCGATTTCGCTTCACGTTCCCTATCCGGATGTCGAGGACAGTCTTGAGCGGGATGGCCTGCTCCAGCAGCTCGCCAAGTCAGCAGGCAAGCGCCTCGTGTTCTACTGCGCCTTCGGAGAGCGCTCCGCCATGGCGGCGCAGGCCGCGGGCCTCAACAACGCGCGGCACATGCAGGGCGGACTTCAAGCCTGGCAATAGGCCGGGGGCAGCTCGGTAGGTCATGAAGGTGTCGGCCGTCGCTAGGCCGACGCGACCAACTGGCCGGCGACATAGCCGAAAGCGACAGCGTCCGGATTGTGCTTCGCGGCCTGATTGAGCTTGTCCTTGGCGTCGACGACGACACCGCTGCGCTTGGCGCTCGTGCCCTTGCAGTCGTCCTTGTAGCCACTCAGGAGAATAATTTTCCTGCCGCGCAGGACTATCTTCGGGAGTGCCATACCCACCTTACCTTGGCCTGCCCGGAAGCTTTGCTCTGATTATTGGCAGAAACTCAGAGATCAGAGTCGCGTCTTCGAGGCTAGCGGCCTTGTGTCTTTGGCGACCCCCACGTCAGCCAGTTAAATTTCTACCAATGGATTTTGACGAACGTAAGACCAGTTCGATCGAGATCATCTAAATCGTGCGCTTCACGCGCGCGCATCGCGCCGCGTGAGCGACGCGAGTCCTTGCTGCGTTGCAACAGGAGGCGTCCACTTGAGACGTGCGAGCGCAGCCGGCTCGGCGACCAGCGAGCCGAACAGTGGCTCGTAATTTCCGTTGCGGCCAGCCGCGCGCAGGGCCGCCTTGAGCATGGGGCGCGGCACGTAGAACAGCCCGGCGCGCCGCCCAAGACCCTCCCGCAGTGCAGCAACAATCTCGCCGATGGTGACCGGTTTCGGATCGGCGACGATCAGAGGCCGGCGCAGCGGTGCCTCGGCGCCGAGCACCCGGTCGACCGCCTCCGTCAAATTATCGAGCGCGAGAAGCGAGTGCTGGGCCCTTAGGCCCGCCAGAGGCAAAGGGTAGGGGGAACGGGCGAGCCTGATGAGCCGCGCGATATTCCCCTGGACGCCCGGCCCGTAGACCAGCGCCAGCCGCAGGGCCACCCAGTCGAGCCCAGTCTCGGCGAGCCCCTTTTCCGCCTCCAGTTTCGATCTTCCATAAGCGTCGGTCGGCTGGGGCGGACGCTCCTCGGTTAGCACGCCCTCCGCCGTGGGGCCGGACTGCGCCCTGATGGAGGAGAGAAAGATGAAGCGTTTGACCCGCGCGCGTTCGGCGGCGCGGGCGAAGCGGACGGTGGCCTCTGTGTTGAAGCGGCGATAGTCGTCCTCGGGCAGGCCCGACATGGTGCTGGCGATGCCGGCGGTGTGGATCACCGCGTCTACCCCGGCGAGCGCCTCGGCCATGTTGTGGGGCCGCGCCAGGTCCCCGATGAGAACGCTTGCGCAGCTTTCTGGCAACATCGTGGGGCGGCGCAGCAACACGCGCAGGCGGTAGCCGCGTCTGGACAGCTCCTTTAGCAGATGCTGGCCGATGAAGCCCGTGCCGCCGGTCAGCGCCACGAGTGGCTTGCGCTCACTATGCGGCTTCGCTCCCACCATGCCGTTCCCTTGCGCCGGGCCTTGAAGTCTGGGCCCGGCCCGGTTACGGCTTGAGTTCACAACCACATTTGGGCGGGAACAAGCCCTACTGTGGCAGCGCCGCTGTTGCCGCGGCCTTCGTCACGGGCGGCGGATTCCACTTCCCGGTCAGCGCGTCCGACTTCGGCGCGTAGAGGCGCATGGTCAGGTTGAAGGGCCTTTTCGGCGCCGGCAGCCAAGCTTCTTTATCTGACCCGGGGTTCTCGTGCTGGAAATAGAGGTCGAGCGAGCCGTCCGGATTGTATTTGAAGGGCATCCAACTCGACACCGCGAAGCGGTTTAGGTCGTTGCCGACCTGGAAGCCTTGTGGGTCGTAGAGCGTGATCGACCAGAACGTGTCGACCGGGGGCGTCTGACCCTTATCGAAGTGAATAGTGTAGGCATTCGAGCCGTCGAGGGGCTTGCCGGTGTCGTCGGCGAGATTGAGCGGATAGACGGCATCCTCTGGCAGGTTCGCGCCGAGCCCGACTTGGGCGACCATGGCGCGCTTCAGATAGTAGTTGCCGTAGACGCCCATAGTGTCCGTGTTCATCGACCAGCCGTTGGCCACGCGCGCCAACGTCGGAAGCTTCCACTGCATGAGCGCTTCAGCGGCGGCGGGCGCGCCCTCAAATCCCTTCTTCACGGCAGGTTCGGCGGAGGAGAGATCGAAACTCTTACCAACTTTGAAACCGACCCGCTTCAGGCGCGCATGATCGGCATATCGGTGATATGCGGCGGGATGGTCTTTGGCAGTTCGGCCGCATGGGCGAAGAACTTGTCCGCCGACCTGGTGTCAAGTCAACGTCCGGGGTCGATGGTAGTCTGCGCGGGCGGTGTCGCCTCCTTGCCCCATTGGCGAGAGAGACGTGATTCTGTAGCCGGCCTGAATCTTGTGGGCGTTGTCGTAGTCAGCCGGCCCATCCGTCTTTGTCCGACCGCTAATCCATGCATACGGCGTCGGCGCTTTGATCTGCGTGAAATCGGCCGGCACGGTGCCGGTCCAGCCTGGAGGCGTGATGAGGAAATTTCCGGCGCCGGTTCCGGTTGTGCGCCAGCCTGGAGAGGCGAACACGTCGCTCCACATGTCGAGCATCGGCAGAAGGTAGTAGCGGCCACCGGTGTCGGGCGCGGAAACGACCACCGGTTCTTTCGTGAGGTCAAGCCAGCCACTCGAATAGAGCGTGTCGAAGTTCGGCCGCACCACCGCCCTCATGTCGGCGGCTGGGAAGGCGGGGACATTGGTGAAGGCGTTCATCGGGCCGCCGATTCCACCCCCTTCACCAGGTTTCAAATTAGTGAGCTGCTTGCGCGCATGTCCATCGTCACCAGCGGGTAGAAATAGAGATAGGCGTCGACGCCGATCGAATGTGCCTCTTCCTCGGAGACGGCGGCGCCCCCGGCGGCCGCAAGTGCCGGCGCGGTCATCACCACGAGAATCAACGCGAACAGATATTTCTTCATGACGAGCCTCCCATCGTAGCCAACGCAGGTGAAAGCTGCGCGATGGCGCAGGCACGCAGCAGGAGCCGCACTGGGGCCCCGTGAGTGCATGTCGATATATTTGCTGTGTGTCGGAACCGAGAGCATCGGGCATCTCCTCCCAAAGACGCGAGCAAACGGCGAAATCGTCCCGCGATCAGGTGGCTATCGCGAAGGGGACGTGCAAGTGTCGACCAGGGAGACCGCTTGGAGGGGGACGGGCGAGCGGCAGATCCCAGGGCCCGTGCCGCTCGCTTCGTTGTCTCAGTAGCAGGGCGGATAGGGATAATATCCGCAAGCAGGCGGATAGTAGTAGGGCCCCGGCGCCGCAGCGGCGGCTCCCGCAACCGCACCGACCGCTAAGCCGGTGCCGAAGGCGACACCCGGCCGGCCATACCAGGCACCATGCCAGGCGGGGCGGCCGCCGACGACATCGACGCTGCCGCCATGCCAGCCGCCGCCGCCGACATGCACTGCGAAGCGGTCGATGAACAATGCGGCCGCGCCGCTCGCGCCTGTCAGGTCGCCTTCGAGGACCGACACATCGAAGCTCAGCTTGTCGCCGTCGAGCTTCGGCGACTTCAGCACGACGACGGCGTCCTTCACCGTGGCGCCGTCGCTTCCGAGGACCGAGATGGTTGCGTTCGGCGGGTTCTTGGCGAAGCTGTCATTGCCCTCGTCCCACTCCTTGATGAAGTGCGAGGTGAGAACGTGTCCCGCGGCGTGCACGGGCCGGTCGGCGAATACGATCGTGTTGGGCGTCACGCCGGTCAGCGTCAGCGTGTTGTCCTCCAGCGTTGCGCCTTTCGAGTTGAGCACGGCGAGAGAGGCGACGACGTCGCTCTTGGATGAGCCTATGGCTTTCTTTGCCGGATGGCTGATGGCATCCTCGGCATGCGCCAGGCTTGCGCGTAAAGCAGCGCGGTGAGTGCCGCCAGCATCCAGATGGAACGGTTGGTCGGCATCGGTGTCCTCCTGTGGTGAATTGAGCGGCGAATCGAAGCTCGGGAGGCGGACCATAGCGCAGATTTACGAACGGAAGATGCGCGTCGAAACTCGGGGGTTTATTATGATTGTAACGATCCGCACGGGCGCCGACGCCCGCTCCGACTCTCGGGCGCTCATCGCGACTATCCGAATTCGACCATAAGAATCGGAGTGAAGAGGCCGGTTCCTAGATCACCGTCTCACGTCATTTGGTTCTCATTGAGGGGACTGCGATGATCGAAATTTTGGCAGCGGACGATGCGAGCCGAACGCCGGTACGCCGCACCTATGAGGCAGAGCCGAAGCATGTGTTCAAGACGGTCAGCTCTCCCATCGGCGCGTTGAAGGTTGTCGCCTCGAACGACGGGTTAGCCGCGATTCTTTGGGAGAATGACAATTCAAGGCGGGTGCGGTTGAACATCGGCGCGAAAGATAACGCGCATCCCATCCTCCTTGAGGCCGAGCGGCAGCTCGGCGAATATTTTTCGGGCCAGCGGAAGACGTTCGATCTGAAGCTCGATTTTGGCGGCACCGAGTTCTAGAGGAAGTCTGGAACGCGTTGCTCACGATACCGTTTGGCAAAACGCGTTCATATGGACATATCGAGAATGTACCAAGGCGATCCGCGCGGATCGGTGCGGCAAACGGGAGGAATCCCATCTCCATCGTCGTGCGGTGTCACCGGGTGATCGGATCGGCCGGCAAGCTCACCGGGTTTGCCGGCGGACTCGAAAGGAAGGCCCATCTGCCGAGCCTCGAGCGCCTCGCTTCGTTGCTGAGTCTGTCGCTACGGGCAGCTCGCGCGCTGGGGCGGCGCGCCGACTGGCGTACGGCCAGCACCGGAAAGTCCAGCGGCAGCGCCGCTAGGATCGCGCGGATGCCGTTGTAGCGGCCGGGATGGTCGGCGCTGCCTAGGACCACCGCGACGATGGTCTGGCCGTTGGGCGGCTGCCATCCCGCCACGAGATGATAGATGTTCTTGCTGACATGCGAGCCCGTCTTCGCCCCGAGGATGTTGTCCTCGCCGAGCAACTCGATGGTGCTCATGAGGCTGAATGTGCGCGGCTTCGGTCCGCCGATGCTCAGCGTGCGCCGCGCGCATTGCCAAAACGGCAGCAATCTCTGGTCGCGAAAGACGGTGCTCCCGATCAGCCCTACGTCGCGGGCGGTCGAGACGTTCGACGGCGAGATGCCGTAAGGATCGGCGAATTTCGTGTGTGTAGCGCCGAGAGCAGCGGCGGCGGGTCCCATCTCCTTCACGAAGCGGCTGATCCCGGTCCCCTTTTTCTTCTCCTCTGCAAGCAGCGCGCGCCCCACATGATCGGCGATGGCGAGCGAGGCGTCCTTGCCGGAGACCAGCAGCATGCCGTAGAGCAGATTCTCCAGGCTCCAGATGTCGCCCTTGCGCAGGCCGGCCGTCGATCCCGGCACGAGATACGACGGTACGATCGTCACGCTGTCCGATAGCTGGCCGCCCATGCGCTGCATCAGCACATAGGCGGTGATCAGCTTGGTGAGGCTGAGAATGCGGAACGATTTGTCCGGATTCTTTTCATAAAGCGGTTGTCCGGTATCGGCATTGATGACGAACACCGAGGCGGCGGTCACTTGCGGCGGGGCCTTCGCTTGCTCGGCGAAAGCATGGTCGCCCAGCGCTACAACCGCTGCCGGCGCGAGCAACGCGAAGCAAGCGAATAAGCGCCTTATTCCTTTGGAGATTAGTGCGCAGCCCATCGCGCCTCATAGCAGAAGGGCCGTGCCGAACGGAAGCGGCCGGCGCCATTCCGCGCCGGTCGAACG
>JBOHJE010000062.1:0-11551 GCA_050728375.1 Methyloceanibacter sp.
CCATAGGGTCCGGCGGGGACCCTCCCTGATAGGCTTGGCCGAATATGAGAGTCTCGCGCATCTCCGTGATGTCGACTGCGCGCTTCTTCAGATCGGTGAACCAGCCGCCGTCCAGCGTATTTCCGAAGAGGACCGTACCGATGATGCGGTTGTCCTTGAGCACCACGCGTCGGTAGATGCCGGCCGAAGCGTCGCGCAGCACGATCTCCTCGCGGTCCTCGCCGTCGGCGAAATCGCCCACAGAGAAGACATCGATGCCGGTGACTTTCAGCTTGGTCGGCGTGTCGCTGTGAACGAAGTGGGCCGTGTCGTCGCCGGCGAGCCTGGCGGCCGCGACCCGCGCCATCTCATATAGCGGCGCCACGAGGCCGTAAGTATGGCCCCCGACTTCGGCACATTCGCCGATCGCCAGGATATCCGGGTCTGAGGTGATCATGCCGGCATCGACCAGAATGCCGCGATTGACCTCGAGACCCGTTTCCCGCGCGAGCCAGGCGTTGGGCTTGATCCCGGCCGCCATGACGACCAGAGTCGCAGGGATGATGCGGCCGTCGGCAAGCTCCACACCTTGCACCTTGCCTTTGCCGACGATCCGCTTGGTCTCGGCCTTGGTGATGACCTTGATGCCGCGCATCTCCACCGCCTTTTGCAGGAGATAGCCCGCGGCAGGGTCGAGTTGGCGCTCCATTAGGCAAGGCATCAGGTGGATCACGGTCACGTCCATGCCACGTGCTTTCAGTCCGGCGGCGGCCTCCAAGCCGAGCAGGCCTCCGCCGATCACCACGGCCTTCGCCGTCGACTGGGCGGCCAACAGCATGGCGTTCACGTCGTCGAGGTCGCGATAAGTGAGTACGCCGGCGAGATCATTGCCTGGGACGGGGAGAATGAAGGGCGCCGAACCAGTGCCGATGACGAGCTTGTCGTAGCCCGTCACCACGCCGTGGTTCGACTTGAGTGTCTTGGCGGCACGGTCGATGCCGACGACTTGGTGGCCCTTGTAGAGGATGATGCCGTTTTTGATGTACCAGCCGTCGCCGTGGATTATGATCTCCTCGTAGTCCTTTTCCCCCGACAGGACCGGCGACAGCATGATGCGGTCGTAATTGACGCGCGGTTCGGCATTGAAAATGGTGACCTGGTAGCGACGGCGCGCTTTCTCGAACAGGTGCTCGAGCATGCGCCCGGGCGCCATGCCGTTGCCGATGATGACGAGTTTCTCGGTCATGGTGTGGCTCCAACTTCGGCGGCTTCGGCGTCTATGGCGCCTGCCTCCGCGCGGCCGCGCTCCATGCGGCGAATGGCGAGATGCATCCAGACGAGCGACGCCGTCGCCAGCAGGAAGAGCAGCATGAAGCAGCTCGACCAGATGCCGGTGAGGTCGTTGAGAGCGCCGAAGGCGATCGGCAGGAAGAAGCCGCCGAGACCGCCGATCATGCCGACCAGGCCGCCCACCGCGCCTACGTCGTTCGGATAATAGGTCGGGACGTGCTTGTAGACCGCGGCCTTTCCGAGGCTCATGAAAAAGCCGAGCACGAACACCAGGACGACGAACATCGCAGGGCCGATGGCGAAGTGCATGGGAATGCGGCCCGAGATTCCCTCGACGACGATATTGGACGGCGGCAGCGAGAGGATGAGGGTGGTCACTGCCGAGACGCCGAGCGTCCAATACATCACCGTGCGCGCGCCCACCCGGTCCGACAGAACGCCGCCATATGCGCGGAAGACGCTGCCCGGGATCGAGAAGGAGGCCGCGACGATGCCCGCAACGGCGATGTCAAAGCCGTAAACGCCGATCAGATAGCGCGGCAGCCAGAGCGCGAGCGCCACAAAGGCCCCGAAAGTGAAGAAGTAGTAGAGCGAAAAGCGCCACACCTGAATGTTCTTGAGCGGCTCGAACTGGGCGAAGAAGCTCTTCGGCGCGGCTTGACGCAGAGACCGCTCATCGCTGGTCATGAGCCAGAAAACGACCGCCATGACGACGAGCGCCAGCGCCCAAAGCTCAGCCACCGCTTGCCAGCCCCAGGCGATGAGCAGGAAGGGTGCGAGGAACTTGGTGACCGCAGCGCCGACATTGCCCGCGCCAAAGATGCCGAGCGCGGTCCCTTGCTTCTCGGGCGGGAAGAAGCGGGAAACATAGGTCACGCCGACGGCGAAGGAGCCGCCGGCCAGCCCTACCCCGAGTGCGGCAAGCAGCATTTGCGGATAAGTCTGGGCGTAGGCGAGCAGGAAGGTCGCAACCGCCGCCGCGAGCATGGTCAAAGTGTAAACGAGACGTCCGCCGTAGTGGCTGGTCCAGACGCCGAGCACGATACGAACGAGCGAGCCGGTCAGGATCGGCAGGCCGACAAGGAGACCGAACTCGGTCTCGCTCAAACCGAGCTCTTCCTTGATGCGGATGCCGATAATGGAGAAGACGGTCCAGACGGCGAAGCAGACGGTGAAGGCGATGGTCGACAGCCAAAGCGCGCGCGATTGTGCGTTGCCTTCGTTCGGCTCTCGTGTGGCGGATTGGGTCATGGTCTTTGCGGTTCTTTCCGATCGCTGAGACAACAAAAAAGCTGCCGACCAGGCTCTCGCGTCCGGAGGTTCCCCGGAGCGCGATATCCTGATTGGCAGCTTTGCCTGAGGCGCCCCCCATTGGACGCCATGAGCTCATGCTCGCTTATTGCATCGCAGGAAACGTGCCATGTCTTGTGCAATGCAGCAAAACCAAGGAAATCAATGGTTTCGCGCTCGCTCGGGGCGCCGCAAGGGCCGTTCCGGCCGACTAAAGCAACGGCAGATGCCTAGCTGCATTGCACAGAGTTTGGGCGAAAGCCGATTGAGTTCCGCGTGCGCTCACGTCGTGGCAGGCCGTCTCTGCTTGGCAATGTAGCCGTCAATCTTATCGGGATCGAACAGGCCGCCATCGAAAAATCCGTCGGGCCCGAGCGTGAGACTCGCGCCGGCCGACCCTACCGGCGTGGCGCGCTTGAGAGCCCCTTCGACCTTGGCATTGGCGCCGGGCAGCGCAACGCCCAAAGGCTCCAGCGCGGCGCGATAGAACTCGGGCCGGTAGGTCTCCCGCGCAACGCTCTCGTTAGCCTTGTCGTGAGCGATCTGGCCCCAGCGCACCATTTGTGTGTAAAGCCAAAGCGCGTGGCTCTTCCAAGGAAAGGTCGCCGCCTTGGCAAGCGGAACGAAGAACTCATCGACCACGACGGTCTCTCCGTCCCCGACGCCGATCCTTCCGGTTAATGCCGGCAGCAGCCACTCGGCCGGCCTGCCGACATAGGTTGGACGGGAGAGAATCGCTGCAAGCTCTTCGCGGTTGGCCGGGTCTGCGCACCAGACCGCAGAGCGGTAGACCGCCCGCAGCAAGGCCGTCAGCGCCTCGGGATGGTTCCCGGCCCACAGCGCCTGCGCGCCAAGGACCTTCTCGGGGCTGCCTTTCCAAATTGCGGCCTTGACCGTGGCGATGTGACCGCGTCCGGCCACGACGGCAGCCGTGCTCCAAGGTTCCCCGACACAATAACCGTCGATGGTGCCGGCGCCGAGTGCATCCGCCATCAGGGGCGGTGGCAGAATGACAATCTCGACCTCGCGGCTCGGATCGATGCCGCAGGCGGCGAGCCAGTAGCGGAGTTCGTAGTTGTGCCCCGAATGCGGATGCACGACGGCGAAGCGAAGCAGCGTCCGCTTGGCGTTGGCCCTTGGAGCTACGACAGTTTTCAGAGCAGCGCCGGCGCGGGCCGGGTCGAGATCGCCACGCGCCCCATGCTTCTCCATTTCCCCCCAAAGCGCATTCGAGACCGATACCGCATTGCCGCCAAGCCCGAGCGCCATCGGCACGATGGTGCGGGAGGCAAGCGGCGTCAGCCCCAGATTGCAGGCAATCGGCATCGGCGCGAGCATGTGCGCCACCTGGAAATGCCCGACCGCGAGCCGGTCGCGGATATTCGCCCAGGACGTTTCGCGCAAGAGCGTGAGGTCTACGCCTTCGCCCTCGGCGAAGCCCCTCTCCTTGGCGGCGACAAGAAGGGCGCTGTCGAGCAGCGGCATGAAGCCGGCGGTGATCTGATGATCGCTCATGAGTCCTCTCCCAGCAGCCCGGTTGCCGTCACCAGGCTTTGCGCGATTTCAGCCACCTTGCGGTTCTGATTCATCGCCGTCTTGCGCAGAAGCGTGTAGGCGTCTTCTTCCGACAGCCCCTTCGACTTCATCAGTATGCCCTTGGCGCGTTCGATCACCTTGCGATCCTCCAACTCGCTCCTCGCCTCCTCCAATTCGCGCGAGAGGCGGGAGAAGGCATTGAAGCGGACGATCGCCATGTCGAGGATCGGCTTCACCCGCTCGCGCTTCAGTCCATCGACGACATAGGCCGACACGCCGGCCTCGACCGCGGCCTCGATCGAGGCCCGGTCCGCGCGGTCGACGAACATGGCGACGGGGCGCTTCACCGCGCGCGAGAGCTGGAACATGTTCTCCAGCATGTCGCGATTGGGGTTCTCCAGGTCGATGACGATCACGTCTGGATTTATGGTGGCGATGGTGCGCGCGACTCCAGCGATGTCGTGAACCACCGTGACGTTGTCATGCCCGCTCTCGCGCAAGCCCTCCTCGATAATCGAGCCGCGGATGCGGTTCTCATCGATGACTAGGATGGCGAGGGATTGCGATTCCATGGGCACATTTTGCCTTCGACCAGCGCTGTGCATTGCGGCATCGCTGCCGCCGGCTCAGCGCAGGCATTAAGGTCGCCCACTCATCGTCGCCGGTTTGCCGGTGAGTTGTATGGTTTCATTTTGTTGCGGAGCGCAAGCTCCGAGAGGGAGCGGATTCCGATTCTCCATCGGCCGCCTGTGCCTTTGGGCGCCCCATCATGCCGCCAGAAAGGAAATGCCCTGAGCAGGAACTGACCCACGGTGTGGTGCACAAACCCTTTTGGTCGGGGCCGGAGGTTTGACTCAGAGCTTCGAAATTTCCGCCTGGCTCTGCAAGAGCAGGCGTACGAGTTCGGTCTGACGGTGGACGCCGGTTTTGTCGAAAACGCGTGTGAGGTGGACGCGCGCTGTGCCGACTGAAATGCCGAGCCGCCCTGCGGCAGCTTCTCGACCGTCGCCCTTGGCGATCTCCAAGGCGAGATCAGCCTCGGCGGGTGTCAATCTGAACCGGCGTGTCAGATGCTCCTTGCGCAGCCGCCGCTCGCGCTCAGGATCCCTGACAATGACGACGGCGGCAGGCTGTGGCAAGCCGAGCCATGGCACGTCGAACTGACGCCTTCCGGCTTGAAACGGCACAACGAGCATGCGTAACGGGGGGCGCCCCGTGCCGCGCGCGACGTCGATCGTTCCGCCACGTTCTCCGTCGCCGAGCTCGGCGTCCGCGCAGACAGTTATGAGGTTGCTGAGCGCGTTGGCGTCGGCGGGGTCGGCGGCCCTCAGCAGCCCCGCGTCCAGCCGCGGCTGGTCTCGCCGACCGAGCAGAGTTGCTACCGCACCATTGACGAAGACAACTCGGCCGGTACCGTCGACGAGGATAATTCCCTCATTTTGCAGGTTCAGTCCGGTGAGCGCTAACTGCTCGGAAAGTCGAAGTTGCCATAACCGGCGTTGCACTTTGACCGCGCGCAGAAGATGCGGGGCGAGCGCCCTGAAAATGGCCGTGTGCCTGGCGCTGAATCTGCCGCCCACGGTGGATGGGCCGAATCCGCACACGGCCGATGCTTTGCGTTCCACGACGAGGTTCACGGGATCGCCGGGGATTTCCATGCCTTGAGGCCGAATCCAATTGTGGCAAACGTCTATGCCGGTGGAGGTGTCGCCTGGCATGAGGGGTTCAGCCGCCAGGACCCGCCCGACCGGCTCGCTGTGATTGCGTTGCCATAGAATGTTGTGTGGCGCCCAATAGCCGCGACAGCTGGCTCCTTGGTCACAGCCGTTTTGCCGTGGGTTGAAGGCCACCGAATGCTCGACCGTCTCGTAGAAGCCCATGATGATAAGGCCTGCGCCCAGTGCACCGGCGATTTGGGTTAGGACTTCCGGCCATAGCGCAGCGTCGAACGCCGCGTCGTAGATACGCGGGATGAGCTCAAGCGCGTCGTCGCTGCCCGCCACTGCGACCCCCCCCCCAGCCGACCAAGGCTCCTAACGCTTAGGCCTGTTCGGTCACGGAGTCCAATCTAAGGGATGGCGAGGTCGCGATCCTCGCGGCTGTGCCTGAAGTGCCACAGCTTCGGAAAAAAGCCGGACATACGACCAACGTCAGACTCGCTAGCGAGGTCAAGATCCGCGAGAGCGGCGAGGAATGCGCGGCGGAGGGTGCCCGCACAATGTCGCACTGCCGCGCATTCCATGCCGCGCCGATCGCCGGTGGTCGAGGACATAATCGCCGCATTGTCGCGGCTGGCTGTTCGTCATCTCGCGCGACTTGAGCTTCACCTACAAGGATCGCGGTGGACGTGAAGCAGATGGGTCGCGAGCTCAGTGTCCGCTACTGCTTGAAGGCAGCGAGCGCAAGGCGGCGGACCGGGTACGCATCACCGCAGCCGATCGATGCGACAACCGGGGTGCATCTCTGGGCGGAGCGTTTCGAGGCACCCTCGGCGACATCCTCGAGCTGCAGGATCAGAGCCACGAGCTACGTCTTGGATCACCAATCACTTCAAACGCTAGTGGGGCGCCGGCCTCGATGATGGAGAGTCCTCCTCCCTCGCGCCAGCCTCCTTCGGACTGCAAGGGTGCGCCTTGATGAGCCCCCAACCAAACACCGGATCGCGGCCAACATCTCCCAGATCGGCGTAAGACTGGCCAGCTCCTCAACTAGGCTGGCGGTCCAAAGGCGAACGCCGGGGGCGGCGAAAGCAATGTGATTTCCGCGTCCAGCTTGGCGGTATATCTTGCTCTGGCGGTCGACAGCCGTGACGGCGAAGACACCATTATAGGCGCCAGGAAAGGCTGGCTCTGCCTTCGGCCCCTGGTTGCCCGCGGCTGCGACCAAAATAATGTCACGCTTTTCTGCGGCGCCAACGGCTAGACCAAGGACAGTGTTCTGCGGTCCAGCAAAGCTCAGATTAACGACGCGTATGCCGCGCTGCGCCAACGCATCGAGGCCGCGCACAATCTTGTAGACGTCAGCCGCGTCCCCTGCCCGATCCCTTTGAAAAGCCTCGACCGCGACCAGCTTCGCGTCCGGCAAGAGTCCCGGTGTCCGACTATTTTCGTCACCAACGAAGAGTGCGGCGATTGCGGTACCGTGGCTCGCAGAGGACTCGCGGTCTCCCTTGGAGCGAACGTCGATGATCTCGACCGACTGATCCCGTAGCGCCTCGTGGGTGGTGTTCACTTTCGTGTCGATCATTCCGATCGTCGCAGTCGCCGCGCAGCGGTCGGGGGGTACAGCCCATCCCACCATCTCGAAGGCGGGACAATTCCCCTTTTGGCAGGGCATTGATACCGGGCGATAAAGATCGTTGGCATCGACAACTGCCGCTGGAACGATCTGTTGAATGCGTCGCCGCGCTGTTTCAAGGTCGAGCCCGGCGGGAGGTCGTAAGCGTGCAATGACTCCGTCAATAAGCGTCGTTGGGGCGCTCGCGACGACGGTGAACCCGTTGGCAAGGATGAGGGACAGACTTTGAGCGCTAATGCTTGCAACTACAATTTCATTTGGAGCCGAGTTTCGCGAGGCTACCGCGGCCGGGACGGAACGGCTTGAACGAGCCTTCTTCTGCTTGGACTTGCGCGGGATCTTCGGCAGACGGGACACTCTGGGTATGCGCAAAGATCGGACGCTCGGCCTCTTTAGAGAGCGGACGCTCGGCCTTTTTCTGCTGCTACGATCATCATCGTCGGCATAAGCAGCAGGCACGCCGGAGCCCACAGGAAGACAGTCTGGGATGCAGGGGACTGCCAAGAGTGTCATGAGCACCAGCACCAGACAGTAACGCATGATCAATCCTCCGGTACCGGCTGATAACGCATGAGCGAGCGATTATTCCGCCAAATCGGGCTCAAAAAAGCCCGATCGGCGACGCCTCAGAATACCGCAACGAGGTCGAGCAGAAACTTCTTGGCCATGATCTCGTGGACGTTACGCGGGTCGGAAAACTCCAATACGAAGGCGCCGTGTCCCCCAATCACGCAGGAACGGAAGTAGTCGGTAAGGTCAGGGGCGCTGCTTAGGGCAACAGCGTTCACAGTGAAGCCGTGGGTCAGTGCTCGGTCTCGTGCCGCCTCGGGTCCTTCCCCGACGTTGTCCACGCCATTGGCAAGAACGTTGAGCACGGACCGATCAGCCTTGAAAGGCGCCAAGGCAAGGATGCGAGAGCCAAAATCTATAGCGCCTGAGATGTCGGTAAGCCTCTCTCCTTGCGCGGGCGGCTCCTCTTTCCCGTGATCGCGATCATGATAGTTTGACTGTTCGATGAGGCTGAGGGATTGAATCTGGGCTGCGATCCGCCGTGCATCGTCGCCTGATGAGATTTTCGTCCAAGGGATGAGAACCTCGAAGCGATCATCGTCGGACCAGGAAAATACGGCAAAGCCAATCCTGGCCCAGCGACCCACCCTCACCGCCTCCAGGAAATCCTCGCTGACAAGTGCACGCGTCAAGCCAAACTTCTGCAACCACTCCTCGTGTCTGCCGATCGAATCCGAGATATCGATGGCTGTTGCTACATTGGCATCGGTCGAATGCGTCAAGGCCCACGTGTCTCCAGCGGAACCGGTCATCGGAAGGAAGGCTGTGGCGAGGCTGACTGGGAGTGCCGTGAGAATCGCCAAACATCGTGCGGCCGGGACGCGTGCGCAGCTCATGGACATGCTGCGCCTCGATAGCAACTGGACTCAGCTGCCTCTTGACCCGGCGCGGGAGGAGGGAATCGGACTCGATCAGGCTCCACGGGCGGCTCGAAGCTTCGAGGCCATAACGGCGCGCCACCACGAATGTGGCTGTGCAGTTTCGGCAGCAGTTCCTTCACCGCCGGCCGAGTGTACGGTTCGCGGCTTAGGCATTCGAGCACGAGGCCCTCGAGAGCAGGCGAAACAGAACGCCGCAATGCTCGGAGCGGCCTTGGATCCTGTGTCAGTTGAGGGAACGTCTTGCGGCGGCTACCATCGGGAAATGGGCGCCCTCCCGTCAGCATTTCGAATAAGGTGACGCCGAGGGCATAAATGTCTGTTGCCGGTGAGACCGCCTCTCGCCGACATTGTTCCGGCGCCATGTAGGGATCAGTTCCTTCGAGGAGATCCTGCTCCCAATCACATTGTGGGCGCGCCGTGCCGAAGTCGAAAAGCACGGGCCTAGCGCGGGAAATGATGACGTTGCGCGGCTTCACGTCGAGATGCAGGAAGCCGCGGTCGTGCATGTGGGCGAGCGCACCACCCAAATGAATTGCGACACGAAGCGCATCGGAGATGGAAAGGCGTTTTCGCGGCAAGGACTTGATCAGCCGCCTAAGGGTCGGTCCTTCGAGATACTCCATAAGAACATGCGCCGGATCCCCATAGCCAAACGGCCGAACGATGTTCGGATGAGCGAGCGCCCTAAGCACGGCCACCTCGCGCTGGGCTTGCTCAGGCTTGCGAAAAACCTTGCAAGCCATCGGGCACCAGGAGCCGTGGTGCCAGACGATGTACACGGGGTCAGGTCCGAAGTCGTAGACGATACCAAGGACCGTCAGGTAGCCGCCGATCTGAGAGCCGACATTGAGGCGCGGGATACGGTTCGATGTCATGCCGCAACTCCTACAAGGTCGAGTTGCGGGGCGAACAGATCGCGATAACGAGTGCCCTTGCTCAGCAGTGCAGCAGGCATCCCGCTCTCGACGATGCGTCCCCGGTCAAGCACGATTACGCGGTCAGCGCGTCGCAGTGACGAAAGCCGATGGCCGACAAGAAATAGGGTCTGCTTGCTGTCGCGATTGTCGATCGCCTCATGGATCAACTCCTCGGTTTCGCTGTCAACGGCGGCGGTCGCCTCGTCGAGTATGAGGATCGAAGGATTGCGGAGCAGCGAGCGAGCGAGGGCTAGCCGTTGACGCTGACCGCCGGAGAGTCGTCCTCCGCGGATTCCGACGACGGAGCGATATCCAGAGGCCAACGGGGCAACGAACGAGTCGACGTAGGCGGCGTTAGCAGCCGCGAGCCACTCGTCTTTGGTAGCCGTTGGGCGCCCGTAGTTCAGGTTATCCGCAATTGACCCTTGCAGGATGTACGATTCTTGGAAAACAGCGCAGACGGCGTCGCGCAGCGAGGAAAGCGCGACATCCCTGATATCGATCCCACCAACAAGGATTCTTCCGGCCGACACGTCATAGAGCCTCAGAAGAAGATTTATGAGAGTCGACTTGCCGCTGCCGCTCGGACCGACAATCGCCAAAACCTCACCAGGCTTGACGCTGAACGAGAGATTGTGAAGTGCGGCGTAACCGTCGGGATAGACGAAAGAGACATCGCGGAACTCAATGGCGCCCACTTCCGGAACGACGGCTTTCGCGCTGGGATGCTCACGAACAAGGCTTTGCACGTCGAGAAGATCGGCAACGCGCTGTGCACCAGCCGCGGCGCGCTGCAAGCGCGCAGAGGCACGGGCGAGGCCCCTCACCGGCGAATACAGCGAGCCCACGCCCCCAAGGAACGCGACCAGCGCGCCGACTGTAAGGACGCCTTGACTTATCTGGTAAGCTCCAAAGCCAAGGACGACGAGCGCGACCGTTGCGGTGGTTAACTCCAACAAGAGCGTGAACCATGCCTCGATCTTGACGGTCCGCAGCTCGGCATCACGCGCTGCCTCGCATCGGGTGGCAAAGCGGCCGGTCTCTCGGTCCTGGGCGTTGAATGCTTGAATGAGTTGCGAAGCCCCGAGGCGTTCCTCGGCGAGAGCGAACCACCGCGAAGTCATCAGTCGCCCGATTTTTGCGGCGCGTCTAACGCGCGGTGCATTCAGGCGACTGGCCACGGCGAGAATAGGTGCTGCCAACAGAGCAACGAGGGTCAGCTGCCAATCGAGGAGCAGAAGGAAGCCTGCAAAGAAGGTGACCCCCAACAGGTCGGAAAAGATGCCCAGCGGCACCGTATAGATGAGCGACTGCGTGCGCTCTACGTCTCCGGAGAGATGAGCGAGTTGATCACCGCTTCCGCGGTTTCCCAAAGATCCGGGTGAGATGGAAACAAGGTGACGATAGAGGGAGATTCTGATGTCACGGGTGACGGTTTCCGCTATCGATGCGTCAAGGCGGGTTGTGACATAATCAAGAACGATCCTGATCGTGGCGACAGCGACGTAGATGCCTCCGAAGAGTGGTAGGAGCTCAAGACTGCCGCGGACGAGCAGCTCGTCGACCAGCAATTTGACCAGCCATAAAGTGCTGCCTGCGGTGACTGGGAGGATAAGCGTTAGCAGCGCAGCAAGGGCGATCGGGCGTTTGCCCGTCTTGAGATAGGGTGCGAAGCGGCGGAAGAGCGCGAGCGCCCTGGTCGTGGAATGCGTTGCACGTTGCATGTTGCGCAGCTGCCTCCTTTAGGAAGATGGGGCGCGGTGCAGCCGGGATGCCGCACCGCGCCGTTTT
>JBOHJE010000063.1:0-4610 GCA_050728375.1 Methyloceanibacter sp.
CCTCTGCACGATGACCGTGTCGCCAACGCGCACGTCCTTGCGGGCGATCTCGTCCTCGTTATGCAGCGTGGCGTTCTGCACCATCACCCCGCCGACGTTGACGGGATCGAGCTTGGCCACGGGCGTCAACGCGCCGGTGCGGCCGACCTGGATGTCGATATTACGCAGGGCCGTGGTCGCCTTCTCGGCGGGAAATTTGTGGGCGACGGCAAAGCGGGGCGCGCGGGAGACGAAGCCCAGCCGCTCCTGGAGATCGAAGCGGTCGAGCTTGTAGACGATGCCGTCGATATCGTAGTCGAGACCGGTCCGGCCGCTCTCGATATCGCGATACGTCTGAAGCATCTCCTCCACCGTGTGGGTGAGGCGGATCAGCGGATTGAGCGGAAAGCCCCAGGCGCGCAGAATCTGATAGGCGTCCCACTGGGTCTCGGCGGGGAGTTCGGCCACCTCCCCCCAGCCATAGGCGAAGAAGCGCAGCGGCCGCGAAGCGGTGATGGCGGGGTCGAGCTGGCGGAGCGAGCCTGCCGCGGCGTTACGCGGATTGGCGAACAGACGGTCGCCACGCTTCGCCTGCGCCGCATTCAGCTTCTGGAAGGCCGCGCGGCTCATATAGATCTCGCCGCGCACCTCGAACGGGTCGGGGAAGCCTCTGGTCTCGATGATTTGCGGAATATCGGTGATGGTGAGGACATTGGTCGTCACGTTCTCGCCCTCGTAGCCGTCGCCGCGGGTTGCGCCTTGCGCAAGCTTGCCGCGCTCGTAGCGCAGCGTGATGGAGAGCCCGTCGATCTTGGGCTCGGCGGTGAAGGCCAGTCCTTCGGTCGAGCCGAGACCGAGGAAGCGACGGATGCCGTCGAGAAATTTCTGAACGCCCGCCTCGTCGAACACGTTGCCGAGCGAGAGCATGGGCATGCGATGGACGACTTTGGCGAACGCCTCAACCGGCGCCGCGCCGACCTTGAGGGTGGGGCTATCGTCGCGCACGAGATGGGGGAAGCGCACCTCGATGGCGTCGTTCCGCGCACGCAACACATCGTAGTCCGCGTCGCTGATCTTCGGGTCGTCCTTGCGGTAGTAGAGCTCGTCGTGATGGGCGATCTCCGTGGCGAGCCGGGCGAGCTCTTGCCGCGCCTCCTGCTCGCCGAGGGCGTCAACGGGCTTCGCCGCCAGAGCCGGCGTCTGGGCGCCTGCCTTCCTTTTGCTCTTCGCCTTGCTCATGTCTCGTTATGCGGAACGGCTCATTAGGCGTTCGGCCGCGGCCCGCGCCTCGTCGGTAATGGTCTGGCCGGCAAGCATGCGCGCAATCTCCTCGCGGCGATGGGTGCCTTTGAGAACCGCGACGCGCGTCGCCATCGCCTCGCCTTCGGGTCCGCGCACGGCCTCCTTGGCGATCATCATATGTCCGTCGGCCAGCGCCGCGACCTGTGGCGCATGCGTCACCGCGAGCACCTGAACGCGGGACGCAAGCCCTGCCAGCCGCTCGCCGACGGCCGCTGCTGTCGCACCGCCCACGCCTGAATCGGCCTCGTCGAAAATCAGGGTCGGAGCAGAGCCGCGCGCGGCGAGAACGACTTTCAGAGCGAGGATGAACCTCGCCAGCTCACCGCCGGAGGCGACCTTCATCAAAGGCCCCGGCTCGGTGCCCGGGTTGGTCGCGACCCAGAAGGCGACGCGGTCGATCCCGCTCGGACCGCCTTCGGGGAGATCGACCGCATCGATATGGGTGATGAATTTCGCCTTTTCGAGCTTCAGCGGGGCGAGCTCGCGCGCCACCTCCTCATCGAGCCTGCGCGCCGCGTCTTGCCGCGCCTTGCTCAAGCCCAGAGCCGCAGCCTCGTAGGCCTTGCGGGCAACTTCGGCAGCCTCGGCAAGCTCCGTCGCCTGGCCCTCGCTGCGATCGAGCGCGGCAAGCTCGGCCTCCAGCCGCTCGGCAAAGGCGGCGAGATCGTCGACCCGGACCCGGTGCTTGCGGGCAAGTGCGCGCAACGCGAACAGCCGCTCCTCGGCGCGTTCCAGCTCGTTAGCCTCGAAGGCGGTGGCGGCGAGCGCGGTTTCGAGCTTGCCTCGCGCGTCGTCGGTTACGGACAACACGCGCTCGAGCACGTCCACGACCGGCGCAAGCAGATCCCCACCGACCACCGATTGACGCTCGATGCGGCGGAGCGCCGCGGCCAGCCGGGCGCCGCCGGTCCCCTCGCCTTGCAGCGCATCGAGCGCCTCGTTGAGCTCGCCGGCGATCTTCTCGGCGTTCATCATCAATTGGCGGCGGGAGGCCAGCGCCTCGTCCTCGCCGGGCTCGGGCGCGAGCTGGCGAAGCTCTTCGAGCGCATGGCTCACATAATCGGCATTGGCGCGCACGGCGGCGATGCGGCTCTCGTAGCGGGCACGCTCGGCATCGGCTTCCTGCCACGCCGCGAAGGCCTGCGACACGCGCGCCGCCTCTCCCGTCAGGCCACCAAAAGCGTCGACTAGGCCGCCATGGCCGCTCGGGTCGATCAGCGAGCGCTCGTCGTGCTGGCCGTGGATTTCGACCAGCGCTTGGCCCACCTGCCGCAGCAACTGGACGCTCACGCCTGTGTCGTTGATGAAAGCGCGGCTTCTGCCATCGGTGCCTTGGACGCGCCTTAAAATCAGAACGTCGTCCGTCTTGATGCCGTTCTCGGCGAGCAGCGCCCAGACGGGATGGGTTCGCGGCAACTCGAAGGTCGCCGTGACCTGCCCCTGCGCCGCACCGCGCCGCACGAGCGAGGTATCGCCGCGCGCGCCGATGGCCAGCGAGAAGGCATCGAGCAGGATTGATTTGCCGGCGCCTGTCTCACCCGTCAGCACCGACAGGCCCTGACCGAAATCGAGATCGAGTCTGTCGATCAGAACGATATCGCGGATCGACAGAGCGGCTAGCATGGCGCGCGTGTCAGGCTTGCCCGTTGCCCTTCCAAGTCTTGGTGATCCAGGAGCCTTCGTGCTCCTGCGGCTGGAGACCGCGCTTCCCTAGAAGACCGTAGGCGTGCTCGTACCACCGGCTGTCCGGAAAGTTGTGGCCAAGCACGGCGGCGGCCGTCTGAGCCTCATTGACGATGCCTAACGCCATATAGGCCTCAGTGAGACGCATCAAGGCCTCTTCAACCTGCTCGGTGGTTTGATAGTCGGTGACCACGGTGCGGAACCGGTTGATGGCGGCAAGGAAGTTGTTCTTGCGGAGATAGTAACGGCCCACCTGCATCTCGCTAGCGGCAAGGAGATCACGCAGGATGCGCGCGCGATTGGTGGCGTCCGAGGTGTAGCGCGAGTCCGGGTAGCGTTGCAGCAGCTTCTCGTAGTTTTCCAGCGAGCGGCGCGCCGAGGTCTGATCGCGCTTCGGATCGAGCACCTGGTCGTAATAGGCCATGGCGATGATGTTTTGCGCCAGGTCGGATTCCTGCGTGCCCGGGTGAAGCGTCAGATAGCGGTCGGCCGCGGAGATGGCGTCGTCGTACTTGCCGGCCTTGTAATAGGCATAGGCGGCCATGACGATGGCCCTGCGGGCTTCCTGCGAATAGGGGTGGTTGATGTCCACCTCCTCGTATTTGCGCGCCGCCTCCTTGAAGTCCCCCTTGTCGATGAGGGTCTCGGCCTGGCCGTAGATGACGTTGGGTGGGTCGTCGCTGATGACCTCCTGCTTCTTGCTCCCCCAAAGCGAACCGCATCCGGCAAGGAGGCCGGCCGCAAGGCCAATGGTGAACAGCTTGGAGAGCGAACCCGGCACTGTGCGAACGCACGGCCCAAGACGGGCTGCGCCCTCAGTCGGCTGAACCGGACCGGACATGTTTCCCCTCAAAAACGCCCCCTCGCGCACCGCTATCCCGCCTTCGGTCAAGGCTAGCGCAGGCTGCTAGCAACCAACTAGCGGATTATGGTGTTTTTTGGCCCGTTAAGTCCTTGCGGGCAAACGAATCCCGGTTCAACCGAGGCAAATTTCCAAAGGACGCGGTGGGGCGCCCTTCATGCGAGCAAATCGAAGCTTTGTGGCGCCGTGTGCTTTAGCTGCGCTCGGGAGCGAAGCTCGCCGCCGCCAAGCGGTGGCTAAGCTCGGCATGGCGGATCTCGCGGTAACGCGGAGCTTCGACCATGGTCCAGGCGTCCGGATCGGCGAACATCGCCCTGAGCACGAGTGTGTTCAGCCGATGACCCCCGCGGCGGGAGCGGAACGAGCCGAGGATGGGCGCGCCGGCCAGTGCCAGATCGCCTACGGCATCGAGCGCCTTGTGGCGCACGAACTCGTCGGCGTAGCGGAGGCCTTCGCGATTGATGATGCGATCGTCGCCGATGGCGACGGTGTTCTCGAGCGAGGCGCCGAGCGCGAGGCCGACGGCCCATAGGCGCTCGACATCCTTCATGAAGCCGAAGGTGCGGGCCCGGGAAAGCTCACGGCGGAACGAGCCGGGATTGATATCGATTTCGATCTTCTGCGTCCCGATCAGGGTTGTCTCAAAGTCGATCTCCACGTCGAGATGAAAGCCGTTATGGGGCGTCAGTTCGCCTACCGCGCCGCCGTCCTCGACGCAAATCGGCTTCAGAACCTTGAGGAAGCGGCGCGGCGCCTCGAGCTCGGTCAGGCCGACCTCGTCGAT
>JBOHJE010000064.1:0-6140 GCA_050728375.1 Methyloceanibacter sp.
CCGTATCAGCGATCCCAAGCTCCGCGGCGGAAGCGAAAAGACCTTGGTAAACGCCGATTAGCATTCCCGCCATGTCGGCGAGCGGCAAGTATTTCGCTTCCGCCAGAGTGCCGTCAGGAAGCCCCAGCCCCGCCCCCTCGAATTGCGCAGGTAATTGGCGCCCGGCCCTGAGATTGCGGCTATGCCCCCTGAACACGCCCTCGAACAGGCGATTGAATTCGCCCATGGCGGGGCAAGGCGGCTCAACCGCGATGGCGCCGAAATCGAATTCCTGCGCCGCCACCGTGCCGCCCGGCCTGACCCAGGATGCCATTTTCTCCAGCGCCGCGACGGGGTTCAGCATATGCATTAGGAATAGCCGGCAATAGACGAGGTCGAAGGGTGCGCCGGGCACTCCGTCGAGCGCGAGCATATCGGCGTTGAGGAGCTCGAACTGGGCACCGCCTTCGGCCCGCAGATCGGCTAGGGCCTGGGCGCCGAGCTTCGCGTCGATCTCGATCCCCGTGACGCGGCCCTCGGGGCCGACACGGCGGCCCAATTGCCGCATCACTGAGCCGGGTCCCGAGCCCACATCGAGCGCGCTCATGCCGGGGCCAAGCCCCACCCGGTCGAGCACGGCCTCGGTCGCCGCCTGCCACATCGCCGCCTGATCGCGCAGGCGCTGATATTCGGCGACGTCGCGGCTGTGGATGTAGCCGTCGGGATTGACTTTGGCCGCCTGAGCCACGCCTGCCTCCTGATGAAATGCACTATATGCCGGGGAACGTAGGACGGCGAGGAGGCGGAGCAAAGGTAAGGTGAAGCATTATCAGCGAGCGCTGGGCCCCGCGGCGCAAGGCGAGCTGCTCGCCGGGCTCAGGCGGATCATCGCCGCGGCACCGCTCTTCACCCCGACCATGCCGCGTTCCGGCAAGCCGATGTCGGTGCGCATGACGAATTGCGGCCCGCTCGGCTGGGTCACCGACAGGGAGCGCGGCTACCGCTATCAGGCGACGCATCCCGACACGGGCAAGGCATGGCCACCCATGCCGCAAATGCTGCTCGAACTGTGGCGGGATCTATCGGGCTACGCCCTTCCGCCCGAGGCCTGCCTCGTCAATTACTACGCCGTCCCCGCCAGGATGGGTCTGCACCAGGACAGGGACGAGGAGGACTTCGCGGCGCCGGTGCTCTCGGTCTCGCTCGGCGATACGGGCGTCTTCCGGGTCGGCGGCCGGTCGCGCAAAGATCCCACGCGCACATTCGAGCTGAAGTCAGGGGATGTCTTCGTGCTCGGCGGTGAGGACCGGCTCGCCTATCACGGCATCGACCGCATTCTGCCGGGCACCTCAGGCCTTCTTTCCGAAGGCGGCCGCCTCAATCTCACGCTCCGCCGGGTGACCAAGCCGACGTGAAATCCCACGCGTCATGGCCGAGCGGCACTTCGGCCGGGCATGACAGTGGAGATTCGGACTATAGGAAACTCAATCGCCCTGCGGGCCGCCGGGTACGTCGTCGTTCGCCGGCCTCGTCTCGCCGAAACCGTTGCCTTCTTTGGGTTGGGGCGCGGGCCTGCCGCCGCCTTTGGCCACCGCCACCAGTGCGGGCCTGAGCACACGGTCGCCGATCGTGTAGCCGGACTGCATCACGTCGACCACGGTGCCTTCGGGCACGTCCGGCCTCTCCACCTCATACATGGCCTGCTGCGAGTTCGGGTCGAAGCGCTCGCCGAGCGGCTCGATCCGGGCCACGCCGTGTCGCTCGAGCATGTTCAGGAGCTCACGCTCGGTGAGCTCGACACCTTCGAGGAAGCTTTTCAACGCCGGATCTTGTGCCGCGGCCTCGGCCGGGACGTGGTCGACGGCGCGCTTTAGATTGTCGGCGATGGTGAGAACATCGCGCGCGAAATTGGAGATGGCGTAGCGCGCGGTATCCGATTTCTCCCGCTCGGTGCGGCGCCGGAGATTCTCCATGTCGGCCATGGTGCGCAGCAGCCGGTCGCGCATCTCGGCATTCTCGCCAAGCAGCGCGTTGATGTCAGCGTCTATTGCGGCGCCCGCATCGGCGGTTTCGCCATTGCGATCGTTCTTGGCGAAATCGGCGGATCTCGCTGGATCCCCGTTCTTTTCGCGTGGATCGGATTTGTCGTCGGGCATCAGACGCCTCGGCGAAGCGGTTTCACTGGGAAGTCGGGGATATCGACCGTGATGCGAAAAAAATCAAGGGACAAGGCGCCCAAGCAACCTTGCTGTGTAGTCAACCATGGGGATGATGCGCGCGTAATTCAGCCTTGTCGGGCCGATTACGCCAAGCACGCCAACGATTTCCTGCTCGGTGTCCTCGAACGGCGAGACGATCAGGGCCGAGCCCGAGAGCGAGAACAGTTTGTTCTCCGAGCCGATGAAGATGCGCACGCCTTCGGCGCGTTCGGCCAGGCCTAGAAGTTGGATCAGCTCCTTCTTGGCGTCGAGATCCTCGAACAGGAGGCGGACCCGCTCCAGATCCTCCATGGCCTTCACGTCTTCGAGGAGATGTGCGCGCCCGCACACGATGAGGCTCTGGCGATCGCCGCCGTCGCCCGACCAGATGGCAAGCCCTTCAGTCACGACGCGGGCCGTCAGCTCGTCGAGCTGCGCGCGCCGCGCTTCGATCTCCGCCTCGATACGAGTCCGGGCCTCTGCCAGGGTGAGGCCGCCGATCCGGGCATTGAGGTAGTTCGAGGCCTCGCTGAGAGACGACAACGGCAGCCCGCCGGGCAGCGTGACGATGCGGTTCTCCACATCGCCGTCCTCGCCGACCAGCACGGCCAGCGCCTTGTCCTGTCCGAGATTGACGAACTCGACCTGTTTCAGCCGCTTGCTCTGCTTCTCGACCAGCACGACGCCCGCGCAGCGCGACAGGCCCGACAGCATTTCTCCGGCTTGCGCCAGAAGGTCCTCGGCGCCTCGCCGCTGGCCGGCGCCCGCCATGCGGCTCTCGATCTGGCTGCGCTCCTCCTTGGTGATGTCGCCGATCTCGAGCAGCCCGTCGATGAACAGGCGCAGGCCGGTCTCGGTGGGCAAGCGGCCGGCACTGGTGTGCGGCGCATAGATGAGGCCGAGCGCTTCGAGGTCCGACATGACATTGCGGACCGAAGCCGGCGACAGGGTCATCGGCAAGGCGCGGCTCAAGTTGCGGGAGCCGACGGGTTCACCGGTCGTAAGATAGGTCTCGACGATGCGCTTGAAGATCTCGCGCGAGCGCTCGTTGAGCTGGCGGAGTCCAACCGCGGCTTCGGCCGCGGCCCTGATCTCGCTCTCATCGGCATGGCGCATGGTGCGGCAAATTTAGGGGGCGCCCAATGGCGCGTCAAACCCAGTCCACGAGCCCGTCATGGCTTCAAGGCTGGCTTTAGTTAAGGGGCCCGAAAACCGGCCCGATCGGCGAGGGAAGCTCGTCGGGCGAGCCGAAATGGGCGAAGTAACGCGACCTGATCGACTCCACAGGGAGGATGATGAGCACGTCGGTGGTGCCGAACTGATGGTCGATGACGGCGCCATCGCCGACATAGGCGCCAAGCCTTAGATAGCCCTTGATGAGGGGTGGAAGCGCTTTCACGGCGGCGCGCAGGTTGACGGCTTCTGGGGGCAGCATGTTCATGTCGATCCGCAAATGCTCGTGTGCGCGGACGCGCCAGTCCTTGGGCGCCAGCGCCGTGTGATGCAGGAAGCTCAAGGGCAGCGCATGGGCTCTGGGGTCGGTTCCCGGAAAGCTCGCGCACCCGATCATCACGTCGACGCCATGCTCGCGCACATACGACCAGATGCCGTGCCACAGGAGCTCGACGGTGCGCCGGTTGCGATAGGGCTTGAGCACGCAGGAGCGCCCGAGTTCCATGAAGCGATATTCCGGCGACTTCTCCTCGATCAGCGGCGCAATGTCGTACTCACCTTGGGTGTAGAAGCCGTCGTGAAGTTCGGCCACCTCCTGGCGCAGAACCCGGTAGGTGCCGACCACCTGCGAGCGCCAGCGGCGGCGTCCACTGCCGGTATCGCCGCGATCGAGCACGAGCAGATGGTCGAAGATTGGGTCGTAAGCGTCCTCGTCGCGCCGTGACAGCATGGCGAGCGCGCCGGGGACCGCAGACATCTCCTCGTAGAAGACCTTGTAGCGTAGCCGCTGGGCGCGCCGCACTTCGCCGCGCTTGCGCGCCAGACGCACTTCGAGCGAGCCGATCTGGCCATACACCTTGGCAGGCCGGAACGAACTGCCGAAAGACCTCACCACGAAACGCCGCCGCGCCGCGGACGGCAATCCGTCGCCCTGGTTTGGCCGGAACGTCAAGCCTGGGAACATTGCTCCCCCAAGTAATTTGCTGGAAAGCTCGGCTTCATCGTCCTGATAGGCCGTAAGAGAGAACGCGCCATGCTAACAGTGAGGCGACCAGCTTGGTACATGCCTCAGCACGTCTCCGATTCGGCCATATCGTAAGCCGGTTAGCAAACCAATTCGAATTCTATGTGACAGTCTGGGGAAAGCACCAGAGGTCCAGGGGTCGCTGGCGCTTGGATCGCGCCGGCGTCCACCCTCGCGCTGCCGGCCCGAATTCCGGACCTCGCCAGCGCGCCAAAAGCGCGGCAAGGTCGGTCTTTTCGAAGGGCTTGGCCGAGTAGTCGTCGAGCCCCGCCGCGAGATAGGCCGAGCGGTCCGAAAGCATTAGCCGCGAGCGCGACGATCGGCGGGCGCCCCGAAAGTTACCCGCCGGCCCGGAAGGAGGCGCCGTATGGCTTCATCCAAGCAGCGCCCACGATCTAGGCGGCGCTCGCGGAGGTCCCGCTCGCCGCTCCGGAAATCGCCGATGCGCGGCTTCATTGTCCATCTTTGCTTGTTCTTGGTTGGTGTAAGCGCGCTGGTCGCGGTGAATTTGTGGCTCACTCCCGACAAGCTCTGGTTCGCCTGGGTGCTGCTCGGCTGGAGCATCGGCGTCGCCGCCCATGGCCTTGCGCTCTTCCTTCGCCAGACGCATCGCCGCGAGCGGATCTTCATCGATCCCAAGGCACGTGGCTTCGCGGTGCACCTCTTCGCCTATGTGGCGGTGATCCTGCTCCTCTTCGTCGTCAACCTCACGGTGACGCCGAACGTGTGGTGGTTCTATTGGGTGGCGTTCGGTTGGGGCGCCGGCATTGCCTTCCACGCCTGGTGCGCCTTCGGCAAGCGGCGCGCGCATGAGGCACGCCGCGTCAGGACCTCGAAATGAGCATATTTGACGGCAGGCTCGGGTCGAGTGGCCGCTCTGCATGCTCGGCGCCTGAGACCCGGCAGGCTGGATTTGTCGATGAACCCGAACTGGACGAGCACAGACGCCTGGTCCCAGTACATGCGCTCGAAACGCGACTTTGCCGCCCTCGAAACCGACGACCACGACGAATGGGATCGATCACCTTGCGCCCAGTTGGCGCCAGGCCCGGCAGGATAGCCGGCATCTCGCAATCATGGGGTGAAGCTGATCATCACCTCGCCCACCACCCGGTTCTCTCCGACGGTGCGCGAGATGGGCGCAATGACGGTGTCCTCCGGCCAATGGCCGATGAACCTGGTCTCGTAGAAGCCTCACACCGCATCGCGGCCGTTGCCGCGGTCATGGTGGGCACAGGGTGACGTGAGGCGCAGCGCTCATCGTCGCCATGGTCGCGCTAGATATCGCGCAGCTTTGAACTGGGCCTCGGTGTGGGCGTCGAACATAGCGCCGAGATCGTGGGGAGTTCCGGTCATCGTGGCTTCTTCCTGCTCTGCGCGACGACCTTCCTCTCGATCACGTCCCAGATCATCGCGGCGATGTCGCGTCCGCCGAATTGCTGCACTTGGCGGATGCCGGTCGGCGAGGTGACGTTGATCTCGGTGAGGTAGTCGCCGATCACGTCGATGCCGGCGAAGATCAGCCCGCGCCTCTTGAGCTCGGGCCCGAGCCGCGCGCAAATCTCCTTGTCCCGCGAGGTCAACTCGATCGGCTTGGCCGTCCCGCCGACATGCAGGTTAGACCGGGTCTCGTCGGCGGCAGGCACGCGGTTGATGGCACCCGCGACCTCGCCGTCCACCAGAATGATGCGCTTGTCGCCCGCGCGCACCTGCGGCAGATAGCGCTGCACCATCAGCGGCTCGCGGAAGGTCGTCCCCAACAATTC
>JBOHJE010000065.1:0-6945 GCA_050728375.1 Methyloceanibacter sp.
GCCGATGACGGTGCCGACGTAGCCATCAGCTATTCCGCCTCGCCCGACAAGGCGAAGGCGGTTATCGGCGACCTGTTACAGAAAGGCGTTCGCGCCCACGCCTTCAAGGCGGATCAGGCCAACGCCAAGGAGGTCGATGCCCTGGTGAAGTCCGTGGTCGAGGGCTTCGGCCGTCTCGACATCCTGGTCAACAACGCGGGCGTCTTCGTCACCGGACAGGTCCATGACCGCGCCAACAATATCGCCGAGCTCGATCGTCAGTTTGCGATCAATGTGGGCGGTGTCGCCGCAGCCGTACGCGCCGCAGCGCCCGTGATGGGCGACGGCGGGCGTATCATCTCCATCGGCTCGGTAGTCGGCGAGACGTCTCCGATCCCCGGCATCGCGGATTACTCTGCGACCAAGGGTGCGATCGCCGCCTACACGCGAGGCTGGGCGCGCGATCTTGGACCGAAGGGCATCACCGTGAACAATGTGCAGCCAGGCCCGATCGACACCGATATGAATCCCGCCAACAACGGCGAGTTCTCCGGTACGCAGAAAACCATGACGGCGCTTGGCCGTTACGGACGGCCTGAGGAAGTCGCCGCGGCGGTTGCCTTCCTGGCGAGCCCCCAGGCCAGCTTCATCACTGGCGCCAACCTCAACGTGGACGGCGGCATCGCTTAAGCGACATCGATCACTAGCGTAGTCGGGAGATTCCAATGATCCAGCTGAGACCGTTCGACAAGCTTGGCGGCGCGGACCATGGCTGGCTCAAGGCGAAGCATCACTTCTCGTTTGCGCGCTACTTCGATCCCGAGCGGGTCGGGCATGGTGCGCTGCGCGTGTGGAACGACGACGAGATCGCCCCCAACATGGGCTTCCCGCCTCATCCGCACGCCGAGATGGAGATTATCACCTATGTCCGAGAGGGCGCGATCACCCATGAGGACAGTCTCGGCAATAAGGGACGCACCGAAGCCGGCGACGTCCAGGTGATGAGCGCAGGCTCAGGAATCCGCCACGCCGAGTACAATCGGGAGCCGGTCCGCAGCACGCTCTTCCAGATCTGGATCGAGCCAGGCATGAAGGGCGGCGAACCGTCCTGGGGCGCGAAACCATTTCCCAAGGGCGACCGCTCGGGCGAGTTCGTGCCGCTCGCGAGCGGCTTCGCGGGCGACGGCGACGCGCTGCCGATCCGTGCTCATGCCCGCGTCCTCGGAGCCAATCTGAAGGCGGGCGACACCGCGGAGTATCGTCTCGGCACGGCCCGGCACGCTTATCTCGTGCCGGTAGTTGGCAGTATCGAAGTCAACGGCGTGCAGGTCAACGCGCGCGACGGTCTCGCTGTCGAGGACGAGACGGTGCTGAAGGTGAAAGCACTCGAGGATGCCGAGATCGTCCTGGTCGACGCGCCTTAGGCTCAAGACCACGGCGCCTGCTGGAGCCCAAGCTCGTCGAGCAGTTGGAGCCAAATGGCGAAATAGAGAAAGGCAGCTATGCCGGCAAGAAGGGCGGCGCCGATGAGGTACCGCCCTTCTTTCGCGAGGACGAATGCGGGCAGGCTCACCGGCAGAAAGATGAACATGAATGCCGCGACCACGCCGACCATCTCCATCCCGTCGGCCTGGTTGAACAGGAACACCGTAAGAAAGATCAGGAACAGGCCCTGAGCGGCCACGACGAGGAGCACGCAGGTGCGAAGCCGCCTGTCGCCGGGTCCCAAGGATTCGGCGCTCATTGGGTTCTCACCAGGTCGCCGAAGAGCGAGTAGTTTGCTTGCGGGCCCTCCAGGACCAGCGTCCAATGACCGAAATGATCCTCCGTCGTGCAGCCGATGCCGGATCAAGGTGAGGAGCTGCCCCCACCGGAAGCTTTGCCAAAGGCCCCGGTGCCCCCTGCCTTTCCCGGTGAGCTTCCATTCCTTGTAGAGAACGGGCCCATGGCCGTGGTCGCTCCTATCTCGCGGATCGACCTCGAAAATAGAGATCTTTGGAGGAATCGCGAGCGAGAGCGAGCCCGCATGGCGTTGCCCATCGTCGAGCGCAAACACGATACGGTCGCTGTCCCAGCTCACTTTGAGGCCGTAGCGCTGCGACGGTCCGTCGCTGCCCGAGATCGTCTCAAGGCCCGCTTCGCCGACATAAAACTTGGCTTCAGGAGCGAAGCGCGCCTGCTCCATATGCGCGCGTCTGACGGGATCGAGTTTCTCGACTTCCACATAGCGCTGGCCGGTATGGGTGCAGCACGCGCACGCCGCAGCGGGCCGCGTCGCGGCAGATACGATCAGCATGCAAAGTGCCGCAGAGGCCGAACCTCAGCATCGAGACCTCCTAAAGCGAGATCAGAACCACGCCGATGACGGCGGCGATCAGCCCGAGGACACGGTACCAGGGCATCGGCTCGCCGAGTACTAGAACGCCGAGCATCGCTCCGCCGACGATGAACATACCATAGATCGGAACGACGATATTGGCTGGCCCCAGAGACAGCGCATGGAACAGCGAACTGACGGCGATAGTCAGCGCGATACCACCCGCGATGGCCCAGAGCAGCGGCGGCCGGTCCAAGTCAAGTAGAAGCGGCTTGAGCTCGCCGCGCAAGGCAACCACCGCGATGGCGAAAATGGAGACGATTGTGGTCGAGACCGCTAGAACCATATAGGTCGTGGCATTGCCGCTGCGCTCAGCGAGCTTCACGAACAAGGTCATGAGCGAGTATCCGGCCATGCCGAGAAGCGCCCAAAGTACATAGGACGGAACCATCGCGCCCCTCCTCTTTTTTTGCCAGGCAGGCTAAGGGGCGCAAATGCTGGGGGCGAAGTCAACGGCGAAGACTCGGCGTCAAAACCTTAATCGTCGACGGAGGTCTGAGGCCGGTCCTTGCCCGGATCGAGCTCCTCGTGCCACACGCCATCGGCCGACTCGTACTCGATGCCGACGGTCTCGCCCGGAACTCTCTGCTCGCCGGCGGCGCGCTTGGCCGCCTCAAGCGCGGCGTCATGCGTGGGAAAGGTCTCCGAGAAGGTACCGCGCGCCTGATACGCCCAGCCGTCCTCGTGTTTGACAATCTTGTAAACGACTTTCGCCATCGGCTGACTCCTCGGCGCGACACCCTCGCACAACGAGCCCCTCTCGCCAATGGTTCCTGTTGGATCACGCCTGCTGCGCCAGGCCCTTCAGCGCCAATGCGCTAACAAAATCGGTCAACCGCTCGACGAACGCCTCGTCAATTTTCAGATTAAACGGCGCCTGCCTGAACTGCTCGCGGTTACGCACGAACACGCTGCATTGCCCCATCAGCCAGATGGCAGCGCACACGGCATCCTGCTCCGAGGCGTCGGGCGGAAGGAAGCGCCGCGCAAGGTCAGTGGCGCTGGCGAGGAACGGCATTGCGCCTGAACTCACGAAATTGCGCAGAACCTTGCTGGGACGGACATTCTCCCAAGCGAAGATGCGGATATAGCGGCTCATGTCGTCGCGGGCGAGAAGCGGCCGCAGCTGCTGATGCAGGAAGGCGCGCAAGGCTTTCTCGCGCGGCAGGGCCTTCAGTCGCTCGAGGTCGAAATTGTCGAGTCGCAGATAGCCCTCGAAGGCAGCCTGGAGCACCTCGAGATAGAGTCCTTCCTTGCCCTTGAAATGGTAATTGATGGCCGCCTGATTGACGTGGGCCTTGGAGACGATCGCCCGGACGCTGGTGCCGTCATAGCCGCGCTCGGCGAAGAGCACGACGGCTGCCTTCATGATGTTGTTGCGGGTGTATTCCGAGGGGCGCGTCATCGCTTGCGGATGGAATTTCAAACAGACGTTTGAATTTAACAATACGCGCGGAGGGAGGCAATTGCAATCGCTCCCCGAGGGTTCTGTTAACGCGCCCCGGGATCGGGGCCCGGGAAGAAATTTCTCCCATATTTACCTTCTCGTGCCATCGTATCGCCATGAACGCACGTTTGAATTTCAAATGGTCGTTTGAAACACTTTGTAACAATGCGTGAGGTACCTGAGATGGCTAAGACGAGGGGCATTTCTCATTCCTCTGACGCGACCGCCCTTGACCCTGCGGCGGGGCATCACCTCTGGGATACGCTGAAAAAAACCCTGTTCGACCGCTATCGACCCGAGCTGCACTACATGCGCGGACCTGGGCCCAAGTGGCACGAGAAGCACGATCAGGCAGAGTCCCCCTGGTCTCCGGGCGCCGGCAAATACAGCACGGCCCATTAGCTCTCCTCCCCGGAGACTCCGCAGCGCGCGCCGACCATCCCCACGGCGTGCGCTGCGGACTTTTTCTGTGCGATAGCTGCCAGGAGGCTCAGGCCAGGTACACGCCGTAGGCTTCGGTGAAGGCCGCCGCCGCACAGGCATTCGAGGCATAGCCGAAGCCTCCGTCCCCCCAAGTGCCGACCCCAGCTGTTGCGTGCGATGAAAATGTTGGGATCGTATCCCACGAGAGCGATCGCGTGTCCGCCTATCGCCGACATGGGGTCGTAGGTCTCGAGCTTGCCGCCGGTTTGCGCCGCATTCATCCAGGTTTTGTCGCAGTCGAGCCGCGTGAGGATCGGGCCCTGGGTGGCGAGCCAGCGCCGCCACTTGGTCGGGTCCTGGCCGAGATTGATTTAGCTCGCGATCCTGAGCTTGGGGGCGATGGCATAGAAGGTCGCCACGTCGTACGGATAGAGCGCACCCGTGGCGAAGGGCCGGATCTTGTCGTCCACGCAACCGTATTTCCGCGATCTTGAGCGCCGCCTAGGCTCGTTCCGTCGGACTCGATGAACGTGGTCGGCTGAGTGGCGAACTCGTCGATCTCCTTGGCGGCCATCCAGATGAAGCGGGGTGACAGAGACTCCCTGGGAGCAACGCGGCCGGCTTTGACGAATTGCTCCCCCTTGCAACCGACTGATATTAGGGGAGATATGATGTCTCTGCAACTAATACGGGTATCACTGGAGTTACACGCACATCTCTGCCGAGGGCTGCGGGCGTCAGTCGAAAGGCGTCTTGAAGGTTCAGGGGGCAAACGAACCGGCTGCGGCCAGCAGGCAACAACAGCGCCCATCTGCCACGAGACAACCGCATCATGCGACATGGCTCCCGACGAAGGCGGCGAGTACCAGGAACATGACGAGGTCCGAGGCGAGGGCCACCTGCTCTTTCAAGTTCCTGTCGCCTTTGAGGAGATGCCCAAGGCCGGCGAGCCCATAGAAAAGGCCGCCGACGATCGCCGCGGGCAGCGCCCAATGGGGAACCGCGAGGCTCAAAAGGCCGAGTGCGCCGATAGACAGATTGGCAAAGCCGAGCTCCCGCACGACGGCGGTAGCCCCCTGATCCTTGATGCCCAAGATACCCTCGGACGTGAACTGCGGACGGAACACCTGGCTCACGCCCGCCAGGAAGAGCCTCACGCCGACGGCCCAGAAGGTGAACCACTTGCCGACAAGGCCCATGAGGTCTTGCGCGGAAGCGGGAAGCCAGAACGCCTCCGCGGCGATCGATGCCAGTGGCAAAACGAGCAGGAGAAGGACGATAGCAGCGATATACATGCAATCTCATCTACCGCGAGACGGGCCGGTGCAGCCGGCTCCTGAAAATGCTCCGCAACGAACGAGCTGTTCCGGAGCTTAATGGACGCCGGAAGCGCGGGGATAAGTTTCGGCATGACTTTGTGACCTGACACACTCCCCGAGAGAGGCAAGGACCGAGCGTCTCACGACCGCGTGCCGCTGAAAGCCCTGACGCTCCATCAACGCCTGGTGCAGCTCGGGCAGGCGATAGAAGGGGACGCTCGGGTACCAGTGATGTTCGAGGTGGTAGCCGATATTGCAGGGCAAGATGAAGACCGCCTCGAGCCAGGTCGGAATCGTCGTGCGCGTCATCGAATACTCCTCCTCGTCGCTTTCGACCGCGCTGTGCTCGCAGATCAGACGGATATATTGAGCGGCAATGTGCCAGGTGCAGAACGGCACGATCCAATAGAGCAGGAATGCATACCAAGCGCCGAAATAGGTGAGCGCCCCGGCGGCTGACGCGTAGAAGCCGAACCTCGCCGCACGCATCCAGGGTGGCGATGGGATCAATGTCGAGCCCACAAGCCCGCGCACGATCCAGAAGATGCCGGTCACGAAAGCGGCGCGACGCAGCAGCACCATCGCTAGGCCAAGCCTCGTCTTCGGAAACCGCCAATCGGAAGCGAGCTCGCCAGCGGCATCATGCGTGTACCAGATATGCCGGTTCCCGTCATTTGGCAGGCCCGTGTATTGATGATGCGTTCCGTGAAACTTGCGGAAGCCCTCGACCGAGGCGAAGGTCGGCCACATCGTGAAGAGGTTGGCGAACAGATCGTTCTGCCAGCGCGTCGGCAAGATTCGAAAGTGCGAGGCGTCGTGTCCGAGGATCAGCAGCGCGTGCTGACGCGCGCCGATGAAAACGGCCGCCAGCACATACAAGACGGGATGCCAGAAATACGCGGAGAGCGCGACCGCCGCCGCAATCCCGACCCACTCTCTCGCGGTGACGGCAAGAGCGCGGGCCGGCTCCAGCTTGGATAGCTCCTTGATCGTCGCCGGCGGCAATCGCTCGGGGACGGTCCGGCTGGTGTTGTGCGGATGCTCGATGACCGGGTTTTTGGAAATGTCCTCCAGCGAATTCTCCGACCGGAGGAAGGCGACGATCCTGGTGAGTCTTTCGAAGGCCGGCATGCTCCCCCTCTCGATACGCGGAACGGACCCGTAGGTTATTCGTCTCTGCCCCTCCCGGCAATCGACCACCGACCAGGCCCCGGGGCGCCTTATCTCCACTCGCCAAGCTGGCGTAACATGCGCCCGGGAGCTTCAGGTCACCGCGTGGATGCTGGCGTCATTCCGGCGCAATCCAGAAATGCGGCGGGCACTACGACATGTGACTTGGATACGGGCTTGCGCCGGTATGACAAGAGCGCGGCGAGGCGCGGGATAAAGCAGCGCTACGT
>JBOHJE010000066.1:0-9768 GCA_050728375.1 Methyloceanibacter sp.
GAGCAGCATGAACTTCAATCCGCAGAATCGCTCTGCTCAGCCCAAGCAGTCAGACTCGAACACCAAACTCGACCGTTCCGCCCTGACACCGCGGCCGCAAAAGCAGGTTTTTCTACAGGCTCGTTAGATTGGCGCACTGAAATGGCCTTCGTGAATGCGCTCGCGCAAGAGGTAATGATGAGGGGCGACGAGGAAGGTATTTTTGAAGAGGAACGAAAAATAATGAGCGCTCAAACCAACCAGATCCGCAACTCACTCAAGGCGATATCACGCCTGAGATTCGCCTGGATGAAATCCTGCAGGCGCGCAGCCTGTTCGTGGGAAAAGGTGATCCCGGAACGCTCTACGTGGACAGCCTTTGCGTATCGCGCTAAGAGATAGCTGGCCAAAGCGAGCGAGAGCGCTTCGCCATAGATCTTTCCGCCCGGACATCCAGCCTGGACTTCCTCGTGCATATTGGCGAGCAGGCGCAAAACTTGGGGATCGGAAATCGCGTGGGAAGGAATGGGACCGATATTGGCCAAATCACTATGGAGATCAAAGTCTGTGTCCTGTTCAACTTTAGGCTCATCATCCCTGGGGGACGTCCTCGTGCTTGCTGCAATCTTGCTTATGAGTCTGGGGTTTAATAGACATAATTGGCTAAGGCCTTAACGCAGACTACCATCTCGCCTAGGGCGGGATACCAATCGCCGCGCGTGTTCCTGCCGGTCACCGCGTAGTACACCCGAGCCCGGGGGTTCATCGGCGAGATCTGCATGCCGTCGGGGCTCATCCCGGCGCGGATGCCGCTATCGAGGATGAGGCGGAGCTTGAGACCCTCCCGCGGGCGCCGGACCGGGCGGACACGGAGGAGAGAGTCTTAGATCGTCTCTGCTGCCTCCGTGTCTCCGTGCTCGGTTCCCTGTGGGTCCTCTGTCTCAGTCGTCGTCGCGGTGGCCGCGGACCTGCCCGCGGATCTCGCCGCCTGGATGCTTGTCGGTATGCACGTTGACGTAGGTCTTCCCGGCGCGAATGGCCCTGATCAGCTCCGCGATCTCGCCCGCGGCGATGCCCTGGTCCTCGGGGCCGACGACGTCCGCGGCGGTAAAAGTGCCGCCGAAGGTGCCGGAGGTTGGGGTGCAGGCTGGCGTTGTGGTGCCGCCGCAGAAAAAGACAGAGACGCCGCCGTTGACGTCCTTCTGGCCCAGGTGGATGTGCGCAGCCGTCGTAACGGTGCCCTCCAACCTTTTGTAGCTCAGCTCCCAATCGACGGCGTCGCCGCGGATCCGCGCGGTGAACTCGCCCCTGCCCGTGCTGGAGACGGCCGGCACCTCGTTGAACCCCTGCAGCCGCGCCTTGAACTGGTGACGATTGTCGTCGGCCCCGACCCCGGACGCCGCATAAAGCAGGGACGTTACGGCCAAGCCGGCTAACAGGCTCCTATTAAGCTTTCGCATGTCCTTCTCCTCTCTTAAGTAAGCTTGCTATTGCTCGATAACTACTCGTCGTCGTCGCGGCCCCGTTCGTCGCGTCCCTTGGTTTCCGGCTCGAGTTAGCGGCGGCGACGGAAGATTTCGTAGATCGCGCCATCACTAAGCGAGACTACGAACAGGTTGCCGTTAGGTCCGGTCTGGATGTCGGTACCGATGCCAAAATTTCTACCGAAGAGCAGGCTTTCACTCTCGGTAATCTCGAATTTGTCCAGATTGTCGGCCACCCGGTCCTCGAGCCGGGAGTCATCCACGCCGATCTTGCGGCGGTTGCCGGTCAGGTTAAAATGAAAGATTTGCCCGCCTTCCAGAAAAAGCCGGGCGGCCCCCGTGAAGAGGTCTCCTTGGTACTGCGGTCCCAGCGCTCGGCTGTTCAGGAAGCCGATGCCTGCCGGAGCCACTTCGAACTTCCAGCTAAACTCGGGATCGCTGTAACGCGAGACGGAATCAAGCATGAATAACCGCGCCAGCGCTTCTTCAGGCGTGTCGGCGATGTTGGTCGGCGGCCAGCGCACCTGCTGGAGATCCTGGTTGTCGAACGTGGTCTCGATTGCCTTGAACTGCGCGATGCGCTCGACCGGCCCCATGATCTGGACCCAGCCCCCGTTCATCCCCGGCTCGACCCGGTTGAGTTCGGTAAACGTATCGTCGCCGTTTTCCGCCAGCCACAGGTCGCCGGAGATTGGGTCGAAGGCCATGCCGAAGGCGTTGCGATGGCCGTAGGAAAAGACCTTCTGGATGTTGGCCCCGACCTCTCCGCCCATCGCGGCCCCGATGTCGAAGAAGGGGTTGCCCGTCGGCGTGGTGCCGTCATCGTTGAGCCGCAGGATGACCCCGGTCAGATGGGCATCATCCGGCTCGGGACCGCCGAACTGATCGTCGGGCAGGCTAGGGTCATCAAAGGGGCCGTTGGGAAGGTTCTGCATCTGGCCGCGCCGGCCCACGTCGCCGATGAAGATGTAGAGCTTGCCATCCGGTCCGAACCGCAGTACTCCGCCGTCATGGTTGCCGCGTTCCACGCCATTGGTGACATCATCCTGAATGGCGCGTAGCTGAATCAGATTCTGAGCGAAGGTCAGGGAAGAGCCGTCCCAGACAAAGCGGTCCACCCGGTTGCCCAGCAGCGAGGTCTCGCTCAGCACGTCGGTGTCCGTACCCGTCGTGCTCTCCGTCCAGTACAGGTAGACGAAGGGGTTGTTCGACAAATCCGGGTGCAGGGCGATGCCCAGCAGGCCACGCTCCGAGGCGAAGTTGACGGCCAGATCCAGCACCGTGGCCTCGATGACCCCGTCGATCACACGCTGGACCTTGCCAGTGTCCTTCTCCAACACCAAGATGTCGTTGTCACCAAGAAACGCCATGCTGGTGGGGGTAACCAATTCGGAGACCACCGTCCTCACGTCCAGTTTCTGGTCCAGCACCGTGGGCTGCGCCTTCACGCTGTGAATCCATCCGGAAAAGATGATGACTGAAAGTCCTGCAAACAGTGCCTGTGTTATATGTTTCATCGCTTGATCCTCCTCACTGTTGGGAGCAAATGGACTTGTCCGGTGTTGTAGCAAATAGGTTGTCCGCTTTTTACTCCAGTTGTCATTGCGCCGCTCCGCGTGGCGTTTGATAAACGGGCGCCCCGAAAGGGGCGGCCTATCGCGTGTTAGTGGACGTTGTCCTTGATCCAATCGACGAGGAAGTCCGCGAGTTCGTCGCTGTTGTCTTCGCCCATCATCATATGGGTATTACCGAAGATGCCGAGATCATCCGGAAGGATGATTCGATCGGCTACGCCGCCATTCACCTCGATGATCGCGGCGGTGGTCGCGCATTGCGCCGCTCGTTCAGGCCAACCGGGCCGGACCGGTATGTGGTCCCCGAAGACGCTGAGCACAGGAAGATCCGCGAAGTTGGCAGCGACATCGGCCTCGTCCGTCGGGCATCCGATCGGCTCGATCGTAATGTACGCCTTCACGAGATCCGGCCTCGCTCGGGCAACATCGAAGCCTGTCGGGCCCGACTGTGAGTGTGTGATGAGGATAGCGGGTCCTGTCTTCTCAAGGACGGCCGTGATTCCGGCTGCCCGCTGTTCATCGGTTATGCTGAAATCTGCCGGGGTGACACCAGATATGAGCGGCACAAAGTCCGTGTCCATATCGAACCGCACTCCCGTAAACACCTCAGGAAAGGCCGGACCGTAACCAAAGGAATCCCAGAAAATCTCGGGCGTCCAATGGAAAAGCTCGGGCTGTTCGGCCGCAGTCGTGTCACCCGCTTTGGCCCTGTTGAAAGGGTTCACGTTGAAGCCCGCCGCCGTAACGTTGGATTGGCTCGTCGTATAGACGGCGAACCCGCGCCGCACGAAGAACTGGGCCCAACCCTCACGGCCGTCAGTGGTCGTCATGTACAAGGCTTCCCTGAGGCCCAATCCGGGAACCATAACGACTGGCAGCTTGTGTTTCTGGGTGGCGGGAATCATGAAGAACGCCGGGACGTGCTGGACCCGGATCGTGCCGTCGGACGGGTCGCAGATCGCGACGATGCACGGGCGGTCCGCATGGATGGTCTCGCCCCCCACGAACATGGCGCCGGCCGTTTCCAGAACGAGAGGTGGCTTGCGCTTGTCCGGCGGCGGACCGGCTTGCGCCGGCGGGTTGCCCTTGGCCTGGGGTGGCGGATCCGCGAGTGAAGTACCGCTGGATATAGCGAAGACTGTAGCCATACAGGCCATAGCCGCAATGTTGAAAGCGCTCAGCCGTTTAACGCTTTGCTTCGTAAAAGGTTGATTGAATCGCATGGTAACCTCCGGTGCACTTGGCACCCTGGTGGATATACTCAAATCCTTGTCGTTTATCCCCCGAGCGGTTGGGGTACTGTAGGAAACGATGGTGATCAAGTCTTCCGAAATCCGGCCACAGTTTGTCGAATTAGGGACGTGGAGGAGCACATGGCCAGAGCGGAAGAACGCTTGCGCCGAGCGGCGGTCGGCACGCCCGTCTGGCGACTTGCATCCAAGGGTCAGCAGGCGTAGAGGGGGATTAGACCAATCTATTTCGCAGGACGACTATCGATGCCACAGGCAGACTCGAACTCGATTGCCGAAGTAGCAAAGAACGGCCGGATTGAGCATGCCTTCGCCACACCGATCTTCTCGTACGTGTTCAAGAACGTGGACGCACTCAACGTGCAGCTCCGTGAGCTTGTCCTTGAACGAGAGCACGCCATGCCATCGATGGCCAAGAGCAATCAGGGCGGCTGGCAGTCCTCGCCCGATTTCTTTCGCTGGGGCGGGACGGCGATCGAAGCTCTGGAGGACTACGTTCGTCGCGCGCTGACCGTTGCGACCGCGCACCTGCGCGTCCCACAGGGCATCAAAATCGCGTTCGACCTGTATGGCTGGGCCGCCGTCAACCGGCGAGGGCACTACAACACCACCCATGTGCACCCGATGTCGACATGGTCGGGCGTGTACTATGTAGACCCCGGCGACGAGGCGTCCGACCAGCCGGACGCCGTGCTTGAGTTCGCACATCCGATCACAGCGTCGGTCATGACGTTCTTTCCCGGCCTGCTGCCGTCGGCGCGCATCGTGCGGCCGGAGCCAGGTATGGTTATCCTGTTTCCAAGCTATCTACAGCACAGCGTGCGCATCTACAAGGGCCAGCGGCCCCGAATCTGTGTGTCGTTCAACGCGCACATGCGGACGATGGGCGCTTAAAGGGAACTGAAGTGCTTGGATTTGGGCGTCTCGACGCTGCGTTCAAAAAGATGGCCCAGCGCCTGCCTATCCTTGGGTAAGAATAACCTATGGGCTCTGCGTTGGTGCCGTGGAGCGCATCGAGCGCGTGGCTCAAATTACATTGAATGCAGGTATATCTTGGTATCCTTGCGCTGCTTAGGCGCAGCTGCAGCGGCTCGGTCCTTGCCGCCTTCCCGCATGCCGGGCGCCCACGTCGCGCTGCCTGCATCCGCCGCACGAACGCCCCTTATCGCGGCCTTCTGACGGCATTTTACGGTCCGCTGTCTCCCCCGGTTTTGCCCACCAGGACGGCTAGTAGGAACTGCTCCTCCGCTGCGTTCAGCCCGAGGTCCTGGTTCAGGAGCTCGTCGAATACACCGCCGAAAGGCCGCGCGCTCAGCCTCAACGCGGTCGCCGCGAGGATCAGATTCTGCGAGATATGCCCTGCCTCGGCCACCATCATCCGATAACCGCCTTCCCCGTATTTCCGTTCGTGGCGTGGAAAAAATCCGGTCAGACAGAGCATGGCCGCGGCACCCGCGACCATCTCCCGCTCCACGGGCAGCATCGCGGCAACGATGTGAGCCGGATCGATACCCGGTTTCACCATCTCGAGCACGTTCTCGACGGCGCGGTAATGGTAGACCGCTGGCTCCAGACCCTCCACCCGGAAGACGACCGGATAGATCTCCACCGCATAAAGGGCTCCGCTGGCCGGGTATGCGCGGAGCTTAGCCTCGCGGCCTGCCCAGGCCATCACCCCGGTCGCCCCGCACGCGGTATGGAGGAGCGCGTCGAACTCGGCCCGGCCCAGGGCGAGCCTCAGGTAGTCGCGGCGAGAGCGCCGCAGGCGGGTCAGCGCGTGAAAGCCGCGAAGGCGGTCGGGGACAGACTGGCCAACGGCGATCCGGGGCGCATCGGGGTACATACGGTAGTTCCCATCAGTCGCCAAGCGCAGGACTTGGTCGCCCTCCAGGCCGCCTGCCGGGAAGACGCCTTTCTTCGTGGCCGAATGGAGGAACCGGCCGATGGGCCGTCCCGAAACGTCGATGGTACCGGTGGCGGCCAGTATGGCGAGCAGGCGCGCCGCCACCGCGCGGTCGTCGGCCGGCAGCCCCGACAGGATCTCCGCCACCGTGCAGGTCCCGTCCATCGCCCGGATCACCCGCCAAAGTACGCCACATGGATTCCCCGATACCGCCACCTCACGGCGGGCCCGCCGCATAACGATGCAACCAGGATGCCGTTCGAGGACTGGCTCTCCCGGGGGGAGGTGGAAACGGACCGCGCCGTCGTCGTCCATGCAGCTGCGCGCACACGGCACAAGCATGGGACGCACGTCCTCGGCCAGAGGATCCGGCTCCCCGGTCCACCGGATCATCCTCCGCTCGCGCCGGCCGTCGAGGAGCAGGTCCGGCTCGACGACGTAGTCGGTGATCAGGTCTTCATAGAGCGTGACCTCGAAGGTCAAGAGAAGGCCGGCGCTGTTCGCGGGCGCGGCCGCGGCGTCGAGCGTCTGCATGCTGGCGGGGTTGTTCAGTTCAGCTCCCGGCCCGATGGGCTTTCCGCCCTGCCGATCGATATCGATGGCCTTCCGATACCACTTTTCCGCGGCCTCCAGTTTGCCGGCGTCCTGATTGAGGTTGGCCAACTGATTCCAGGTCTGAGCGGCGCCGGCCCGGTCTGCGCGCTCCTCCCGGATGCGCGCCGCTTCCCGGTAGTGCCGTTCGGCTTCGTCCCACTGCCGCTGTTCCTGCAAGGCCCTGCCGAGCTGATGCCAGGCGATCGCCTCCATGGCGGGCTCGTGAAGCTGCTGAAACAGCCGCAGCGCCGCCCGGTAGCGCGTCAGTGCCTCCTCCAGCTTGCCTTCCGCCAGCGCCAGTGCGCCGAGCTGACCCAGGTCTACGCCCTGGCCCCGCAGGTCGTTCAATTCTTCGGCGATCTTCAGTGCCGCTTCGTAAGCCTCCCTGGCCTCGCCGTATTGGCCGGTCGCGCGGAGCACCTCCCCGAGCTCGGCGTGCAGCATGCCACGCAGACCTTTTTCGCCGTCGCTCGGGGCGAGCTTCCCGGTGATATCCACTGCTTCCCGAAGACGCGCGACGGCCAGGTCGGGCCGCCCGCCCATGCGGAAGCAGTGGCCAAGCCGCCCGAGAATCACGGCCCTGCCGTAGCTCGGCCCATCGCCGACCCGGGCGAGGGCGGTGACAATCTGGGGCGCGTGCCGTTGAAGCTGGCGATAGTCACGTGCCTGCGCTTGCAGCGCGGCCCTCCGACGGCTGTTCGCAGTGGTGGCTGCCTCTTTGTCGGTGATGCCCGCGAGGATGCCATAGTTCTTCCAGATCTCCGCGGCCGCGGGGTCGAGCGTCTGCGCGACACCCACCGCCTGCTCGGCCAGTCGTCGGGCCTCCACCTGGCGATCCGGTTGATTCTGCAGCAAGTCGGCGAGGTTGCCCAGGTGGCGTCCCAGCGGGATGGGATTTCCGATCTGCCGGTCTACATCGATGGCCTTCCGATACCACTCTTCCGCCTCCTCCAGCTTGCCTTCCGCCAGTGCGAGCCCAGCAAGCTGACCCAGCTCTACGCCCTGGCCCCGAAGGTCCTTCAGTTCTTCGGCAATCTGCAGCGCAGCTTCGTACGCCTCCCTGGCCTCGCCGTACTCACCGGTTGCGCGGAACACCTCCCCGAGCTCCGAATGTAGCGTGCCACGCAGACCTTTCACGCCATCACTCGGGGCGAGCGTCTCGATGATACCCATGGCTTCCCGAACATGCGCGCCGGCCAGGTCGGGCCGCCCGCCCATGTGAAAGCATCGGCCAAGCCGCCCGAGAATCACGGCCCTGCCGTAGCTCGGCACGTCGCCAAGCCGGGCGAGGATAGACTCGAAAACCTCCCTTGCCTGGTTCACCTGGCCGCCGAGCAGGAATTGCTCACCGCGATTGCTTTCGGCGAGATACCACTGCGGGCCTTCCCCACCGGACTCCGCCCGCGCCCGCGCAGCGAGCGAGCCCGCCTCCCGCGCGGCGCCACCAGGCAAGCGCATCATCGGCGGCATAAACGTGTTGCGGACGCTCTTGTGCTGATAGCTTGCACTCATGATCATCTTGCGGGATTTCTTTTCCCGACTCTTCCTTCCCATTGCTCTTCACTCAGTTCCTGTCGTAGCACGCTGATTGTTGAACAGCGCGTTCCTGACGGTCAACGCGTTGTGAGGGTCTGGACGACGGTAGGGGCTGCTTCTCCTGGGTTGACAGGCCGCCGATGCAAAGCCTATTTTGCTGCGTATATGGAAGGTGGATCCCTATCCCTCTAGTGCACCGCCCACGTTTGACGGGAACGCGCATTGCTAACCGGCCCTAGGGGACGACATGAATCTAGAATACGAGAATGGCACGTTGCGTGTCGAAAACGCGGAGGGCCTGCGCTGGCGGCTCGTCGATATCGAGAAGCCGCAATTCACGTTCGACTATGACGCTTTGGGCGTGAGCGACGGGCGCGCACTGCGCCGCGTCGGGCCGAACGTCCATCCGCTTGCCGAAGACGAGATTAAGCAGGTCAAGGCCTTCATCCAGCAGCTGCGGCCGCCGCCGGAGGCGACTTTGCAGAAGCAGATCACCGCGGATCTGCGAGCGTTTGCTCATGGCCTCATCAACTCGGTCGTGACGCAACTGGAGTATGACGGCCTGCTCGATGTGATGATCACGGGCCGCGAAGGTTCGACCGACCTCTACGCCGAGGAGGCGCGGCGCGTCATGGCCTACGTCGACTCGGTGTGGAACGCCTTCCACGGGCTCGCGGCGCAGATCAAGAACACGCCCGAGGCGGAGCTGAAGAGCGCCAAGGAGTACGCGCAAATGATGCCGTTCCCCCCGCACATCGAACACTTCTCCGGCGCCGTGCACCAGGGGCTCTTCAGTGGCGCGCGCGGTAATCGTTGAGGCCTCGGCGCCAGAGACCGCGGACCTCTCCAGCATTGTCGATCGCGCCCTCGTGTTCGACGAGTTCTTCTCGAGCACGCAGCTGCTGCTGCTGGAGCAGTGGGCCCTGCGGACGCCGCACTGGATGCTCGCCAATTCCGTCTACAACGAGCAGGGAGAGGCACAGCACCGCATCTGGGGGGCATCCTATATCCAGGCCTGGCAGCGCAGCGGTTGGCCCGGGCTCCCACCCGTTCTGTTCTCGGCAGTCGCTACGATCTTCCAAAAGCTCGGTTTTATATTCACCACGCCCCAGTATATCGGGCTCAACGGGCAGTCGCGCGGCCAGGACGCATCGACCCATGTTGACTGCGCGCGCGACGCGACGGATCAACTATCGCTCCTTGTCTATATCGGCGAGGACACCGACGGGGACCTGCTCCTGCACGACAAGGACGATCCGCAGCGCATGACACATCGCATCGGCTTCCGGCCTAACCGCGTGGTGGCCCTCGACGGCTCCATCCCACACGCGGCGCGTGCGCCGAGCGACGACAAGTTCCGGATGTCCGTGATCGTCCGCGGAGTTTACCAGTGCCGGCAATCGAATCCCGGACATTCCTGAAGGACGCCTTTGACAGCAACCTAACAC
>JBOHJE010000067.1:0-4291 GCA_050728375.1 Methyloceanibacter sp.
TCGACATCGTCGATCCGACGCCGCAGACCGTGGACGCGTTGATGAAGCTCGACCTCGCCGCCGGCGTAGACGTCGAGATCAAGCTCTAGCGGGCGAAGGACGAGGCAAGGAAATTAGTTCGATGCGATCAGGTGTCATCGCGCAAAAGGTCGGCATGACCAGGATTTTCACCGATGCTGGAGAGCACATCCCGGTGACGGTGCTACGCCTCGACAATTGCCAGGTGGTCGGCCAGCGCACGGCGGAGAAGAACGGCTACACGGCTGTACAGCTCGGCGCCGGCAGGCCGAAGGTGAAGCGGCTATCGCGTGCGGCGCGTGGCGGCTTTGCCGTGGCCAATGTGGAGCCGAAGCGCAAGCTGGCCGAGTTCCGCGTAAGTCCGGAGAATTTGATCGATGTCGGTGCCGAAATCACCGCCGATCATTTCGTCGAGGGCCAGCTCGTGGACGTGTCCGGCACCACGATCGGCAAGGGCTTTGCCGGCGCCATGAAGCGTCACGGCTTCCGCGGCCTGCGCGCGAGCCACGGCGTGTCGGTCAGCCATCGCAGCCACGGCTCGACCGGTCAGCGCCAGGATCCGGGCAAGGTGTTCAAGGGCAAGAAGATGGCCGGCCATATGGGCGACACCAACGTCACCACCCAGAATTTGCGGGTGGTGAAGACGGACGTTGAGCGCGGGCTGATCATGATCCGCGGGGCGGTGCCGGGCGCGAAGGGGGGCTGGGTCACGATCCACGACGCGGTTAAGCGCCCGCTGCCTGAGGCGGCGCCGAAGCCAGGCGCCTTCCGCAAGGGCGCGGGCGACGCATCGAAGCCCGCAGCCAAAGCCGAAACCGATCAGACTGAGAATGCCGAGCCGGCACTGGGCGGGAGCGAAGAGTAATGCAAGCCGACGTAACCACGCTCGACGCCAAGAAGGCGGGCACGGTGGAGCTTCCGGACGAGGTGTTCGGGCTCGAGCCCCGGCCCGACATTCTGCAACGCATGGTGCGCTATCAGCTCGCCAAGCGGCGCAGCGGCACGGCCCACGTCAAGGATCGCTCTGAGATCACCGCGACGACCGCGAAGATGTACCGGCAGAAGGGCACCGGCCGCGCGCGTCACGGCAGCAAGAAGGTGCCGATTTTCAGGGGCGGCGGCAAGGCGTTCGGACCGAAGCCGCGCAGCTTCGCCATCGGCCTGCCGAAGAAGGTGCGCGCGCTGGCTTTGAAGCACGCGCTGTCGTCGAAGGCCAAGACTGACAAGCTTATCGTGATGGACAAGTGCGAGCTGAAGGCATCGAAAACCAAGGACCTGAAGTCCCGCTTTGCGAAGCTCGGCTTCGGCTCGGTGCTGATCATCGACGGCGCTGAGGTGCAGGGCGACTTCGCCCGCGCGGCCCGCAACCTGCGGCATGTCGATGTGCTGCCAGTCCAGGGCATCAATGTGTACGACATTCTGAGGCACGAGAAGCTCGTGCTGACCAAGGCGGCGCTCGAGGCGCTGGAGGCGCGGTTCAAATGAGTGCGCTCGCTATGTATGATGTGATCCTGTCGCCGGTTATCACCGAGAAAGCGACCGCGGCATCGGAAGCAAATCAGGTGGTGTTCAAGGTTAGCCGCGACGCGACGAAGCCCGAGATCAAAGCCGCCATCGAGAAGCTGTTCGGCGTGAAGGTGCTGGCGGTGAACACGCTCACCCGCAAGGGCAAGACCAAGCGCTTCCGCGGCATCAAGGGCAAGCAGCAGGACGTGAAGAAAGCGATCGTCAAGCTCGCCGAAGGCGACAGAATCGACGTGACGACGGGAATCTGACGCTATGGCACTCAAGAAATTCAAACCGACCACGCCCAGCCAGAGGCAGCTCGTTCTCGTCGACCGCAGCTATCTGTGGAAGGGCAAGCCCGTCAAGGCGCTGACCGAGGGGCTCACGAAGTCCGGCGGCCGCAACAATTTCGGCCGGGTGACGATGTGGCATCGGGGCGGCGGGCATAAGCGTACCTATCGCATGGTCGACTTCAAGCGCGGCAAGCTAGGCGTGCCGGCAACGGTTGAGCGGCTCGAGTACGATCCCAACCGGACGGCGTTCATCGCGCTCATCAAATACGAGGATGGCGAGCTGTCCTACATCCTGGCGCCGCAGCGGGTTGCCGCGGGCGACACGGTCATCTCCGATGAGCGGGTCGACGTGAAGCCGGGCAATGCCATGCCGCTCGCCAATATGCCGATCGGCACCATCGTTCACAATGTGGAGATGAAGAAGGGAAAGGGCGGCCAGATCGCCCGCGCCGCGGGCGCCTATGTGCAGCTGGTCGGACGAGATCAAGGCTACGCCATCCTTAGACTGAATTCAGGCGAGACGCGCATGGTGCCGGCGGAGTGTATGGCGACCATCGGCGCGGTCTCCAACCCGGACAACTCAAACGTCTCGATCGGCAAGGCTGGCCGCATGCGGTGGAAGGGGCGTAGGCCCGTCGTCCGCGGCGTGGCCATGAACCCGATCGATCACCCCCATGGCGGCGGCGAGGGACGCACCTCAGGCGGCCGTCACCCGGTCACGCCCTGGGGCAAGTCGACCAAAGGCAAGAAGACGCGCTCCAACAAAGCGAGCGACAAGTTCATCCTGCGCAGCCGCCATCAGAAAAAGAAGAAGGGGTAAGGCACGTGGCACGCTCGATCTGGAAAGGCCCGTTCGTCGACGGTTATCTGTTGAAGAAGGCGACGAAGGCGCGCAGCAGCGGCTCAAACGCCATCATCAAGATGTGGTCGCGCCGCTCGACCATTCTGCCGCAATTCGTCGGTCTCACCTTCGGTGTCCATAACGGCCAGAAGCACATTCCGGTGCTCGTGACCGAGGACATGATTGGCCACAAGTTCGGAGAGTTTGCGCCGACGCGGACGTTCCACGGCCATGCCGCGGACCGCAAGGCGAAGAGGGTAAAGGCTTAAGTCATGGGCAAGGTGCGGCGCGAACGGGCGCTCAAGGATAACGAGGCTAGGGCGGTGACGCGGCTCATTCGAGTGAGCCCGCAGAAGCTGAACCTGCTTGCGCAACTCATCCGCGGCAAGAAGGTCGACCGCGCGCTAGCCGATCTCACGTTTTCGCGCAAGCGCGTTGCCAAGGATGTGAAGAAGACGCTTGAGTCGGCCATCGCCAACGCCGAGAACAATCACGACCTCGATGTCGATGCCCTGGTCGTGGCCGAGGCGTATGTCGGCAAGAACATCGTGATGAAGCGCTTGCGAGCCCGCGCGCGGGGACGCGCCGCTCGCATCGAGAAGCCATTCGCGCAGATGACCGTCATCGTGTGCCAAGTTGAGGAGTCTGCCTGATGGGACAGAAGGTCAACCCAATCGGGCTTAGGCTCGGTGTGAACAGGACCTGGGACTCGCGTTGGTTCGCCGGCCGCGGCGAATATGCGCGGCTCCTGCACGAGGACCTGAAGATGCGCGAGCACATCATCGGCTCGCGCAAGCAGGCCGGCATCTCCAAGGTGGTGATCGAGCGTCCCCACAAGAAGTGCCGCGTTACGGTGCACACTGCGCGTCCCGGTATCCTGATCGGCAAGAAGGGCGCTGACATCGAGAAGCTGCGGCGGGAACTCGCCGCGATGACGGACTCCGAGGTGCACCTCAACATCGTCGAGGTGCGGAAGCCGGAGATCGACGCCACGCTGGTGGCCGAGGGCATCGCCCAACAGCTCGAGCGCCGGGTGGCGTTCCGCCGCGCCATGAAGCGGGCGGTGCAGTCGGCGATCCGCATGGGCGCGTTCGGGATCCGAATCAACTGCTCGGGCCGGCTCGGCGGCGCGGAGATCGCGCGCATGGAGTGGTATCGCGAGGGTCGCGTGCCGTTGCATACGCTGCGCGCCAACATCGACTACGGCACGGCGCTTGGGCGCACGGCCTACGGCATCATCGGAGTGAAGGTGTGGATCTTCAAGGGCGAGATCATGGAACACGATCCCATGGCCCAGGAGAACCGAGCTATCGAGGCGCAGGAAGGTGGACGCTCCACCGGGCGCCGTGAACCCGCCCCGGCGCAGGCCTAGAGGCGAGGATAAGGTTTAAGTCATGCTGCAACCGAAACGCACGAAGTTCCGCAAGGCCCACAAGGGCCGCATCAAGGGCGCCGCCTCGAGTGGCGCCACGCTCAGCTTCGGCACCTTCGGCCTGAAGGCGCAGCAGCCTGCGCGCATCACCGCGCGGCAAATCGAAGCGGCGCGGCGGGCGATGACGCGCCAGATGAAGCGCTCGGGCCGCGTCTGGATCCGGCTGTTCCCGGACGTGCCGGTGTCGAAGAAGCCGACCGA
>JBOHJE010000068.1:0-1599 GCA_050728375.1 Methyloceanibacter sp.
GTCAGGAACGTCTCCTTCAACATCGGCGACGGCGAGATGGTGGCGCTGGTGGGCGAATCCGGCTCGGGCACGACGGTGACGGCGCTGTCGATCCTCCAGCTTCTGCCCTACCCCGCAGCGTCCCATCCTTCCGGCGCCATCAAGTTCAAAGGCGAGAATCTGCTCGCCCTCAAGCCGGACAATCTCCGCCATGTCCGCGGCAACAAGATTTCCATGATCTTCCAGGAGCCGATGACCTCGCTCAATCCACTGCATATGATCGAGCAGCATGTCGGCGTGGTGTTGAAAATCCATCGCGGCATGTCGGGCAAGGCCGCGCGAACGCGCGTGCTCGATCTCCTCACCAAGGTCGGCATCGACGATCCGGAAGGCCGGCTCGCCTCCTACCCGCATCAACTCTCGGGCGGGCAGCGCCAGCGCGTCATGATCGCCATGGCGCTCGCCAACGAGCCGGATTTGCTCATCGCCGACGAGCCCACCACTGCACTCGACGTCACCATCCAGGCACAGATCCTGAACCTGCTGCTGAAGCTGCGCGAAGAGTTCAACATGGCGATGCTCCTCATCACCCACGATCTCGGCATCGTGCGCAAGATGGCCGACCGGGTGTGCGTGATGAACAACGGCGAGATCGTCGAGCGCGGCCATACGCGCGAGATCTTCGCCGCGCCCAAGCATCCCTACACCAAGCATCTGATCGCCTCAGAGCCCAAGGGATCGCCGCCCCCCGCAAACGCAAAGGCGAAGACCATCCTCGAGACGAAGGATCTACGCGTGTGGTTCCCGATCAAGCGCGGCTTCCTGCGAAGCACTGTCGGCCACATAAAGGCCGTTGACGGAATCGATCTGGCAATCAAGGAAGGCCAGACGCTGGCCGTGGTCGGCGAGTCCGGTTCGGGCAAGACGACGTTGGGTCTTGCGGTGCTGCGTCTCGTGTCGAGCGATGGTCCGATCATCTATCTCGGAGACCGCATTGACAGCCTCGATTCTAAGCGCATGCGGCCGTACCGGCGCGACATGCAGATCGTGTTCCAGGATCCTTATGGCTCGCTGTCGCCGCGCCTATCGATCGGGCAGATCATCGAGGAGGGCCTGGTAATCCAGAACCCGGGTCTCAGCCGGGACGAGCGTGCGGCGCGCGTCTCCCGCGCACTGAAAGAGGTGGGGCTCGACCCGAATTTCCGCGACCGCTATCCGCACGAATTCTCAGGGGGGCAGCGCCAGCGCATCGCCATCGCCCGGGCTCTGGTGCTCGAGCCGAGATTCCTCATCCTGGACGAGCCGACATCGGCGCTCGATGTCTCGGTGCAGGCGCAGATTGTCGACCTCCTGCGCGATCTCCAGAAGCGCCACAAGCTCGCCTATCTGTTCATTAGCCACGACCTCAAAGTGGTGCGGGCGCTCGCCAACTCCATCATCGTGCTGCGGCACGGCAAGGTCGTCGAGCAGGGCACGGCGCGGACGGTCTTCTCGAAACCCAAGACCGACTACACCAAGGCGCTTCTCGCGGCCGCCTTCGAGCTCGAAGCGACCGGCGGCTCCGTGGTCGCCACCTAGAAAATTGCCTTAAGCACTCCCGCGCGCGGGGGGGGGGGGGGG
>JBOHJE010000069.1:0-25733 GCA_050728375.1 Methyloceanibacter sp.
GGTATAACGTCTCCTGCGCCGGTCTGAATGCCTGCTGTGGCGGTTACAGATGCTTGGTCTACGCGTTCATCGAGACGGGTCATTTTACCGGCACGCCCGGCGAGTTGCTTGGCCTCGCATCTCCTGGCCGATCTAGTTGACTTTGGCCTCGGCCTCTCCGGCCACGATGATCCGAGCCTCCGCCGCCTGTAGAAGCCCAATGGCCGCTTGCAATGCCTCTTGGGATTCCGCCAGCCGCTTAAGAAGCTCGAAAAACAATTCGCCCTAGTCCTTGCTCCACATCTGTTGGAGCTCGTCTTTCGTCTTGCACATGGTCGCGCCAGCCAGCCTCACGGTAACGAGCAATGGATTGATCCATCCCTCATTGCTCGGCAGGCGGTGGAGGATGCCTTTGTCCCACGGCTCAAAGTTGAGGTCAGCGAGAGCCGCGTGCGTATTTGTGGTTGTCATTCTCCCCTCCATGGGTTGCGGAGGGGCGACGAGTGCCAAGCACCGAATTCAATGTTATGGGGGCTGTGGTCATTCGCGAACCTCCACGGGTTTGCGTTTGGCAAGTCGTGGCGCCTCAGGTCTGAACCACCTGGGGCGTCGCGCGCATAATGCGCTCGTTCAATCCCGAAATCTACCGAAGTTGCCCTTGGCGTTGCCCAGACGGGAAAATCCCGGCCAAGAAACCCATTTAACGTTTTGATCTACTTATAGATTTTATGTTGCGTTACTGGTTAAGAACCAGTTCGCTGGAAGGTCTCCAGCCTGCCGAGGAAGCTCATGCCGAGCAGGTTCGTAGCGAGCGCGCCCTTCTCGGCGACCGCGGCGGGGATATTCGGCTTGGCCCCGTCCGGCTGCGCCGTCTCCGCGATCGGAGAGGTACTCTCGATGCCAGGACCAAGGGCCCTCCACAAATCGTCGAAGAAGTAGACAAGCGCGAAGGCGCCGTCGGCCGAGCCGGCCAGATCAGCGCTTCTTGCAGGACATGCTTGTTGGCCGCGCTTCACGGGTCGCTCCGAAGGCAGCCGGCTCGGCCGCCGCGCGTCAGCCGCGCAACGTCAAGGAGTCGCCGGAGAACTCATAGGAGCGAAGGCGGCTTAAGAAACTCATACCAAGCAGGCTCTGGGTGAGGGCGCCCGGCTGGGCGACGAGAGCCTCGACTTGGGTGCGGTCGAGAGGGCCGACCGAGACATTGTTCAGCCGCACCCGGGCGGCGACGGTGCGCCCATTCGCGGTGAGCACGGGGACCCTGTAGTTCAGGCTTTTGGGATCGATGCCCGCCTTGGCGGCGTCCTCCGGCGTCAGCACGATCGAGGACGCGCCGGTATCGACAATCATCAAGACGTCCTTGCCGTTCACCCCGACGGCGGCGGTGAAGTGTCCGTCGAGCCTCCGCCTGATCTTCACCTCCGTGAGTCCGTTGGCGCTCTCCTCGACGGTCATGGCGGTGCCGGGCAGAAGCTCGCCCGCCACGCGCGCCGCGATCGGCATCAGCTCGTCCTTGTAGGAATAGATGGTGATGAGGCCGAGCCCGAGCGCGATCCACGTCACGGCGTCCCGCAGCATGGCACTGGCGCCGCCGCCATAGCGCGTGACCAAGCCGCCGGCGAAGTAGACCAGAAGCGCAAGGAGGAACGCGACATAGCCGAAGGTGGTGCTGTCGATCCCGGCGATCATGCCGGACTCGTTGCTCACCAGCATCATGGCGCCGAGCGCCAAGATGAAAAGGGCAAGCCAAGTTGTCACGCGTCTACGAGCCTTTCCCGTTTTCCCAACTGGCCATGCGGTCCGGTAGTGTTGCCATGATGGCACGGCGCTCGGCAGGCGTCATGCTGGCCCAGCGCGCGATTTCCTCGATGCTGCGGCCACAGCCGACGCAATGCCCGGTGTCGGAATCGAGCAGGCAGATATTGACGCACGGAGTGTCCAAAAAGAGGGGTCGCTTGGTGATGAGCGCTGAGGCTTATGTAGGCAGTCCGGAGCGCAGGGGCAAATCGATCGCGCGGCAAGCGGCGTCAGCGTTTGCGGCCTGAGGCGCGCCAGGGCACACGCGGCTTCTCGGCCTCGATCTCGCCCGGCTCGGCCAACCGCGGCAGGGCCTCCATGACCCGGCTTCGGGGAAGCGTGACGATGACCTCCGTGCCGTAGCGAAGCTTGCTCCTGAGCTCGAAGGTGCCCTCGTGCAGCTCGGCAAGTCCCTTGGTGATGGGGAGGCCGAGGCCCGTCCCGCCCTCCGCCGTCTGGTGGGCGAGGGAGCCCTGACCGAAGCTTTTCAGGACGCGCGGAATTTCGTCCTCCGGAATGCCGGGGCCTGTATCTTTCACGCTCAGGAACTGGCCGCCCGTGGGGGTGCGTCCGATCTTCAAGGTGATGACGCCGCCGGTCGGCGTGAACTTGATGGCGTTGGACAGGAGGTTGAGGCAGATCTGCCTGATCGCACGCTCGTCCGCCCAGAGATTGGGGAGGTCCGGCTCGAACGTTTCGACGATCTTGAGGCCCTTGTTCTCCGCGCGGACCCGCATCAGCCGCTGGCAATCCTCGACCACGTCGGCGAGCGCGGTAGGCGCCTCGCGCAGCTCGTAGCGGCCTGCCTCGATGCGGCTGATGTCGAGCACCTCATTGATCAGCGTGAGCAAATGCTGCCCGCTCTGATGGATGTCGTTCGCGTATTCCTTGTAGGTGGGGTTCGCGTGGGGCCCCAGGATCTCGGCGCGCATGATCTCGGAGAAGCCGAGAATAGCGTTCAGCGGCGTGCGCAGCTCGTGGCTCATGGTGGCGAGGAAGCGTGACTTGGCGAGGTTGGCTTCCTCGGCGCGGAGGCGCGCCTCGTCTGAGATGGACTTCGCCTGCTCGAGCTCGGCGATCAGCGCATCCTTCTCGGCACGGTATTCGAGCATGGCCATGACGGTGGAGTTGAATCCGCTCATCAGCCAGATGAAATAGATGTGGACCCCGACCGCCATCGCCGCCATGGCCCAATAGAACGTGTTGTCGAGCAGGGCAAAGCGGATCACGATCGCGATCGTCATAGGCAGCGTGCCGGCATAGACGATGGGCATCACCGACGAGGCGAAGAGCATGCGCATCGAGATGACGACGAGAAGCGAGGCGAAGATGAAGGTATGCGCCGCTTCGCCTTGCGTGTTGGTGCCGATGAACGCGACGCCCGCCCAGGTCACGCCGTAGAGGAACTCGGCGGAGATGATCTTGGCGCGCCAGACAGGCGTGGCGGCATCGTCGCGCGGCGCGTTGGCGAATTGCCGGCAGAGGCTGAGCAATATGCCCTTGGTGACGAAGACCGTGCCGAGCCAGACCAAGAGCTCGCGGGGAGGGGACCAGAACATGGCGCCCATGGCGACGACGACGGCTAGCAACGGCGTCGTCACCGCGGCCGAGAGTTCGTTCTTCACGAACATCATCAGGAGTTCGTATTCGAACTCCGGCTTGTGACCCGACCTGGAGGTAAGCTTTTCCCGGGCTTCCTGGACGCTGCGATGGGCGCGCCGCTTGGCGTTGACCGCTGCCGCAGGGGCTCGATGGGCCTCGGCTGAGACGCCTCCTGGCATGACTCTCTGAACCCGCAATTATTCGACTGACAAAAACCGTGAACGGCCAAAGGCATAGATGCGGGGAAGCTTGCCCGACCCCCCGCTTTGGGCTTAACCAGAACTATCTGCGGAAATCCCTAACGGCGCGTTTATGGTCGCCCCGCACTGAGACGCGGTTTCTTGTCTCGGCCGCCGGGGTGGGCCAAAGACGTGCGCGGGTGGAAGGGCCCTTTTGGACGGTTCGCTCATGCGCCTGACCATTATCGGCTGCGGCGATGCCTTTGGCGCAGGAAGCAGGCTACAGACCTCGTTTCACGCCCGCGCGGGCCAGGGCTCGTTTCTGATGGATTGCGGCGCCACGACGCTCATCGGCTTGCGGCGCCTCGGCATCGAGCCGAACTCCATCGATAGCATCTTCGTCAGCCATTTGCATGGGGACCATTTCGGCGGGCTTCCCTGGCTTCTGATCGACGCGAAATATGTGAGCAAGCGAACGCGCCCGCTGGTGGTCACCGGGCCCAAAGGAATCGAGAAGCGCTTCCGCACGGCGGCTGAGGCCCTTTACCCGGGCGTCACCGCGGGCGATCCCGGGTTCGACCTTCGCTTCGTCGAGTACCGGGAACGCGAGCCGCTCGAGATTGGCGGGGCGACGATCACGCCTTACGAAGTTCACCATCCCTCAGGCGCGCCGCCTTACGCCCTTAGAATCCAGGTGGGGGAAAAGGTGCTGGCCTTCAGCGGCGACACCGGCTGGCTCGACAAGCTCCACGAGGTGGCCCGGGGCGCCGACCTCTATATCACCGAATGCTTCCAATACGACCTAACGCTTCCCATTCATCTCGACTACAAGACGATCGACGCCAATTACGAGAAGTTCGGCGCGAGACGCGTGCTGCTCAGCCACATGGGTCAGGCCATGCTGGCCGAGTTGGGAAAGGTCGACCGGTCTCGTTATATCATCGCAGAGGACGGCATGACGCTCGACCTCTGAGAGGTCTCAATGGCAGAGCTTACACAGGTGCTCGCGGCCATTCGCGCCTGTCGCCGTTGCGTCGAGGCGCCCCAAGGAAGACCTTTGCCGCATGAGCCTAGGCCGGTATTGCGGGCGAGCGGCACGGCGCGGCTCGCCGTATGCAGCCAGGCGCCGGGGACGCGGGTGCACCTTTCCGGCACGCCCTTCACGGATCGGTCGGGCGACCGCTTGCGCGACTGGATGGGCGTGAAGCCCGAGGAGTTCTACGACGAGGAGCGCGTCGCCATCGTGCCCATGGGGTTTTGCTTTCCGGGTCAAGACGCGAAGGGCGCCGATCTGCCACCGCGGCGCGAATGCGCCCCGCTCTGGCACGCGAAGCTGTTCGCGGCGCTGCCCCAGCTCGAGCTTGTGCTGGCGGTGGGCTCCTACGCGCAAGCCTTCCACCTTGGCGAGGCGGCACGTGGCACCCTGCAAGACACCCTGCTCGCCTGGAAGCAGCTCTTCCGGACGACGCGGAATCCCCGCGTCCTGCCGCTGCCGCACCCTTCCTGGCGCAACAATGCCTGGCTCAAGAACAATCCCTGGTTCGAGGCCGAGCTGCTTCCCGTCTTGCGGCGTGAGGTGCGCCGGCTCCTGTAAAACCGGCGCTTGCAGGCATTAGAAAAATAATCTAATGGTAGTCGCGACACCTGCTCTGATTAGAATTTTCTTGCTTTGACCGCCTCCCTTGTCGCGATTTTTTATCGGCCGCCCCCAATGCTTGACCGGATGGACCGCAAAATCCTGGACATCTTGCAGAAGGACTGCACGCTGCCCGTGGCCGAGATCGGCAAGCAGATCGGACTCTCGACAACGCCTTGTTGGCGCCGCATCCAGAAGCTCGAGGAGCAAGGCGTCATCGAGCGGCGCGTGGCCCTGCTCGACCCCAAGAAGGTAAATGTCGGGGTGACGGTGTTCGTCTCCATCACTACGAGCCACCACACGAAGGAATGGCTCGAGCGCTTCCACGAGGCGCTCAACGATTTTCCGGAGGTTGTCGAGTTCTACCGCATGAGCGGCAAGGTGGACTATCTGCTGCGCGTGGTGGTGCCGGATATCGAGCGCTACGACTCGTTCTACAAACGGCTGATCGCGAGGATCGAGCTGGCTGACGTGAGCTCGGCCTTCGCCATGGAGCAGATCAAGTTCACGACGGTTCTGCCGCTCGAATACGCCGTCGAGCCGAAACCCGCCTAGGCGTCTTTCCGGTCGAGGAGCGCGATCAAGCTCGACGTGTCCCACCTGCGGCCGCCCATCTTCTGAATCTCCGAGTAGAACTGGTCGACCAGCGCCGTGACGGGAAGGCTCGCGCCATTGCGCCGCGCCTCCTCGAACAAAATCGCGAAATCTTTGCGCACCCAATCCACAGCGAAGCCGAAATCGAACTTGCCGTCGATCATGGTCTGCCAGCGATTGTCCATCTGCCAAGACTGCGCGGCGCCCTTGGAGATCGTGTCGATGACCTTGGCGACGTCGAGTTCAGCGCGTTTGGCGAAGTGCAGCGCCTCGGCGAGCCCCTGGATGAGGCCGGCGATGCAGATCTGATTGACCATCTTGGTGAGCTGGCCGTCGCCTGCCGGCCCAATAAGGTTGACGGCGCGGGCATAAGCGGCAATGACGGACTCGGCCTTCCCGAAATCCGCCGCGTGGCCACCGACCATTACCGTGAGGGTGCCGTTCTCGGCGCCGGACTGACCGCCCGACACCGGTGCGTCGAGGGCGCCAGCGCCGCTTGCCTCTGCGGCGGCGTGAAGCTCCCGCGCGATCCTGGCTGAGGCCGTGGTGTGATCAACGAGGATCGCGCCCTGTTCCAGGGCCCGCAAAGCCCCATTGTCCCCAAGCGTCACCTCGCGTAGATCGTCGTCGTTGCCGACACAGGTGAAAACGAACTCGGCCCCATGCGCGGCTTCGGCGGGCGTGGCGGCGAGGCGACCGCCGAACTCAGCGACCCAGTCCTGCGCCTTGGTCCGCGTCCGGTTGAACACAGCGACATCGTGCTTGCCGCGCGTCTTGAGGTGCCCGGCCATAGGGTAGCCCATGACGCCGAGCCCGATCCAGGCGACGTTGCTCATGCCTCGCGATCCCCCACGTCGTCATTGCCCGGTTTGACTGGGCAATCCGGTAACCACAGCAAGCCGGTTCGCGGCCGGCGAAGTTTACGGGATGCCCCGCCTTCGCGGGCCTGACAAGAGGGACGACGAGGCCCTAGGCGATAGACACGTCTGGGAAAGCCAGCTGCTCGCGCGCGCGCCACTCATCGGTCACGTAATTGATGATGAGCGACTTGCGCACGCCCTTGATGGGCCGCTTCTCGAAGCCGTGAAAGGTGTTGTTCGAAGGAACGAACACCATAGCTGCATTCGAGGCGAAGGGCGAGCGGCCGACGTGGACCTTCTCGGCATCGTAAATGTCGGTGCCGAGATTCTTGTGCTCATCGTCTTTCGACAAATAGAGCAGCAGGGTGAATGACTTCACGCCGAGATCGGTGTGCGGCTCGAGCCAGAACCCGTCGGTGTCCTGGGCGAACTCGATACGGAGATAGGTGCCGCCGAGATCGGTGCCGAACGATTTGGCGATATGGTCGGTGATGCGCTCGTCCTGGAAGGCTTCGGCCACAGCCTCACAAACCGGGAATGCCTTGCGGTTGTCGGCATCGAAATATTTGCGCGTGTTGTTGTGAAGCTCGCGCTTACCCGAGACGCCTTCCAGAGACGGGGCGGGGAAGGGAAGCGCGAGAATGTCGTCTATCGTGCCTTCGGGAAAGCAGCCCCTCAGCACGGCGTGCGGATAGGGTTGAACGAATTGCTCTCCGTTGTCGACGCTTTGCAGAAACGTCCGGATGATGTCGTCGGCCGAACTCTTGGCTGCCGCGGCGCCTGATTGCCTTAACGCGACGCTTTCCCTCATGGTGCAGGTCAACTCCCTCGAAACGGTGCGAAAATTGCTAGCTCGATCCAGCGCCCAGCCGGTCTCATCTTTCTGATCCCATACACCCCGCGGCAGTTGCGCGCAAACGCCAAGGGAGCGCGCCATGCGGCCCTAAAACCGCAGGGCCGGCGGAAACTAAGGTCAGGAAACGCGGTCGCCTTGATGGGGGAAGCCGATTAGTGGACGTTCTCCCAGTGAAACTGGCCCGTCTTCAGCTCGTCTTCGTCGCACTTGTCGTCGGTCGTGACCTGCTCCGAGCGGAGGCATTTCGCGAGAAGCTCGAGCAGCGAGGCGTGCAGTTCGCGCTCGGCGGCAAGCTGCGGTGGATTGGCGGCGAGAAACGCCAGGATCTCCCCATAATCGGGCATGAAAACCCCCGTACTTTCCCAGCTAAGGAAAGGTTCGCCGAGCGGTGTGTCAAAACTTGGGCTCGCCCCGGATGGCACGAATGAGAAGGGCGGCCGCGGAGTCCGATCCTCAGCCGGCGAGCCGATAGCGACCGATCAGACGCATCGGCGTGCGGCCGCCGGGATCGCCGAACAGTGACAGCCCATCGATCGTGGCGCCTGAGGCACAGATCTCCTCGAGCACCGGCCAAAGGGCCTGCGACACGCGTTCGAGATGCGCGTTGTCCAACGGCCCGGTCAGCGCAATCGAGAAGCGATATTCGCTAAGCACGCGCGGGTGACCGAAGCTCTTCAGCAAGAGCTGCTGATGCGCGCTGAGTTGCGGATTGGCATGTTCCTCGTACTCAGTCTCGCCGGGCTCGGCGGCGAAACCGTCGAAGGCGCCGACGCATTGCGCGGCGAGCCAATCGAGTTCCGGCTTCGGGTCGACAGGACGGAGAACGAGATAGCGTCCCACGCGCGCGAGCGTCAGGGGACCCGTGTCGACTGCCTTGCGGTTGGCGGTGAAGTCGATGAGGCGGCGCCTCACCTCGTCGGGCTCGACGCCTTCGCGCAGCGCGAAGGGCGGCCTGAAGAGCGCATGAAGCCCGGTGTAGCGTCCGGGGATTGCGGGGATCTTCGCGAAGCCGGAGAGACCTGCATCGGAGAACGCCTCTAGCGTCGCGCCGTCATTAGCGCGGCCGAACCATGAGCGTCCGAATGCCGCAAGCGCGGTCCCAGGTTGCGGCGTGTAGTAGATCGCATAGCGGACGTAGCTCGGCCAGGATGTGGCAGCACCCTTCTGTTCAGGTTCGAGATGGGCACAATTGAGCATCCGGTCCTCCCTTGCGCGTCTGTCGATAACAGCGCGCTTCAGACGTATGGCTAACACTGGCCTGTGGCGCCCCCGCGACAGGTTTCAGGCGATAGGGAGGCCGAGGAATGAAGACTCGGTGAATCAAATTTTCCGCAAGTGCGAACGAGCGCCGCGCGAGCCATCGCGAGTCATGTAGTTTGCTCGATGCGAGCATGCTGCGGTTGCGAGAAGGGGGCGGGAGCGTCGGATGATCGATCTCTATACTTGGATGACACCCAACGGACAGAAGGTGTCGATCATGCTCGAGGAGGTCGGGCTGCCTTATCGCGTGCACCCGATCGACATTACGAAGGGCCAGCAGTTCGATCCGGCCCTCCTCCAAGTCGCAGCCAACAACAAGATCCCGGCCATCGTCGACAGTGACAACAACCTGCATCTGATGGAGTCGGGCGCCATCCTGCTCTATCTCGCCGACAAGACTGGCATGCTCTGGCCGCAGGACTTTCCCACCAAGTGGCGCGTGGTCGAGTGGCTCATGTGGCAGATGGGCGGAGCCGGGCCCTTTCTCGGACAGGTCCATCATTTCGTGAAGTTCAATCCGGGCAAGAGCGCCTATGCCGAGCAGCGCTACGCCGACGAGGCCAAGCGTCTTTGGGGCGTCCTCGACAGGCGGCTGGCTGAGGTCGAGTACGTCGCGGGCGGCTATTCGGTTGCCGACATCGCCATCTGGCCGTGGATTTCACGCTTCGCATGGCAGACGGTGGACTTCGCCGGCTATCCGAATGTGAGGCGGTGGTATCTGGCGATCGCCGAGCGGCCGGCCGTGATGCGCGGATGGGATGTGCTGGAGGACGGGCGGCCTATCCCCGCGCCCTGATCCGTCCACGCCGCGTTCATTGCGTGGCTGCCGCCGCGGCCCGATGCCTTCCCAAGACCAGGTTCAGGTTCAAGACCGACCGGCAAACGGTAACCCAACTTTGTGCCCTACCAAAAACCGTTAGGTCACGCCGCTCTGCCCATCTCTTGCCGCCATCGTTCGCTACATCGCGGGCGTTGCGGCTTGGGTCTGGCCTTTGCGGCAGGATGGGGTAGGGTGTGCTTTGAACAGGTGCGGTCGCCGATGCGCAGCCGCATAGTCTTGCGGCGAGGAATCGCATGGCGGGGAGACAGGTAAGCGCGCGGGCCCTGACGGCGGGGCTCGTCTTTGCCGCTGCTTTGGCGGGTCTCTCTCCCGACCTTGGTTCCGAACCCCTCCTTGCCGTCGTCACGCCGGATACCGCCCCCACCCCCGCCCCCTCGGGTCAATCCAAAGACGAGAAAGCGAAGGCCACGGCCCGCGTGCAGCGGTGCTTTGCCAAGCTCGGATACTACAAGGGGCCGGTCGACGGTAAGGCCAACGAAGCGACCTGGACGGCTCACTGGTACTTCAAGAACGAGCATGGGCTGAAGTCTTACGGAGATTTCCTCGCTGCGCCGGTTCAGAAGAAGCTCGGCGAGCTTTGTAAGGAGGAGCAGTCGGAGACGGCTGCCGCTCCGGAGCCTGGCCAACCACAGCCTGCACCCGAAGCCCCTGCTGGGCAGACCGCACCAGAGCCTGTGCCCGAAGCGCCCGCTCAAGCTCCGGCGGCCGGCGCACCTGCGAGCCAACCTGCCGCTCCACCCCAAAAAGGCGCGGAGGGTCTTCCCGAAGAGAAATCGGCGGAAGAGCGAAGCGACGTGACAGCGGCGCTTCTGAGCGAGGATCTCACCGCCGGGTCGCCTGCGGCCGAGCCCAAGGAAAGCCTTCCGCCCATTCCCCCCGGCGCGCGACTCAATATCGATTGCCTGCCTGCGGATCTGATCGAGCTCCTGGCCCGCGTCCATGGCGATGGCGTGCGGGCGAGGGCGTGCCACCCGGCGTGTCTAACCCCGCCTAAAGGGCTCGCCCAACCCCAGCTCGACGATCTCCAGGCCCGCAGCGGAGTCGTTTGGTGCCGTAGCTGCGTGCAGATTGAGGGATATCTGGCACTCGAGGACGTGCGGCGCATCGAACGCGAGGGCGATATCGAGCTTTGCACAACGCCGCCGCGTCATCTGCCGCGTCCGGGGATCGGCAGCGGCAACGTGGTCAAGTCCTACACGCGCATCCGAGAGCTTTACCGCGGGGCTCAGCCGGCCGACGAGGACGCCTCGGCGATAGCGGTCATCATCGGCAACGGCGACTACACCAAGCTGCCGCGCTCCGAGACGGCGATTGGGGATGCGGGCGCCATGTACTCCTTCCTGACGGAGCGACTGGGCTACCGGCAGGATAACATTATGGACCTCAGGAATGCGCGCAAAGCCGATCTCGAGCGCCTGTTCGGACCCGAACCTGGAAGCCAGGGCGATCTTGCGCGGCTCGCCCGGTCGCAACCCGATGCCAAGGTGCTCGTCTATTTCTCCGGGCACGGCGCCACCAACGCCAACCATAGCGAGGTCTATCTCCTGCCGGTCGACGCCGAGCCGTATCGCGAGGAGCGGAGCGGCTATCCGCTGTCGACGCTCTACGCCAACGTTGCCGGGCTCAAGGCCAAGTCGGTTCTGGTTCTGCTGGAGGCCGAATATGGCCGCGACCAGAGCCCCTACGTCCTGCCGCCGAACCTGCCTGAGACGACACGCTCGGCCCTGCCGCCGTCGCCGCTGCCCGCGGTCACAATCCTCGCGGCCTCCGACCGGGGACAGCGCACCCTAATCGACACGAGCTACGACATAGGTCTCTTCACCCGCTACCTCATCGAGGGGCTGTCGGGGAGCGCCGATCTCTATCCTGTAGGCAACGGCGACGGCGTGGTCGACAGCACCGAGAGCTATGTCTACACGGCCGCGATGGTGCGGCTCGCGGCGCGAAAGACCTTCGGTCTGCTCCAGAATCCGGTCTACTCGAGCGCCACGCCAACGGCGCTCTCGGCGGCGGGGCGGAGAGATTGATGGTCAGCTTGCGAAATTTCCTTTACAAGCCTGTCAGGATTCCTTAGGGACCACGCCGGCTCGTAGGCAAACTCGCTCAAGGGTAGCAACTGACATCGGCAATCTCGTGTGGGAGTGCGCATGGGATGGACGTTTTCACTTCTGCCGCGGAGCTTCTCCGCCACCATCGTCCCGAGCGGCCCGTCCTAGCCCTCAGGCCTCACGCTGCGCATCGCGCCGCGAAATGGTTTCTCGCTAATTTTCCCGGACGTGTGCTCTATGCCGCGAAGGCCAACGACGCACCGGGCGTGCTCGATGCGCTGGTCGAGGCTGGCATCACGGCGTTCGACGTCGCCTCCATGGTCGAGATCGAGCGCGTGGCGCCGGTCGCCGGCGCCGAGCTCTATTTCATGAACCCGATCAAGTCGCGCAGCTCCATCACCCGTGCCTATCGGGAGTTCGGGGTGAGGCGATTTGCCTTCGACAGCGGCGAGGAGCTCGACAAGGTCCTTGAGGAGACGGCCAACGCCCAGGATCTGACGCTCTTCCTCCGCATCGCCTGCCCAAACACGCACAGCCTCATTCCGCTCGAGGGCAAATTTGGAGCCGCCGCCGAGGAGGCGCCGGCGTTGCTTCTCAGGGCGCGGCAGGTTGCGCAGCGGCTCGGCATCACCTTCCACGTGGGCTCGCAGGCGGTCGTGCCGGCCGCCTTCGGCGAGGCGCTTCGCCAGGTCGGCCAGCTCGTCGTCGCCTCCGGCGTGCTGGTCGATGCGATCGACATCGGCGGCGGCTTCCCGAGCCGCTACCCGCATTCCGATCCACCCGAGCTCGGCAGCTTCATGGATGAGGTGGTGCGCGCGGCGGACGAGCTTGCCGTCCGGCAATCCTGCGAACTTCTATGCGAGCCGGGGCGGGCGCTGGTGGCGGAGGCCGAGTCGGTCATCGTTCGGGTCGACGCGCGGCGCGGCAACGCCCTCTACATCAATGACGGGTCCTTCGGCACATTGTTCGACGCAACCTATTCCGGGTTCCGCTTCCCGGCGCGGCTCGTGACGCCGGGACACCCCGATACGGGCGCGGCGGCCGAGTTCACGTTGTACGGTCCGACTTGCGACAGCTCAGACTTCATGCCGGGACCGTTCGTGTTGCCGGCCGGCGTGCGCGAGGGCGATTATCTGGAGATCGGCCAGATCGGCGCCTACGGCCGGGTGATGGGGAGTCGTTTCAACGGGTTCGGCGAGTACGACGAAGCGATCCTCACCGACGAGCCCATGGTCTCAATGTATGAGAGCGCCGAAGAAGCGCCCGTCGAGGCCGTGAGGTCGGCCCTGGCGTGAGACCCAGCCTTTCGCGTCTCGTAAATCTGCGGCGGGAACATTTCTAACGAGAGCATGTGCTGACGAGCATGGGCCGGGCAGGTTACACTTGCGCTCGCGGGCCCGGTCCGGGCGCAAGGAGGGAGCAACGCAACCATGAACACCGACACGCTTCAGACGGAATGGGCCCCGCGGGTCCTCAGCATTCTGCGCATCGTCGCCGCGCTGATCTTCTTGGAGCACGGCACCTCGAAACTGTTGGGCTTCCCGCCCTCCGAACATTCGCCGGAAGCCTTCACGCTCTCCTGGGTCGCTGGCTTGCTGGAGCTCGTCGGCGGACTCCTGCTGCTGGTCGGCCTGTTCACGCGGCCTGTCGCCTTTATTCTTTCAGGCGAGATGGCCTTTGCCTATTGGATGGCCCATGCGCCGCAGAGCGCGTTTCCGCTCCTCAATGGCGGGGATGCGGCCATCCTCTATTGCTTCGTGTTTCTCTATCTGGCCTTTGCCGGCGGCGGTCCGTGGAGCGTCGACGCCCTCTGGGAAAGGGATACGCGGACCGCTTGAATGGCCCGCTTAAACGCTGTTGACGGACGGGACGTGCTGAACGGGCGGGCGGTGTCGGAAACGGCGCCGCCCTCGATCCTTTTACGTAAAGGCGCGTCAACGACGGCGTCGATATCAGCGGCATTGGGGCGCGCGCCCAGGTTGACCGGTGATGTGTCGAACTCATCCGCCGGCTCACTTTTGGGGCGCGGATGAGTTCATGTCTGTTCTGGGTCAACTGCGGACGCAAGCCAAATCCCTAGAGGCCGAGATCGCTCAGGGATGGATGATCGTCTGGACGCGGGCCCAGCGGCCAATGGTACTTGCGTTCTTTTTCGGGGATCGGCAAATCGTTGATACTGGCAATTCGTCTCTGCATCAGTCCATCGACATTGAATTCCCAGTTCTCATTGCCGTAGCTGCGAAACCAATTGAAGCTGTCGTCGTGCCACTCATAAGCAAAGCGCACCGCAATACGGTTATCGCGGAAAGCCCAAATCTCCTTGATCAGTCTGTAGTCGAGTTCGCGGTTCCATTTGCGGGTCAGGAAAGCGACGATGGCGTCACGGCCCACCAGAAATTCAGCTCGGTTCCGCCAAACGCTATCCACAGTATAAGCGAGAGCGACTTGAGCGGGATCGCGTGTGTTCCAGGCGTTTTCGGCTTTGCGGACCTTCTCGACCGCAGTCTCAAAGGTAAAGGGCAGCGGCGGCCGTTGGTCCATTGATAATTTCCTCAAGAAAGAGAATCTAGCAGGCTGTCAATGCTAATCCTAACGAATGCGACGACGCATCCTTCCGCAGCTTAGGCAGGCGTCGCTCGTTCCATCGCAAGTTCCGCCTTGAGGCTCTCAAGATCACGGAAGATGGAGGCCACGGCGTTCACCTGTCCATTCCGCTTAAAGCGGAGAAGGCAATCTTGCCTTTGATGTCGCCGTCAATCTTGATCTCGTCCCACGATTCCGCATGACCGACGTAGTTGATCGGCACATCATAGTGCTGACTCCAAAAGAACGGCACCGTTCGGCAGCGGCGACAAAGCTCCCATTGCCGACGACCTCCAGGAATGTGCGAGCCAGTTCAACATCCATGGCAGATAATATGAGGAAAATTTCTGATAAGAAGCAATATCATTCATTTGTATGCCGATAAGTTCGGTTGGTTTTTTGGCGTGCTGTCGTCTGAGCTAACGAGGCGAATCCTCAATATGAGCCAACTGGAACCTCCCGGAGCCGAGCTGAGCGCGGAGCACCGAGCTCTAATTGAGAAGCTCGTGCAGTCCCTGCGACCGGGACAGGCGGCATGGGTAAGCGGTTTCTTCGCAGGACTGGAACGCGGCGCGAGGCAAGGACAGCGCGTCGAACTGCCATTTGAGGGTTTGGCTGCAAAGGCCCTATCGGCGGCGCTCGCTTCGGCCCAAACGCGTACGCTCACGATTCTTTTCGGCAGCGAAACGGGAAACTGCGCAGCCCTTGCGAGCGCCACGGCCGATGCGGCGCGAGCGGCCGGTCTCAGTCCCAACATCGCCGACATGGCGCAATACAAGACGCAGAAACTGAAGGACGAGCAGGATCTCTTGGTCATCACCAGCACGCATGGAGAAGGGGATCCGCCGCAATCGGCAAAGCCCTTCTTTGAGTTTCTCGAAAGCCGCAAGGCGCCGAAACTGCCAAGCCTGCGTTACGCGATCCTGGCGCTTGGCGATTCCACCTATGAGCATTATTGCGGCGCGGGCAAATGGCTCGACCAGCGGTTGGCCGAACTCGGGGCCACCGCACTTGAAGCGTGGGTCGATTGCGACGTTGACTACGACGAGACCGCGGCCGTCTGGATTTCAAGAATTATTACGAAATTCGAACCGGCCTCGTCGCCGGGCACGCCTGCTGCGGAAGTGTCGAGCGTCGCATCTGCGGCTAAGGGAACGGCGCAAACCGGAATTTTCGATAGGCGGCGTCCGTTTCTTGCGACCCTAATCGACAATTTTGCGCTGACGGGGCGCGGATCGGGCAAGGAGACGCGGCACATCGAACTATCTCTCAGCGACTCGGGGATAAGCTTTCAGCCCGGTGATGCGCTCGGCATCCATCCGTCTAACGATCCTGCGCTTATCAACTCCATTCTGTCGACGCTCGGCCTTTCGCCCGACGCTCCTATCGTTTTGAAGAGCAAGTCCGCAACACTAGGCGATGTGCTTGCTAGGGATCTGGAGATCAGTTCAGCCACGCCGCGCTTTCTCGAGCGCTGGGCGGTCTTGAGCGGCTCAAGTGAGCTTGAGAGACTGGTGAAGACGGATCGGTCGGAGGATCGCGTCGCCTTCCTACACCGGCACCATGTCGTTGACCTCGTTCACCGCTTTCCGGTGAAGCGGGTCGATCCACAGGCGTTCGTCGATGGATTGAGGCCGCTCCAGCCGCGGCTCTATTCCATCGCATCGAGCCAATCGGCCTTTCCCGACGAAGTTCATCTCACGATCTCCACGCTTCGTTACGAGCTGCATGACGAGCTACGCACCGGCGTGACATCGGGGTATTTCTCCCAACGCGCAACGCTTGACGAGACGGTTCCCATTTATGTCCAGCCGAACCCTCATTTCCGGCTAGCGGCTGACGATGTTCCGATCTTGATGATCGGCGCCGGCACCGGCGTAGCGCCCTATCGCAGCTTCGTCCAGGATCGTGAGGCTCGCGGCGCACGCGGCAAGTCATGGCTTTTCTTCGGTGAGCGCAATCACCGGTGGGATTTTCTCTATCAGACGGAGTGGCAGGATTGGCTGAAGAGCGGCGCATTGAGCCGCATTACGGTTGCCTTTTCGCGTGACCGTGAGCCGAAGACCTATGTGCAGCACCGACTCAAAGAACAATCGCGCGATGTTTATGCGTGGCTCCAGGAGGGCGCCCACCTCTACATCTGCGGTACCTCAAGTCTCGCACCCGAAATCCACGCGAGCCTCCGCGACATCATCGAAACGGAGGGCGGCCTTGGACGCGCCGCCGCCGATGATTATATCGCCACGCTTCAGCGCGAACATCGCTACCAGGTCGACGTTTATTGAAAGATGAGTTCACCCGTTTCATCGATCGATCGGAGCCGCGACCTGTCTCAGCCGCTCAACAAGCTGGGGCCGGATGAGACGCTGAAAGCAGAGAGCGGCCAGCTGCGCGGGACGATAGTCCAAGGACTCAGCGACGAGATCACTGCGGCGGTTCCGGGCACAGACCCCAAGCTGATGAAGTTCCACGGTCTCTATCAGCAGGATAACAGAGACGTCCGCGATGAACGACGCCGCCAGAGGCTGGAACCGGATTTCTCCTTCATGGTCCGCATCCGGCTTCCTGGCGGCATCTGCACGCCGGCGCAATGGTTGAAGCTTGACGAGCTGGCACGCGCCTATGGCGGCGAGACTCTTCGCCTTACGACACGCCAGACATTCCAGCTCCATGGTGTGCGCAAGCAGAACCTGCGGCAGGTCATACAAGGATTACGCGACGTGCTGCTCGATACGAGAGCGGCATGCGGCGACGATTCCCGCGGGGTGATGTGCTCGGTCAATCCGCTGCTGTCGAAGATGCATGCGGAAGTTTATGCATTGGCAAAAGCCGCAAGCAATTACGCTATCCCGAAGTCCGGGGCATACGACGAGATCTTCTACGAGGAGGAGAGGGCGCCTGACGAAGCAGCGCCGGAGGAGCCGCTCTACGGCAGAACCTACATGCCTCGGAAGTTCAAAATCGGCTTCGTCATTCCGCCGATCAACGACATCGACGTCTACACGCAGGACCTTGGTTTCATCGCCATCGTTTCGTGCGGAAAGTTGCAAGGCTTCAACGTAGCGATCGGCGGAGGCATGGGCCGCACCGATCAGGCACCTGAGACCTATCCGAGACTTGCCGATGTCATCGGTTACGTCGCCTCCGACAAGGTCCTCGCGGTCATCCAGTCGGTCATGACAGTGCAGCGGGATTTTGGCGATCGCGTCGACCGCAACCATGCGCGTTTCAAATACACAATCGACGACAAGGGCCTCGATTGGATCAAGCGCGAGACCGAGGCGCGGCAGCAATTTGCCTTCCAGCCGGTGCGGCCCTATTGCTTCACCACCAACGGCGATGACCTCGGGTGGGCCGCGGGCGAGAACCGCAACGAGCACTGTACCCTCTTCATCGAGAACGGCAGGATCTCAAATCACTCTGGCGCCCGGCTTCTTGATGGATTGCGCGCGGTCGCTCGGATTCATGGGGGCACGTTCAGGCTTACGCCAAATCAAAATTTGGTCGTCGCGGACGTCCGGCCGAAGGATCGGTCGAGCATCGGAAACTTACTGGTAGAGCATGGGCTCGACACCAGCGCCACTTACACTGGGCTCAGATTTAATTCGTTGGCTTGCGTGGCGCTTCCCACTTGCGGTCTCGCCATGGCCGAGGCCGAGCGCTACCTGCCAGGTCTGATTTCTAAGATCGAGTCGATCCTCTTGCGTCACGGGCTTGACAAAGAGCCAATCACGATCCGGATGAGTGGATGCCCGAACGGTTGCTCGCGACCCTATATTGGCGAAATCGGTCTCACCGGGCGCGCGCCGGGAAAGTACAACCTCTATCTCGGCGGCGGCTTCCATGGCCAGCGACTGAACAAGATGTATCTCGAGAATGTCGGTGAAGGCGCGATTCTCGACGCCTTGGAGAAGGTGTTGGGGCACTACGCGCGCGACCATGTCGCCGAGGAGCATTTCGGCGATTTTGCCATTCGTGCGGGTTATGTGCGCGAGGTCCGAGAGGGCCGTACGTTCAACGATTGAGTGAGGAGTGGTTTGAATGTCGTTGCAGCTTGGTCAGATCGCGCCGGACTTTGAGCAGGACAGCACCGAAGGTACAATTCACTTTCATGAGTGGCTAGGAGACTCGTGGGGCATCTTTTTCAGCCATCCGCGTGACTTCACGCCCGTCTGCACGACTGAGCTTGCCGAGGTTAGCGCGCTTAAAGTTCGAATGGAACAAGCGGGGCGTGAAGCCGATCGGGCTATCCGTCGACCCGCTCGAATCGCACCACGCTTGGGAAAGAGACATCGAGGAGACGCAAGGTCACGCCGTCAATTTCCCGATGCTTGCCGACCCCGACAAAAAGGTTGCGGGGCTCTACGGCATGATCCATCCCGACGCCGACGCGAACGTCACCGTGCGTGCGGTCTTCGTCATTGATCCCACAAAGAAGATTCGACTTATCCTGACTTATCCTCCGAGTGCAGGAAGAAACTTTGCGGAGATCCTGCGTACGATTGACAGCCTGCAATTGACGGACAGGGAGAAAGTTTCAACACCCGTGAGCTGGCAACCGGGCGAGCCGGTCATAATCTTGCCGAGCCTCACGAATGAGCAGGCGAAGGAGCGCTTTCCTCAAGGTTGGGACGAGCTGAAGCCCTACCTTCGCGTGGTGAGGTTGAAGAATTGAACGAAGTTTCGGGTGCGAGACCGCACAAACTTTCGGACGATGAGCTTTCGGCAGATCGGGAAGTGTACGCGTGGCGCAAGGCGACACGAGAGCGCCTTATCGCCCGAGCGCTTCAAGCTGGAGCCTTCGGCCCGTCGATTCTTCTCGAACGAGATCGCGCGTCATCTGTTGCCCTTTCTCACTCCGCTCGCCGGACGGATAGTTAGTCTGTACTGGCCCATTCGCGCCGAGCCGGACCTTCGCAGCCTGGCCTCGGCAATTCGTGCGGGCGGAGCGGCTTGCGCTCTTCCTGTCGTTGTCGAGAAACAGGCGCCGATGGTCTTCCGTTTGTGGGAGCCGGGCATGAATCTCGTGCCAGGCATCTGGAACATCCCGGCGCCGCCCGATGGAAGCCCGGTCACTCCGGATGTCGTTGTCGCGCCTGTAGTCGGCTATGATAGAGCCTGCTTCAGACTTGGCTATGGTGGCGGTTACTTCGACCGCACCCTGGTGCGTCTGCGGAATCGTCCGCTCGCGGTTGGCGTAGGCTATGCACAATCGGAGCTCCCGACCATATACCCGTTTCCTCACGACATACCCCTCGATGGGGTTGTCACCGAACGCGGAGTGTTGAAATCGGTCCATTAGTGCGAAGCAAGTTTCGACCGCACGCCGCCGTTACTCGAGGCTAGTGCAAGATGGCTTTAGGGCGTCAATCAGTGCTGAGCGAGCACGGCAGCCAAGACGCGCGCGCGTCGCTAGCCGAGATCGCGGACGACATCGCCCGGCAGGGCTTTTCGTTTCGGACCGGCAACCAGATGCGTGAGCTTATGAGCACGCGCGGGCTCGGCGCCTGGACCGGCTTTGCCTCAAGTTGGAACGATCTCGGGCTCGATGTTTATATGGCAGACGGCGGCCATTACCGCCGGAGGCGGTTCGCTGCCTTCAGTGCCGCTAACGGCCTCGCGAACCGCAAGCCGCACCAACCCCATTATCAGAGCCGCGACCACAATCCTCTCAACGGCGGTATAGAGCGCTGGTTCATGCCCGTCGCGGACGGCGTGGCCGCCAACGGATTCACGCGCGGCATCCTCGGCTTCTGCACGACGCTGTTTAACGCGACCTCTTCAGCGGGGGAGACAGAATCCACAGCCTGGCACGTCGAGATGCATCAATTCCGCATCGAGGCAACACCGCGCGGGACGGGGATGCCCACTCCAGAAGGGCCGCATCGAGATGGCGTCGATTGGGTATGCGTAATGTTGGTGAACCGCACCAATGTGTCGAGTGGAGTCACGCAGATATTCGACCCGGCCGGCGAGCAGCTTGGCGAGTTCACTCTGACCGCTCCGCTCGATTCTGTATTCCTCGATGACCGGCGGGTCTTCCACGGTGTAACTCCAATCGCGCCTCTCGTTCCTTCTAGAAAGGCGTTTCGCGACGTCCTAGTGCTCACCTTCCGCCGAGAGGAGGGAAGCAGCGTAAGCGGGCGAGCATGACCTCAAAGATCCGCGCTCGGAATATTCGACTGAAGCGAGCCTATGACGCGCCGTCCAACGATGATGGGGTGCGCGTTCTGATCGATCGGTTGTGGCCGCGTGGCGTTACAAAAGACGCTGCGGCGTTGGATCAATGGCTAAAAGAAGTGGCTCCAAGCGATGGTCTTCGTAAGTGGTTCGGGCACGATATCGGACGCTGGCAACAGTTCCGCAGCAAATACCGGCAGGAATTACGCCGGCACCGGTCCATGTTGACCGAACTGCGCGACCTCGCGCGGCGGGGCTCCCTTACCCTTGTCTATTCGGCTCAGGATCCGAAGCGCAACAACGCTGTCGTGTTGCGAAACGTGCTGCTGGGTCGATGAACGGAGTCGCTCCAGGCACCTTGAAGACCCAAGTGTGCGGCCTGCTCGGCTGCGACTATCCTGTCATCCTCGCAGGCATGGGGGGCGTCGCGCGTTCCGAACTGGCGCTTGCAGTGACAAGAGCAGGCGGATTCGGTTTTCTAGGAATGGTCCGAGAGTCTCCAGAGCTGATACGCAGTGAAGTGGAGACCATGCGGCGAGGAATCTCGAAGCCGTTCGGCGTCAATATCATACCCGCGGCAACCGCACCTGACCTGCTCGAGGCACAGGTTAAGACTTGCATCGAGCTCCAAGTTCCGGTCATAGCGCTGTTCTGGAATTTGCGTCCGGATCTAGTGCAGCGCTTCCGTGATGCAGGGATTGTGGTCGTCTGTCAGGTCGGGTCGAAGGAGGAGGGCAGGGCCGCGGAGGACGCCGGCGCCCAGGTTTTGATCGCACAAGGCGTGGAGGCCGGAGGACATGTCCGGGGAACCACGCCTCTGCACACGCTCCTGTCGGAATTAGTCCCGGCGTCTTCTCTTCCGGTGCTTGCCGCGGGCGGCATGGTTGACGGCCGGGATCTTGTCGAGTCGCTGCGGCGCGGAGCGCAAGGCATCGTGATCGGGACGGCATTCATTGCTGCCCCTGAATCTTTCGCTCACGATTACCACAGGCGGCGGACAGTCGAAGCGTCAACTGAAGACACGATCCTCACTGATATCTTCCACATCAATTGGCCGATTAGAGCTCCTGTTAGGGTGCTCAAGAACAGCGCCACGCGCGGGGACAGAGGCGATCCGTTCGGCCCGCCACGGATCATTGGCGATGAGGCAGGAAGATCCATCTATCTGTTCAGTACGGACTCACCCTCATCCCTCATGACTGGTGACTTCGAAGCTATGGCGCTCTACGCCGGTGAGGGTGTCGATCGTATAACTCGGATCATGCCCGCTGGCGAGCGAGTCGCCACGATTGTCCTTGAAGCAGCGTGCATGTTGGAATCTGGTGCGGAAGCCACCCAACGGAAGAAGTGAGACCCCGGGCATTTAAGGGCCTGTTGGCACAAGCTGCAAATCCCACCATTCCTCAATAGCTCCACATCCTCGGGCATCACAAGGCGCCGGATGTGGTTATGTCGGTGCTGAGTAGCGACCGGGGGGAGCCACGCGCTGACCTTGGATAGGCTTCTCCAAGTCAGCCTTCGGCCGTAAAATTCTGCGTCACGCCGGCCGCTCTCGTTGCCGGATTCGAGCTTATGCCGACTTACCAATATCGTTGCGGAAATGCGGAAGAAGTTTGAACGCACCGAGACCATCTCTTGAGCATGAAGTCGTCAAACCGACGTGCCCCAAGTGCGGGAGTAAAAGGTTCCCTTTGTGCCGGGCCCTGTCTACGGGATGACCACCAAGAAGAAAGGACACCACGATGGATTTCGGTTATCTACGCCGGACCAGAAGAACTCCTCCCATGACATAGGATGAAGATCGCAAGCAGTAAATCAACCGCACGAACAAAGCTGGCTCGTAGCGTATCAAGACCAGTGCGGAGGAAGGCTAAGCCGCCCAAACCGCTTGGAAAGGTGCCCGAACGCCGGCCATTGCTAGTGATCGACGGCGATTCATTCGCCCATCGCTCATTTCACGCTCTGCCGAAATCAATTCTGAGGAAGGGCCAGAGGCCGGCTGGTGCCATTCTCGGCTTTGCCAACCTTCTGCTGCGTCTTTACCGCGAGGAGCAGCCACGAGCCGTGCTGGTCGCATGGGACACCCTCGAAGTCCCCACCTACCGGCACGAGAAATTTCCCGCCTATCAGAGTGGACGTGAATTTGACGACTCGTTGATCGAGCAGCTCGATATCATACCGGAATTCGTCGCCGCGTGCGGCTTTCAAAACGCAAGAGCACCGGGCTACGAGGCCGATGACTTCCTCGCCTCGGCGGCCGCCGCGGAAGAAAGGCGCGGTGGCACTGTGTTCATTGCAAGCGGAGACCGTGACACGTTCCAGCTGGCCTCGGATCGAACCACCATCCTCTATCCCGTCCGGGCAGGCGAGATGGCGCGTGTCGATCCCGCTGGGGTTTGTGCACGGTACAGCGTCGAGCCTGGACAGGTTCCTGATTTCATAGCCTTGCGCGGCGATCCCTCCGACAAACTGCCGGGAGCTCTGGGCGTAGGCGCATCCGGTGCGGCGACGCTGCTGCAGCACTATGGCACGCTCGAAGCAGCGCTTGCTGCTGGCCGCTTTCCTAAGCAGGCAGAGAGCTTGAGGCTTTTCCGCTCGATCGCGACGATGAACCGGAAGACTCCGTTGCCGAACCTTCGCAGTCAGAAGCCAACTTGGAATAGGGCGGCCGCGCTGGCACGAAAGTGGGAGCTCAATCAACTTGCCAGGCGTCTCGAAGAGTTGGCGACAGGCTAGGAGGGGAGATCGCTCACTCAGGAGCTTAGGGAGAGTGCAATGGTTGAAGCAAGAAAAGCCCGCGCTGTTGGTTTCAATCACGTAACGCGCGAAGTCGGTGATATCGAAGAGGCTCTGGCGTTCTATGGTCGATTGTTCGAATTCAAACTCCGGGGCAAGAGCGGCACCTCGGCCTTCATTGATCTGGGCGATCAGTTCCTCGCATTGCAAAAGGGCCGAACTCAGCCGGCTGACCAGGGTCGTCATTTTGGGCTGGTGGTCGACGACAAGGATGCCGTCCGTAGGGCCGCTGGCAGACGTAGGGATCCAGCCGCTGCCCGGCCCGTTTCTCGACTCTCGCGATCCTTGGGGCAACCGCATCGAAATCGTCGGCTACGACTCCAATTCACCAAAGCACCTAGCGTGCTGCGTGGCATGGGATTGACGCATCTTTCAAAGAACACGCAGGCGGTCAAAGAACTCGCTAAGAAGGGCATGGCACCGAACTAGCGAAATGTGCAGAGTATTGCGATGCCGAGCGCCTTAATCACCGGTGCCAATCGTGGGCTCGGGCTCGAGTTCGCCAGGCAGTACTTGGCGGATGGATGGCAGGTTCACGCTGCTTGTCGCGATCCAACTTCTGCTTCGGAGCTGCGCCGACTGGCTGACACGAGCGGCAACAAACTGCGGATCATGGCTTTGGATGTCACTGACCCTATGAGTGTCAAGGCGGCGGCTGTCGAACTCGACGGGCAAGCCATTGACCTTCTTCTCAACAACGCCGGAGTCGGTGGAGCTCGTGGTCAGACCATCGGAAACATCGACTACGACGGCTGGGGGAAGGTGCTCGACGTCAACACCATGGGCCCTATGCGGGTTTCAGAGGCGTTCGTCGACCATGTGGCACGCAGCGAGCGCAAACTTATCGTCACCCTTACCAGCGGCATGGGATCGATCGCCGACAATACATCAGGAGGCTCGATCGCCTATCGGAGCTCGAAGGCCGCTGTGAACATGGTGATGCGCAGCCTGGCCATCGATCTCGCTCCTCGTGGCATCACTTGCGTGGTCGTCAATCCCGGCTGGGTGCAGACGGATATGGGTGGACCGCACGCGACCATAACCCCAGCCGAGAGTGTGACGAAGCTGAGAGGTCTGTTCGAGGCCTTGGAACCAGCGCAATCCGGCATGTTCTTCAATCACGATGGTCGCGAATACCCTTGGTAGGTGTGTAGCCACGTCCGCTTTCGAGGGGATTTCGGACATGCTGATCAAGAGCGGACATCCTATGGGCTGTGAGGGTCTATGGGCTGTGAGGGTCCGCACTGCGCCAGCAACGGTAAGTCACAGGCCTACCTCTCGCGCCGGTTTTCACGCGCCTTGTTGAGGCGCCGTCCTACCAATTGCAGTCGTAGCCGTAGCACGTGTAGGAATCAGGTCTGACACCAAAGTTACGACCGGGTTCAACGTCGAGGTAGTGATGAGGTTGAGTGCCGAAGATTATCTTGGGACGGTTACGGTCACGCCTAGGATCATACTTTCGAGTGTGCTTTTGATCGTTCCCATGCTGCCGCCAATGATGCCGACCAGGGTCTGCAGTCGCCGGTGCTGTTGACGTGAGCACTATTAGCGCGGTTCCACAGATCGCTGCCAGGCCAGTGCCTACATTCTTCATGCTTTCTCTCCTGCGAGCTTGGCTCAAAGGTGAAACGTGTTATCGACGGAGCGGTTCTCGTGCGCGGGCCAGCAAATTAGCTTCTGGCATCTCCCGGGGGATGACAGTTTTGAGTTGTTAGACCTTGAAAGGTCAAGCTGACGTGGGGCTCGAGCCGCATGTCCGCTAGACGTAACGTCCCGGCCGCCATTCCGACAGCAGACCTAAGGCCTTGATGTCGGCAAAGAACGCAGGGGGCAAGTGAGAGGGGTGAGTTAAGGGGGCGGTTCTAACCTCACTGCGCGGGTCATCCGTCTTGGTCGCGGCTTCTGGGCTTACCTCGCCCGATCCCGATCTTTTCCCTTGGGCCGTGCAGCTCCTATGCGGCCCCCCTTGGGGAAATCTGCGGGCGCGCCCGCCAAGCCTTTCAAAAGACTTGGACGCCCATTTCGGTTTCCGAGGAACGATCAATGTTCAATGTGTGGTGAAGCATGGGATGAATTCTAACCGGCACATCCACCGTTAGATGCTCGGGGGCCAGAATCGGGCGCATAATCCACTTGCGACAGCGAGCGATCAGCAGTGTTCATCATGCCGAGCAGGTAAACGTTCGCAGGTACATAGCATCGGCGCTTTCGGCATAGGCGTGGGTAACCACTCCTTAACCAGTTGCTGAGAACGTTGCATTGACATGCTGCGCAACGAGGAGGGAACGCAATGCTGAGCCTAAGGGACTCATCAGCAACGTTGATCGCCCAAAGTTTGGCCCCGCGGGCCCGCGTGTCTGACCTCTCCTGCCGCCAAGAGGCTCAGCCTGAGGGCGCGCATTGCTTTTTACCTTGGCACGATAAAAAACGGGGAGAAAAAAGGATGGTTACCTTATCTGAGGCTGCCCAGTCAGTGGGAGTTGCCAAATCCACAATCTGGAGGGCCATCAAGTGCGGGCGTATCT
>JBOHJE010000070.1:0-5627 GCA_050728375.1 Methyloceanibacter sp.
GCGCTCCTGCCAATAGGGCAGCACGCGGGCGACAGTGTCCTCAAGGGACTCGGTCAAAGGGAGCTGGCTGCGGGGCACCATGGCGTATTTCGCCTCGTGTCCGGGATAGCGTGCATCGGACGGATCGAGCGGCGGGGGGCGGGCGGTATAGCTCCGCCGCCATTTCTCGACCTGCTCGACGCCGGCCTCGCGGCGGAGCTCGTCTTTGTTACGCCCCTGAAGCACGCCGTAATGGCGCTCGTTTAAGCGCCATGTGCTTGAGACGGGAAGCCAAGCCAAGTCCATCTCGTCGAGCACGATCCAAGCGGTGTGAATCGATCTCTTCAAGACAGAGGTGAAGCAGCGGTCGAAGCCGACGTCGTGCGTCTTCAACAGGCAGGCTGCATGCTTCACCTCCGCAACGCCGGTCTCGGACAAATCCACATCGGTCCAGCCGGTGAAGAAATTGTCGCGGTTCCAGAGGCTTTCGCCGTGTCGCAGAAGAATTAGTCGGGGCATCGACGGCTCCGTTTTTCAGCGGCGTGTCCTTGGTGCAGTCGGCCCTGTCTCTCGCGAATTGGCAGGCAGGGTCCTTGCCTGAGAACGCGCCAGCTTGCTGTTTTGGTCCTGCGCGGGGCAGATTTCGGCCGAATTCGAGGCGGTGAAGAAATCGCTGGTGTAGATCGCCGGCGCAGACTTCCGCCGATCTTGCGGTCACGCCCGTCAGCGCCTAAGTGTTCGGCAACGCCGAGCACTTTCTCAGGTCGAACCCGGAGATCGCCTTCCTCTTGGGGAAATTGCTGGCCGAGCGCCTCAATGCCGCGACCACCTATCTGGTCGATCTCAAGCGTTAATTTGAGGACCATGGCAACCATCTCGGCATGGTCGGCGAGGTGCTCGAGACGCTCATTCACCAGCAGCACGAGGACTTCACGTTTGGCCCTGAAGCTGAAGCCGATCCGAGGCTGTAAGCCAACCGGGCATGGCGCCGAGCCTCGTCACCGGCCGCACCAGCGGTTCACTCAGCCTTACGAACTGATTGCCGGCGGCTGAGAACCAGAGTGCTTGGTCGGCCTGCGTATCGATGATGACGTGGGCGGGGGGCGCCCCCGCATAGTGGCCGGTGTTGAAGATCCAGGTGGCGCCGATGCGGTCGACCCACGACCCGTCCTTGACGTAGGGCGCCTCATGAACATGACCGGAGAGCACCATGTCGGGCTGGTAGGTCTCGATCCACTCCCTCAGCGCGACGTCGCCGAAATGACGCTGGCCGGCCCAACTCACCGGGGAGGTCGATGGCGGCGCGTGGTAGATCCAAATCCAGCGTTTTGTTCCGCTGCGCTTGGCAGCGTCGGCTGCGAACTGTTCGCCGATCGTGGCCCGCATCACCGGGCCGTCCCACCAGGGGCAGATGGTGAAGAGGGTGTCGTCGAGCGCGACGGATTCTCCGTCGGATGGAAGGCCCTTGTTGTGCGTGCCGAGCGGCCACCTCGCGACCTTCTCGCCGGCGGCGTTGCGTGAATCGAGGTCGTGGTTTCCGGAACAGATTAGAAGCCGCGTTCTCGCCTGGAGCCGGCTGAAATATTTCTGCACCACGACGCTCTGCGCGCGGCCATCGACAAGCGAGGCAAGATAGAGGTGATCGCCGGCCATCACCACCACGTCGTATTCGGCGGCGACCTCGACCACCCAGTCGAACAAGGGGAGGGAATAATGGAGATCGGAGATGAGGAGAAGGCGCATGAAGTTGGCTCCGGTTGCACCTTTATATCTCAGAATTCGCTAACCTTACGAAGCGGAATTCCTGGTCCGGATTGGCCGGAGCTTTGCTGGGGTGAACCATTTATTTCCCCGCGTCCGATAGACCGCTTGGACCTCGGCGCGGACAGGTCTGCGCCCGCACGGAATTTCGATGGTTCAGCTCATCACACCGCGGTTTCGACGCCGGCGCTTCTTCAAGGTCAAGCGGCGCGGAAGAGTTTGGAATTTCGTGCGCCGCTATCAGCTGGTGGAGCTATTCGGTCTGACCGGCGCGATCGCGCTTGTCTGGCTCGGCGCCCATCTCGACAATCGGGCGAACTTCCCGGATGGGCTGCCAACTCAGATGGACTTGGCGCGCATCCGCGGAGCCGGCGTGGTTCGCGGCGGTTGAGCGGTCGCCGGAGTGGCCGGCGACAATCTCAGCCGGCTATTCGGGCTTTTGCTCGAGATCCCACTCTTTCATCTCGCCGACCAGCATCTCGTGGAAGCGGCCGTCGGTCGTCATCGCGGTTATGCCCTCTCCGAATTTCGGAGCCAGCGATGCGCAGGGCGACTTCTTCGAGAAGGCGACGAACATCTCGGCCGACAGCAGGGCGGGCTCGAGCGGCACGACCTTGTCCTTGATGCCCATTTTCGCCGCCTCGGCGACGCCGGGATAATAGCCGGCCAGAACGTAATCCACCTTGCCCGCCATGAGGTCGTCGAAGGCGGCGTCGATGCCGGCGGTGCGGGCGACGTCCAGCTTGTCCTTGATGAATGCGTCGAACTGCGCGCCGTAGCTCTCGCCTTCGTTGGTGGCGCCCTTCTTGCCGATCAGATCGTTCTGACCTTTGTAGTCGAACGGCTTGTCCTTGGCGATGAAGGCGACGACGGGGTCGTAGACGAAAGCCGGCTGGACGTAGTCGAGATATTTGGCGCGCTCGTCATTCAAGTAGATGCCGACGATCATGTCGGCCTTTCCGTCGCGAGCAACCGCCTGGGCCTCGGCCCAAGTCCCCATGTCTTTGGATTCGAGCGGGATCTTGAGGTCCTTCGCGATGGCTTCGACCAGCGCGGGCGCGGCGCCGGCGATGGCGTCGCCGTCCTTGTAGGCGATGGCCGGATATTGCGGGTGTCCCGTGGAAACGATCTTGGTGCAGGTATCGGCAGCGAAATCGAGCGGTTCGCGGCTGCTGATCGCCAGGTTGGCGACGCCACGATCAAACAAGGAGATCGTATCCGCCTTTACTTGGACTCCGGATCAAAGGGTGATCGTCCCAGCAAAGGCGAGTGCCATTTCGGCCGAGGCCGGCACTCCTGCCTTGGCGAGGATCTGTCGAGCTGGCTGTGGCGCGCCCTTACTGCCGAATTCGCCCAACTCGCGCTTCGCTTCACGGTCGAGAGCGCCGTCCGGCGCAAGCCCGATTGGGTCTTCGCGTACTACCCCAACATCGTGGTGGACTTTCATGCCTGACACCCAGGATTCGACAAACAACCTCTCGACACTGGAGCCTCCGGCCGCGTGCTGCGCTCGCATCTTCCGGGATGTCGCTGGTTTGAACAATTCAAGCGAACATTGCGGTTGGAGCGATGAACGGTTGCTCACAGAACCGCTGGAAGGGCTCGAAGTCGACAGGCTCACGCTGCTCGAGTTCGTCATGGCGGTCGAGACCGCCTATGACGTTGAACTCGACGAAGACGATGTGAACCGCTGCGGCAATGTCGGCGATTTGGTTCAGCTCGTAGTGGCCGCCCGAGATGGCTCCCAAGATCGCCTTTGAGCGGCGCAAGGCTTCGGTCAAAGAGTGGGATGACCAGCTGACGCCGCTGGAGATTGCCGCGGCGCTAGAGACCGACGCCGAGCTGCCCTTCAAGATCGCTCCCTTGTTGCGCAGCGGACAACGCCCGGTCGGCTATTCCCGGGACGCTTGGAGCGAAGATGCCAGCTACTATACGAGCCGCAAGGACGCCAAGGGCCTAATTGTCGCCTTTACTGCTGCAACAGGGCGGGTTGGCGTGCCGATCTCATACTTCCTGCAAATGCTCCGCGACGACGAGTTCGATGTGGTCGTCCTTAGCGATCCGCGCCAGCTTCATTACACGCATGGCGTTCGGGGGCTCGGCGGCTTTCTCGAGAGCATGACGCAAATCAAGAAATTTGCCGACGCGAACGGCTTCGAGCAGGTCCTTACCTTCGGCTACAGTCTGGGGGGCTTCCCGGCGTTGCGCGCCGGCAGACTGTTAGGTGCGGGCCGCGCCTTCAGCATCGGCGGCCGATATCCCTGGCATCCGGGTCGGTTGATGCGTGGCGATACTCCGATCCGGGCGTTCGACACGCTCTGCGCCTGTGCTTCTCCGAGTCCAACCGAGCTTGTTTACGTTTACGCGCGTGGCAACGAGATTGACACGCGTGCAAACGCCCTCTTGAGGAGAACATTTCCGGAGTGCATTGAAGTCCCGATCGATACCGATCATCACGGCATTGTCTCCTATTTCTACAGAGCCCGTCTGCTTCCCCTGTTCATGGCGTGCTTACTCGACTACTGGGACGAGGCGGCGCTACGCACCGACCTCCTCGCGCGTCTAGCACACGCAGCACGCCACAGCCTCTTTCAGGAGTCGCTGAATGAGGAGCGCTTACATCTGATGACTTCTAAAGAAGCACGTCGATGGAGAAGAGCTGAGAGCGAAAACAGGAGCCTTTTAAGACAGCTCGAGGCTGTTAACGAAAGAGAAGCGCGTCGATGGAGAAGAGCTGAGAGGGAAAACAGGAGCCTTTTAAGACAACTTGAGGCTGTTTACGAAAGCCACTCTTGGCGCATTACCTCTTCTTTGCGTGCAATCAAGCGAATGCTCTCTCGGCAACATTGATGTACTCGGGCAGCGATGCAGACCATGGTTGGCAAACCATTGTGGGTCATCGGCCATCGCGTGACGATACTCGACTCATCGGGAAATTACGCCATCCCGAAATCATGACGGAGCATGGCGATTCAATCAAACTGGGCAGCCGTCTCGCGATGATGTAATCTGGCTGTTAGCAACGGGAGCGCGGTCATGAGCGAGGAGCGGTTGAGGTCTTACGCTGTGCTTCTTCTGCGCCTTGCGCTTGGCACGATGTTTATCGCCCATAGCATCATTTACATGACCATGACGCTGACTTTAGCCGGCACCGTCGCCTTTTTCGCTTCGCTCGGACTCCCGCCCTGGTTCGCTTATGCGACAATCATTGCTGAAGCGTTGGGTGGATTGTTCCTCATTTTGGGCATCCAAACTCGCTGGGTGGCGCTTGCCCTCTCTCCGATCCTAGTGGGTGCAATCTGGGTGCATTCAGGCAACGGCTGGCTGTTTGCTTCTCCCGATGGTGGCTGGGAGTATCCTCTATATCTTTTCGTGCTTTGCATCGCGCAGGCCATGCTCGGTGATGGCGCCTATGCCCTTTCCCCGTCCTGGTTTCCTGGTGGGCGCGCGACATTCAAATCGAGCGATGCGGCAGTCACGGAAACTCAAGCCACTAAGCCTTTATAGAGAGGCACGGCTCATGGCCAATGCTGGAGAATGATCTTGCTGGCGTGGGCGCTGGCCCAACCAACCTAAGTCTGGCCGCTCTCATTGAAACGGCGCGGGTGCGCGGTCTCATCCAATTCCAGTCGAAGTTTCTCGAAAAGAACCGCGCCATCCAGTGGCATGCCGGTCAGCTCTTCCCCGGAACGTTAATGCAGACCGAGTTCTATCGCGACCTTGTGACACCGATTGACCCTACAAGCATCTTCTCATTTCTCAACTATCTGAAGACGCACCACCGACTGGATCAATTTTTCTGCTCGGAATACATCTGTCCGACTCGCTGCGAATTTGAGGATTATCTCAACTGGGTGGCCAGACAGCTCCCCGACGTAATTTTCGGG
>JBOHJE010000071.1:0-6746 GCA_050728375.1 Methyloceanibacter sp.
GGGCCGCATCCATACTTCGGCGGCGACCGTGGCGGTGCTGCCCGAGGCCGAGGAAGTTGACATCAAGATCGAGGACAAGGACTTGCGCATCGACGTGTTCCGCGCGAGCGGTCCTGGCGGCCAGTCGGTCAACACCACCGACAGCGCGGTCAGGATCACGCACCTGCCGTCCGGGCTCGTGGTCAGCCAGCAAGACGAAAAATCGCAGCACAAGAACAAGGCCAAGGCGATGAAGGTTCTGCGCGCGCGGCTCTACGACCTGGAGCGCGAGAAGCGCGACGCCGAGCGGGCGCAGGACCGAAGGAGCCAGATCGGCTCGGGCGACCGCTCGCAGCGCATCCGCACTTATAACTTTCCGCAAAGCCGCGTCACTGACCACCGGATCGGCCTCACCAGGCACCAGCTCCATCTCGTGCTCCAGGGCGAGGCGGCGCTCGACGAGGTGATCGACGCGCTCATCACCGAGCATCAGACGAGCCAGCTTGCTTGCATGCAGGAGGAGGGGCATGGCTGAGCAAGGCCGGTCTCCGGTCCTGAGCGATGCCTCTTCGTCACCGCGCCCCCCCTGCGGGGGAGCGCGCTCGCGCATTTCGCACGAGCGGAGGGGGCTAGAGTATGTCGAACCCCCCTCCCTATGCCTCCCCCACAAGGGGGGAGGGGAGAGTAAGCTGCCCGGCTCCCACTCAATTCGAGATGCGTTTGTCGAGGTCGCGGGCTCCTTTCGGCGGGCCGGGATGGAGACGCCGGAGCTCGATGCGCGGCTTCTGCTCGGCCGCGCCGCCGGCATGACCTACGAGATCGTGGTTGCGCGTGTGGGCGAGTCGCTGGCGTCCGGGGCCGAGGCGCGGCTCCAGGCCGATGTGAAGCGGCGGCTGGCCGGCGAGCCCGTGTCGCGCATCCTTGGCGAGCGGGAGTTCTACGGCAGGACTTTCCTTCTCGATCCAAGCACGCTCGATCCGCGCTCCGACACCGAGACGCTGATCGAGGCCGCGCTCGACCTGATCGAAAAGGAGGCCCTCCGGGAGCGGCCGCTCTGGATCCTCGACCTCGGCACCGGGACGGGCTGCATCCTGGTCACGTTGCTCGCCGAGTTGCCGCTCGCGACCGGCGTCGGCACGGACATCGGCGAAGCGCCCCTGGCCGTGGCGGCGGCCAATGCGCGCCGCAACGGGGTCGAGACCCGCGCCGCCTTCCTGGCCGGAGATTGGCTCGATCCGGTCAGCTGCACGTTCGACCTCATCCTCGCCAATCCACCCTATATCGCTACCGCCGAGATCGAAGGTCTCGCACGCGAGGTCGCGCTACACGATCCCCGCCAAGCACTCGACGGCGGCGCCGACGGGCTTGCCGCCTATCGGCGGATCGCGGCCGCCACCCCCAGGGTCTTGCGGGAGGGGGGAATGCTCATCGTCGAGATCGGCTCCGGCCAAGCCGAGGCCGTCACCCACCTCTTGGCAGCGGCCGGCCTTACGTTGCGGCCCGATGCCGTGCGCCGGGACCTCGGCGGCCGTCCCCGCGCCGTGCTAGCCCAAAGTGGGGTGAGCCGCGACACAAAGCCGCCCAACCGAAAAAATAGGCTTGGAAAATCACGGTGTTCAGGTTAGGTTCAGGTCAGCGGAGAGAACATTTACGGCCAGCGTGGGATAAAGACGCGGCCGGTTGCAGTGGCAACAAAACAGCGGACATTCTCGTGAACCTCGATTGACAGGCGGCGTGCCTCTCGGGACGTTCAGGGGACGCTCAACCGCCCATCAGATTTTTTTGTTGGCTGGCGCTAGCTTCAGGAATGCAGACCGCGTAGCGCCGGAGATTGACCCAAGACAAGGCAGCAAGAAACGTATTGAAGGACCGCGTGGCGATCCGGCTTTTCCGGACGTAAAGCGCACTGAAGCCGCAGTCCAAAAATGAGTTTGCAGGGAAGGATCGCGGCTTGGCCGCTTAGCAGGTGAAATAGGGGCCCATGAGGCAAGGACAGCAGAATCGCAGGGGACGCGGCCGCGGTGGCCGCAAGCCCCAGAATCCATTGGCGCGGAACTTCGAATCCAACGGACCAGACGTGAAGATCCGCGGGACCGCAGCCCATATCGCAGAGAAATACATGTCGCTGGCGCGGGACGCTATGGCCTCGGGGGACTTGGTGACGGCCGAGAGCTATCTCCAGCACGCCGAGCACTACAACCGCATCATCATGGCGGCGCAGGCGCAGTCTGCCGCGCAAGGGAACCCGCAGGGCGATGCAGCCAATGGCGGCGGAGGATACCGCCCGCGCTGGAATCCCGACGCCGACGAGGACGGGTCCGACTTCGATTCAATGGACGCTTCAGGCGGCGGGGGCGGCGGCGACACGCGTCCCAATCATGCTGACACGCGTCCCAATCATGCAGACACCCGTCCCAGCCAGGCCGATACTCGTCCCAGCCATGCCGATGCTCGCCCCAATTCCGGCCAAGATCGCGGGCGCGGGCGTCATCATCATGGCGGGAACGGCAGCGAGTCGGTTCGCGATGCCAACGGCGAGCCGAACGAGGCAAACACCTCCGACGAGAGCGCTTCCGACCCGGTGAGCTAGTCCCTCTTCACGGCCGTCCGGACGCCCGCAGGACTCCCCTTCTGCGCGGGCGAATATTCCCATATTCTAAGCTATGGTGATTTTTGGGCTATGGCGATGATCCGGACGCCCGAAGCGCGGGTCGCTCTCCTGGAGCGTCTGAAGGGCATCCTGCTTCGGCCGAAGGTCGAATGGCCCAAGATTGCCGCCGAGCCGGCGTCCGTCTCCAGCCTCTATTCCAACTACGTCGTCTATCTCGCGGCGGTGCCGGTGCTGTGCACGCTGATCGGCAGTCTCGTGTTCGGCTACAGCTTCGGCATCATCACCTATCGCCCGTCGCTATTCGCCGCCCTGTGGAGCGCGGTTGTCCAGTACGCGCTCCAGCTTGGCGGCGTCTACGTCTTCGCGCTCATCATCGATGCGATCTCACCCAGGTTCGGCGGCACCAAAGATCGGGTGAGCGCCTTCAAGCTCGCCACCTATTCGGCCACGGCGAGCTGGATGGCGGGCATCTTCACCTTAGTTCCGGCGCTTGGCTTTCTGACCATCCTCGGGCTCTACACGCTCTACCTACTCTACACCGGCGCCCCGGTGGTGATGGGCGTGCCCCACGACCGGGCCTTGGGCCTCACCGCCACGGTCGTTGCGGTGGGTCTGGTCGTCGGCATCCTCGTGGGGGCGCTTCTGGCCGTGCTCACGCCCGGCCCCTCGGCGATGGAGCCGGATGAGCTCAAGGGGAAAGTCAGCCTCCCCGGCAGCATCGACATCGACATGGACACGCTCGGCGAAGCGAGCAAGCGGCTGGAAGCGATTACGAAGAACATGGAAAACCCGGTGCCGGCGGTCGGCTCCGACGCGTCCGATGGGGAAGTGGAGACCGCCAATCTCGCGCCGATCGCGCCCGATGATCTGAAGGCGCTGCTCCCGGCCACGCTGCCGGGAGGATTTGCGCGGTCCGACGTTTCGACCTCGAGCGCCGGCGCCGGCGGCTTCTCCTTCGCGAATGCCAAGGGTGTCTACACCAAGGGAGATGCGAACATCACCGTCTCACTGATGGATATGGGCGCCCTGGGTGCGTTCGCCTCGCTCGGCAGCGTGTTCGACGCGAAAGCGACGGAGGACACCGAGAACTCCTACTCCAAGATGGGGGAGGTGGACGGCCGCATGACCAGGAAGCGTACAACCGCGAGACGCGCGCCGGCCGGTTCGGGACGATCGTGAAGGACCGGGTCATGGTCGAGGCGGAAGGCTCGGGCGCGACCATGGACCAGCTTAAAGCGGCTGTGGCCGCCGTCGATCTCGGTAGCGTCGAGGCTTTGGCGCCCTGAGATCGGCGCGCCGGCAGCTCCAGGAAACCCTCAAGCGCGTGGTGCAGCCATTTCGCCCAGTGGTGTCGGCGTGGCCGTAGGAGATGAAGGCGCGGTATTTGAGCGCGAACGACTCGCCATAGGGGCGACCTGCCTCGAACCTTGCGCGGCCAATCCCAAGCCCCTTTTTGTGTCCGGGCGGCGGCGCTATATGTCCGTTAAGGGTGCGCAGGGTATAGCGCTCCATCCCATCAAACCCTCCCGACCGCAGAGGGACCATCAATGGATTTCGAGAAGCTCTCAGACCGCCTCAAGGGATTCCTCCAATCGGCACAAACGGTTGCCGTTCGCGAGGGCAACCCTCAGATCACGCCTGAGCACCTGCTCAAGGTTCTGCTCGATGATCCGGAAGGCATGGCCGCGGGGCTTATCGCCCGCGCCGGCGGCGATCCCAAGCAGGCGCCCCAGCGGACCGATGCCCTGATCGCCAAGCTGCCGAAGGTCTCGGGCTCGGGTGCCACCCAGCCGCACATGACGCCGGCGCTCTCGCGCGTGCTCGACCAGGCCGAGCAGATCGCCACCAAGGCGGGCGATACCTTCGTCACGGTGGAGCGGGTGCTCCAGGCGCTCGGCATGACACGCGAGGGCGAGGTCGCGAACGTCCTGAAGGACGCCGGGCTGACGCCGCAGGGCCTGAACTCGGCAATAAACGATCTTCGCAAGGGGCGCACCGCCGACTCGGCCTCCGCCGAGCAGAGCTACGATGCACTGAAGCGCTACACGCGCGACTTCACCGAGGCGGCAGCGAAGGGCGAGCTCGATCCCGTGATCGGGCGCGACGAGGAGATCAGGCGCACCATCCAGGTGCTGTCGCGCCGCACCAAGAACAACCCCGTGCTGATCGGCGAGCCGGGCGTCGGCAAGACGGCGATCGTCGAGGGGCTCGCGCATCGCATCATTAAGGGCGACGTGCCGGAGAGCCTCAAGGACAAGAAGGTGCTCGCGCTCGACATGGGCTCGCTCATCGCCGGCGCGAAATATCGCGGCGAGTTCGAGGAGCGGCTCAAGGCGGTGCTCAACGAGATCGAATCGTCGAACGGGCAGATCATCCTGTTCATCGACGAGATGCATACCCTGGTCGGAGCCGGCAAGGCCGACGGCGCCATGGACGCCTCGAACCTGCTCAAGCCGGCGCTCGCCCGCGGCGAGCTGCATTGCGTCGGCGCCACCACGCTCGACGAATACCGCAAGCATGTGGAGAAGGACGCGGCACTCGCTCGGCGCTTCCAGCCGGTGTTCGTGCCCGAGCCCACGGTCGATGACACCATCTCGATTCTGCGTGGGCTGAAGGAGAAATACGAGCTGCATCACGGCGTGCGCATCTCCGACGCCGCGCTCGTCACCGCGGCGGTGCTCTCCAACCGCTACATCAGCGACCGCTTCCTGCCCGACAAGGCGATCGACCTCATGGACGAGGCAGCTTCGCGCTTGCGCATGCAGGTCGACTCCAAGCCGGAGGAGCTCGACGAGTTCGATCGGCGCATCATGCAGCTCAAGATCGAGCGCGAGGCGCTCAAGAAGGAATCCGATGCGGCCTCCAAGGACCGCCTGGCCAAGCTCGAGAAGGAGCTGGTCAATCTGGAGGAGAAGGCGAACGCGCTGGCCCAGACCTGGACGCAGGAGAAGGAGAAGCTCGCCGGGGCGCAGAAGCTGAAGGAGCAGCTCGACGCCGCGCGCATCGAGCTCGAGCAGGCGCAGCGCAAGGGCGACCTCGCCAAGGCGGGCGAGCTTGCCTATGGCGTGATTCCCGACCTCGAGGCGAAGCTCGCCAAGCTCGAGGAGGAGGAATCGAAGGGCGGCGCGATGGCCCAGGAGGTGGTGACGCCCGATCTGATCGCCGCCGTTGTGTCCCGCTGGACGGGCATTCCGGTCAACAAGATGCTCGAAGGCGAGCGCGAGAAGCTGATCCAGATGGAGATCGAGATTGCCAAGCGCGTGGTCGGCCAGGCCGAGGCGGTCGAGGCCGTCTCCACCGCGGTGCGCCGCAGTCGCGCAGGGCTTCAGGACCCGAACCGGCCGCTCGGCTCGTTCATGTTCCTGGGCCCCACCGGCGTCGGCAAGACGGAGCTGTCGCGCGCGCTCGCCGAGTTCCTGCTCGACGACGACCACGCCATGATCCGCATCGACATGAGCGAGTATATGGAGAAGCACGCGGTGGCCCGGCTGATCGGCGCGCCTCCCGGCTATGTCGGCTATGAAGAGGGCGGCGCGCTGACCGAGGCGGTGCGCCGCAGGCCCTATCAGGTTATCCTGTTCGACGAGATCGAGAAGGCGCACCCTGATGTGTTCAACGTGCTGCTCCAGGTGCTCGACGACGGGCGGCTAACCGACGGCCAGGGCCGCACGGTGGACTTCCGCAATACGCTCATCATCATGACCTCGAATCTCGGCTCCGAATATCTCGTCAACCAGAAGGAGGGCGACGACTCAGAGGCTATGCGCGGCGAGGTGATGGAGGTGGTGCGCTCGCATTTCCGGCCGGAGTTCCTGAACCGCGTCGACGAGATCATCCTGTTCCACCGGCTGAAGCGCGAGCATATGGGCAGGATCGTCGACATCCAGATGGGGCGGCTGTTGAAGCTGCTCGCCGACCGCAAGATCAAGCTCGAGCTCGCCGACAAGGCCAAGGAATGGCTCGGCGAGAAGGGCTACGACCCCGCCTATGGCGCGCGGCCGCTGAAGCGGGCGATCCAGAAATATGTGCAGGACCCGCTCGCCGGGATGATTCTGCAAGGCAAGATCCGCGACGGCGAGACGGTGAAGATCACCGCCAGCAAGGACGGCCTGATGTTCAACGGCGAAGCCGCCGGCAGGGCGCAGGCGGCTTGACC
>JBOHJE010000072.1:0-6595 GCA_050728375.1 Methyloceanibacter sp.
TTGAAGAAGCCAAGCGACCGCAGCCGCTTCTGGGCCGCTTGCACCAGGAGACGGTTATAGGCATCGCCTTCGGCGAGACGGAATTGCCGCCTTATCACGTCATCCCGGGTGCGGAAATTGCCGACGATATTGATGCGCTCGATATAGACCCGCGGGCCCTCCTCGATGATGTAGGTCACATTCATCGTGTGGGTCGCCTCGTCGCGGTCGAAGCGCGGCCTCACCTGCCCAAAGGCATAGCCCTGCTCGGAGACCTTGATGGTCAGCGCCTCAATGGTCTTCTCGACCTTCTCGGAATTATAGCGGCGTCCGGATTTGGTCAGGATCCCGCCCTGGAGCTCATCGACATTCAAGGACGGGAGCGCGCTCTCTATATCGATGGTGCCGAATCGGTAGCGCTCGCCTTCCTCGATGGTGAAGGTGATGAAGAATCCCTTCCCGTCACGATCGAGATCGGCGGTGGCCGAGAGGATGCGCGCGTCGGCATAGCCGTTCTTGAGATAGAACTGGCGCAGCAACTCACGGTCGAGGTTCAGCCGGTCGGGGTCGTAGATGTTGGTGTTCTTGAGGAAGCTTAGGATATTGGTCCGCGTCGTGGTGATCACGTAGCGGAGCTGCGAATCGCTGAAGGCGTTGTTGCCGATGAAATTGATGGAGCGGACCTTGGTGGTCGGGCCCTCGGTGAACTCAAACACAACGTCGATGCGGTTGTTGTCGAGATTGATGATCTGCGGATTGACCTGGGCGGCATAAAGGCCCTGGCGCCGATAGAGATTGAGGATACGCTGCACGTCGGCCTGGACGCGGGCGCGCGTATAGACAGCGCGGGGCTTGAGCTGCACCTCAGAGGCGAGCGTTTCGTCCTCGATCTCGCGGTTCCCCTCGAAGGCCACCTGGTTCACGATCGGGTTTTCGACCACGACGATGACGACCGTCCCGCCCTCGCGGCGCATGCGCACGTCCTGAAAGAGGCCGGTGGCGAACAGTGTTTTGAGTGATTCGTCGAGTTTGGCGGGATCGTAACGATCGCCGGAGGAGAAGCTCAGATAGGAGCGGACCGTCTCCGGCTCGACGCGCCGGTTGCCTTCTACCCGGATCGACTGGATGACCGCGCCTTGCGCATAGGCGGAAAGGTCGCCAAAGCCCGCGCTGACACCCAGCGAGAGCGGGACGCCACTCAACATCAGGAGAGCTGCGAGCAGCCCTCTCGCAAACGTCCACCGCACCATTACTGGTGTTTTCCCCTCAAGCCTACCCCAAAGGCACACGCACCTAGGGTCGAAACTGGCCACTGTTTTGTGGCCATTTTTGGTTCTACCCCGTCACCACAGCGGAGACCTCACGGTCCCGCTAGGTGTGCCGATCTGCAACTTCTGATCACAAAAACTTCAAGTGAATCAGGTCGTTCCAGGTCGCGAAGATCATTAGCATGAGAACGAACGCAAGGCCAATGCGGAAACCGATTTCCTGGGTATATTCGCTGAGCGGGCGCCCGCGGATGGCCTCAATTCCGTAAAACAAAAGATGGCCCCCATCCAGCATCGGTATGGGGAACAGATTTATCATCCCGATACTGACGGAAATGATGGCAGCCAGGTTGAGCAGCGCAATAAAGCCGGCCGTGGCGACTTGACCGGATACTTGGGCTATTCGGATCGGGCCGCCAAGCTGGTCCGCGGATTCTCGTCCCGCCACCACGTCGTAGAGATAACCCAGGGAGCGGGACACGACGAAGTAGCATTCCTTGGCGCCCATGACGAAGGCCGTGAGCGGATCGTGGCGCTCTAGCGTCCAATCGTCAGGCGAGGCGCTGCGCTTTATCCCGAGCAGGCCGACTCGCATCGTATTGCCGAAATGGTCGGTGATTTCCTTGCGCTCCGGGGTCGCCGCGATCTCCACGGTCTGTCCTGCTCGGTCGACGACGAAGTGCATCTCCCGATCGGGGCTCATGCCGACGATTCGCTGCATCTCACTAAAGCTCTTGATGGCTTCCCCGTCGATGCTGAGCACCTTGTCGCCGGGTTTGAAACCCGCTCGCTCGGCGACACTTCCAGGTGTGATCGCATCGACCTTGGCGGCGGTAATGCGCTCTCCAAACACCGAAAAGATAGCGGTGAAGATGACAATGGCGAGGAGGAAGTTGGCTATGGGGCCGGCGGCCACGATGGCCGCGCGCTGGCCAAGCGACTTGCCCTGAAAACTTCGCTTCCGTTCCCCCTCGGAGAGCGCCTCGAACGCCTTGCGTCCGCTCGCGCTCGCGACATTCTCGTCATCGATGAACTTCACATAGCCGCCGAGCGGAATCCATGACACGCGCCAGCGCGTCCCGTGCCGGTCGTTGAAGCCAAAAATCTCGGGTCCAAAACCGATCGAGAACACCTTGACGGCGACGCCGCACCACCGTGCCACAAGGAAGTGGCCGAGTTCGTGGACGAACACCACGACGGTGAGGACGAAGAGAAAGGGAACGAGGTAGCCGAGGATGCTGTCGCCGAAGCTCGAGAGCTGATTTATCGCGTCCATGTGTGGAGTTATCCTGAAGTTCAAACTCTTATTAACCCGCCCTGCCCGATTGTGCAAACCGGGGGAGCCAGTGTTTGGCGCGCGAGCGCGCCTCGGCATCGATCGCGACTACGTCGTCGACCGTTTGCGAGCTGAGTCCGATCAGGTCGGTGCTTGCCTCGAGCGTCGCTTCGACGAGACCGGCGATGGCCAGAAAGCCGATCTGCTTTTGCAGGAAGGTCTCCACCGCGACCTCGTTCGCGGCATTCAGCACGGTGCCGGCACTTCCCCCAGCGGCGAGGACTTCGCGCGCGAGCCGCAAGGCGGGGAAGCGCTCCATATCGGGCGCCTCGAAAGTCAGAGCGCCAAGCTCAGCAAGGCCGAGCCGCTTGTTAGGCACATGCATGCGCTTCGGCCACGCCAGGCTGTACGCGATCGGGGTGCGCATGTCGGGACAACTCAGCTGCGCCAGAACCGCGCCGTCGCTCAAGTAAACAAGGCAATGCACAATGGACTGTGGGTGCACGAGGACATCGAGCTTCTCCGGTGCAAGCGCGAACAGGTGATGGGCCTCCAGAAGCTCGAGGCCCTTGTTCATGAGCGTCGCTGAATCGATGGTAATTTTCGGTCCCATGGACCAGTTCGGATGGTTGAGTGCCTGCTCGGGCCCGGCGTCGGCCATCTGCCTCAGGCTCCAGGAGCGGAATGGACCGCCCGAGGCCGTGAGGCAGACGCATTCGATGCGATCTTCTGGCGTGTCGGCCATGACCTGAAGCACGGCGGAGTGCTCGGAATCGACCGGCAGCAGGGTCGTGCCGTGACGCGCGACCTCGGACATGAAGATCGCTCCTGCCGTCACCAGGCACTCCTTGTTGGCCAGAGCGGTGGCGGTACCTTGTCGGACGGCCTCGAGCGTCGGCTTGAGGCCCGCCGCACCGACGATCGCCGCCATGACCCAGTCGGCAGGGCGGCTCGCCGCGTCGAGAAGCGCCTTGTCCCCTGCCGCGGTCTCAATGCCGGTCCCTGAAAGGGCAGCGCGGAGATCGGCGTAAGAGCGAGGATTGGCGATCACAGCGAGTTCGGCACGATGCAGGATCGCCAGCTCGGCCAAGCGGGTTGCGTTGCGACCGCCGGTCAGGGCGACCACTTCGAAGGCTTGGGGATCTCGGCCGATAAGATCGAGCGTGCTTTCGCCGATCGAGCCCGTGGCGCCGAGAATGGATATACGCCGCGGCCGCGCGGGACGCGATTGGGACGCCACCTTTACCGATGCCGGAGTGGGATGCAGGGGATTCGCCTTCACCAGATGAGTAGCCCTTCGCCCGGATGCGCCGGATTCCGCAAAGCGATGAGGGCAGCAATGACCGAAACGAACAGAAGACTATCGACACGGTCGAACAAGCCACCGTGGCCGGGGATGAGCTGACTCATGTCCTTGGCTCCAAACCGGCGTTTCACGGCGCTCTCAATCAAGTCGCCCATCTGGCATGCAAGCGCAAGAGCCACGCTCAACAGGGCGAGTAGCCAAACGTTGGTGCCGCCGACTGCGGGACCAAATGCGTAGCCGACGATCGCGGCCGCCAGGAGGCCGGCCACGAAGCCGCTCCAGGTCTTCTTGGGAGAGATGCGAGACGCAAGCTTCGGACCACCAAACAGCTGTCCGGCGACATACGAGGCCGTATCCGTCGTCCAGGCAATGGCAAAGAGATAGAGCGCGGCGATGACGCCGAGGGCCTGATCGGCACGAAGCCACATCAAGGCCCAGGCAGGCAGGGCGACGTAGAGAAGCCCGGCCAAGGCCCACGCAACCTGGATGCGGTCGGATACGGTGAAGGCCATAGCCGCGCCAACGCAGAGGAGTATGAAAAGCGCCAGATCGAGACGGCCAAACCCACCGCAGATGGCGACCGCGGCTATGCAGATCGCGCTGATCAGGTAAGTGCTGTCAGGGAGGGTTCCCCGCGTAAGCCGCCCCCATTCCCAGGAGAGGATCGCACCGGCCACGATGATGAGGGCGAGAAAGGTCCAGGGATTTACGACCACGGCCCCTAGCGCGACGGCGCCCAGGATAATCGCCGAGCCCACACGCCGCATCAATTCCGGCTTTTGGCTTTCCACGCGCTCCCGGTCTTTCTCTGGAAGCGGTCCCACCGGCGTCACGCGCTGGATCTCGCCGAGGTTCCGCCGAAGCGGCGATTGCGGCGCTGATACTCAGCGATCGCTGCCTGGAAGGTCTCCTTCGAGAAGTCCGGCCAATAAACATCGACGAAGACGAACTCGCTATAGGCAACCTGCCAGAGTAGGAAGTTCGACAGGCGCAACTCGCCGCTGGTGCGGATCAGCAGATCGGGGTCCGGGAGCCCGGCGGTGTCGAGATAGGCGGCGAAGCGCTCGGAGGTCACCTCGGAAGGCGCGATGGCGCCAGAGGTTACGTCTTCCGCAATGCGGCGCGCGGCGCGCGCGATCTCGTCACGTGAACCATAGTTGAAGGCGATGGTGAGGTTGAGCGCAGTGTTGTCCTTGGTCAGTTCGGCGGCGTCGTCGATCATCCTGAGGATCTCGGCCTCGAGGCCCGAGCGCGTGCCGATGACCCGGATCTTGATGCCATTCTTATGGAGTTCGGCGAGGTCGCGCCGGATGAAGCGGCGCAGGAGGCCGAACAGATCGTTGATCTCCTGTTTCGGACGCGTCCAGTTCTCGGACGAGAAGCTGAACAGCGTCAGATGCGTGACGCCGAGCTCCATCGCGGCTTCCACCGTGCGCCGCACGCTTTCGACGCCCTGCCGGTGGCCTTCGGCGCGGGGCAAGCCACGCTCGGCGGCCCAACGCCCATTGCCGTCCATTATGATGGCGACGTGGCGGGCAGCGGGGCGCTCACCGTCGCCCCAAGCGATCTTATCGAGCGCAAGCGTCACGTTCGGTTGCTCCGACTTGGCGACTGCACGTTCTCGTGGCTGGCCATCAGACCTGCATGATCTCGGCTTCCTTGCTGGCAAGGGCCTCGTCGATTTCTTTGATGAACCTATCGGTCAGATCTTGCACCTTGGTTGAGAGCGAATGGTGCTCGTCCTTGCCCATGTCGCCCTCCTTCTCCGCCCGCTTGAGATGCTCCATGCCGTCGCGGCGAACATGCCGAACCGCGACACGGGCTTGCTCAGCATATTTGTGGGCGACCTTTGCGATCTCTTGCCTGCGCTCCTGGTTGAGCTCCGGGATCGGCAGGCGCAGCAATTGCCCTTCGACCATGGGATTGAGGCCGAGATCGGACTCTCTGATGGCGCGCTCGACCGCGCCGACCTGGCTCTTGTCCCAGACTTGGACGGTGATCATGCGGGGTTCGGGAACGTTCACGCTCGCCAGTTGATTGAGGGCCATCGGGTTGCCGTAGGCCATGACCATGATCGGGTCGAGAAGACCCGCGCTCGCTCGGCCCGTGCGCAAGCCACTGAACTCCTGCCGCAGGACCGCGACAGCGCCGCGCATCCGCCGCTCAATCTCCGCCAGGTCGAAATTCGCCATCGCCTTCCCTGCCTCCAGCGTCAGGTCCCGATCAAGAGGCGTTCGGCGGGTGCCGTTCGGCATCTCGAAGCGCTCAAGCGTCCCTTCCACCGTCGATGGTGGTCGAGGAGCCTTGTCCTTGCAATACCGCCGCCAAGCTGCCTTGGCTCTTGATGGAAAACACAATTATCGGAATCCAGTTGTCCCGGGCAAGGGCGATCGCGGCGCCGTCCATGATCCGCAGGTCTTGCTTAAGGACATCGTCGTAGCTCAGCCGGTCGTAGCGCCGCGCATCGGGCGTTTTGCGGGGGTCGGCGCTGTAGACGCCGTCGACCTGGGTTCCCTTGAACAGAGCCTCGCAGCCCATCTCGGCGGCGCGCAAGGCAGCTGCCGTGTCAGTCGTGAAGAATGGGTTTCCGGTGCCGCCGGCGAAAATCACGACACGGCCCTTCTCCAGATGGTCGAGAGCCTTATCGCGGATATAGGGCTCGCAGACGGTCGGCATCGGTATGGCGGACATCACCCGGGCCTTGGCGCCGGCGCGCTCGATGGCAGTCTCGAGGGCCAGCGCGTTCATCACGGTCGCCAGCATGCC
>JBOHJE010000073.1:0-3593 GCA_050728375.1 Methyloceanibacter sp.
GACACCACCACGTCCTGAGCCGGATCCAGTCCACACCGCCATCGCGGACTTCCTGTCCGACTGCGCCAAGCTCGTCGTCGGCATGTCTCTGGCCCCAGCCGTTGTCCTCGCCGGGCCCTCTGTCGCCCGCATGCTGGGGTGGCTGTGATGAGCAATCATTCCGTCGCTTTCGTTCAGGACACGCTTTCGCGGCCAAGCAGCGTCGAGCATTGCATGGCCAGGTTTGCGGCAACCGGCATGGTGACACAGTTCGCCGAGTTCATGCGTGCCGAAGCAGCACGCGGCACCAAGCCATCTGATCTGCTCGCAGCATGCGCGATCCTGCAGGGCAGCATGCTTTCCACTCTGCTCGATGCCGTCTTGAAGCAAGACAGCCGGCTGGCCGCCACGGATCAGTTCCTCGCGGCCTTCTCAACGATGGTTCGTCAGAACACCATCAAGGCTCCGGCGGTGCGGCCATGATCTCCATCGCCCCAACTCTCGCCGATCTCGAATCGCTCCTGGAACGCGCCGAGCGCGATCTGGTCAGAGCCGAGATGCTCGATGCTCCGGTCCGCCGCGCCGCTGAGGTTGCGACCTGCAAGACCCGCGTCGACGACATCAAGGCGCAGATCGCCACCATCGAGGGTTGGACCCCATGGGGCGATGGCCCCTGCCCGGTTGGTCCCGAGGACCGCCTCGAATACCGACTCGGTGACGGTCGTCAGTACCGCGGGATAGCGAACCGCCAGAACTGGCATCACTGCCTGCCGGGATCGCCGGGGCTCGGCCGCCTCGACATCGTGGCGTACCGGAGGGCGCGGCCATGAACGCCGCCGCTTCGAATGGATTTTCGGTCTGCCAGTTTTTCGACGACGGCAGCTACGAATATGTCCGCCGCAGCGTCGGCCCGGAGGAGGCCGTGAAGGCGGCCCATCACTACTGCCACTCGGTCGCCGCTCAACTCGGCGTCACGAAGCGCGTCATCATCACCGACGACGGCGATTCTATCTGCTTCGAATGGAAGCACGGCGAGGGAGTGACGTTCAAATGAGCGCCTCCACCGCCATGCGCTTCCTCACCGGCGACCAGGCTCTGGCTTGCATCGTGCTCTGGGGAAGCGGTCGCTTCGATACGCTGGAAATCGCCAAGCTTCTTTCCGTTGGAGAAGATGCCGTCTGCCGGACGCTTCGCTTTGCCCGTGATGCCGCGGACCAGGACGCCAGGAAGGCGGTGCGGCAATGAACACCATCCAAGGCTTCTGCGTTGCGGGCCTGATCGGGGCCGGACTCTGGTACGGACTGGCCTGCCTTGTCCTGTGGGTGCTGCAATGAACACCCCCGGTTTCACGACGTCGCTGCGCTGGATCACAACCGCGCTACCAACCGAGCATGATGGCAACGGCCACGTCTACCTGGTCGACGAGACCGGCCGGAAGGTCGCCTCGGTCTGGGGCCCGAAGGAACTCAAGGTTCTGAACGCGAACCTCTGGGCGGCCGCGCCTGATCTGTTGGCTATCGTTCAGCGTTTGGTGAGCGCCGCCATCGCCGCCGACATCGTTGCATCGCCTGCGTCGAAGCAGCTGCTTCAGGATGCGCGCGCCGCCATCGCAAAAGCCGGGGGGCGGCCATGATCGCGGCTCTCCTCCTCTACACCTGCGCGCTAACCGGTGGCGATTGCTACTTCACCGTCATCAACGACCAGGTCCCGAAGCTCGGTTGCGACAGAGCCGGCATGATCGAGGCCGCCAGGTTCATCGGCGATCATCCAAACCGGCGCTTCGTCCGCTACGTCTGTGATGATCCCCGCAAGGTGCCGTTCTACCTCGGGAGGGAGCAAGCATGATCGCCGCCAACCGCTGGATCACGGTCTGTGCGGCCTGCCTGACCAAGGCCTGCCATGACGGCGTGTTCCGCTGCGACCGCTCCGGCGATGCCGGCATCATCCGGAAATCGACCGAGGAACTCCGCGAGCTCGGGCTCGAGCATGAGGATTATTGGGAGGAGGAACCCCGTGTCTGATCTGCGCATCGAAAACCCGGCGACAACCGCGGCGTTCGTCGAGAGGTTTGCCGCTTTCGACGTGAAGCTGCCGCTTGCCTTGCATGACGAGGAAGTCGGCTCGGTCATTGATGCGGACAAGCGCGAAGTTTTCGTCGTCGACGTGAACCGCGAGCGCACCGATGGCGATGCCGAGATGATAGCGACATGGATCGTCCTGGCCGTGAACACCTGCGGCGGCTTCCGTGCCGAGGTGCAGTCATGAGCAAGAACGCTTCACTGCTCCAGCGCGTCGCCGACGCGATCGACGAAGTGCACACCGCCTTTGGAGCGCCGGGGGGCTATGGCTACGAGACGACAAAGGGCAAGGCCCTCTTCGGTCTCTATCGGCTCATCCATTCCGTAGAGGCGGCCCGGAAAGAGCAGGTCGCCAGCGATGCACCGCTTGAAGATCGTCTCGCAGAGTGCCTCGCCGCCGCAGTCGACACCACGCTGCTGACCGTGCGCGACACACTGAACGATTATCCCGTCGAACTCCGGCTTGGATCGTTCAACCGAGAGATTTCCGAACGCGCGGCTGCATTGCTCGAGGAGGCAGGTCGATGACCATCGAGATCATCCGCCCCGCCGATCGTACCCAGTGGCTTGGCCCACATGAGTGGGAAGCAGTGATGCCCGCAACCTGGAGCGAAGCAAAACGCACCGGAGAGGCCTATTACTTCACCGGACGCCTATGCAAGCGCGGGCATATTGCCAGGCGTCAGACCTCGAATGGAACCTGCATCGCCTGCGCTGCCGACAAGATGAAGGATTTTCGCGCAGAGTTTCCGGAAAAGGCCCGAGCCAGGAACAAGGTCAACCGGGAGCGGAACGCCGAAAAGCGAAAGATCGAATGGGCGCGATGGAATGAGAAACACAAGGAGCGCCTGAAAGAGAAGCGCGCGAAATGGCGACAAGAGAATCCCGAACAGGCACGCGAGCAGGATAGGCTCTTCCGTGAGCGCTCTGCAGAAAAACGCCGCGAATACGCGCGCGGCTATCGAAAATCCAATCCGGAAAAGCGGTCGGCCCTTCAAAGCAAGCGCCGTGCTCGTCAGCTAAGTGCTGAAGGCACATACACCGAGAAAGACATCGAGCGCATTCGGCGACAGCAAAAGGATAGATGCGGCTTCTGTCGATCGCGCCTGAACGGCGCCGGCCACGTCGACCATATCATCGCTCTGTCCAAGGGCGGATCGAACTGGCCCAGCAATCTCCAGCTTCTTTGCCCGCCCTGCAACATTTCAAAACACGACAGGGACCCGATCGACTTCGCGCGATCCAAGGGTCGCTTGCTATGAGGAATTGCTGACATGCCAATTGAGATCATTCGGCCGGCAGACCGGCAAGCATGGTTGGCAGCGCGGAAGCAGGATGTGACCGCTTCAGACGCTTCGACCTTGCTCGGGATTAACCCCTACAAGACCCCATTTGAACTATGGGCGGAGAAGACGGGGCGCGAGGCTGACGCAGAGGACAACGATGTGTTCCGGCGCGGCCGCGCCATGGAGTTCGTGGCGATTGACTTTCTCCGCGAGGACTACCCGGACTGGAAAATCACCCACAGCTTCAACA
>JBOHJE010000074.1:0-8581 GCA_050728375.1 Methyloceanibacter sp.
CTTGCGCTCGGTCAGAACGAGGCCCGCGGCGCCGAACGCAGCCGCCGAGCGGAGCGCCGCGCCCACATTCTGTGGATCGGTGACCTGGTCCAGAACGAGCAGGATGCCATCCTGAGCGACGTCGTCCAGGCCAGCAGGGTCCAGCGGCTCGGCCTCGAGCGCCACGCCCTGATGCACCGTGTGGGCGCCGAGCAGCCGGTCGAGATCCTTCGGCATTGCATGCGTCGGCGTGAGACCGCGCTTCCTGAGCAGCGGTTCTAGACGCTGCGCGACGTTCTCGGTGGCCAGGAGCTGGAACAGATTGCGATTCGGATTACGAAGAGCCGCCTCGACGGCATAGAACCCGAAGATGAGCCGGTCGGCTTCGTGCCCTCGTCCGTATGGCCGCCGATTGCCGCGCTGGGAGGGGCTGAAAGGCTTGCCGGGCCTGTTTTTCTGGCGGCGCATGGGTGAAGCGGAACCTTCGGAGGAGTGGATGGCAAGGACGGAGCCCGCTGCGCGAAACATGCGGAATTTCAACCTTATCGGCCTGATTTACAGTTGACAGAGAAGAAATGGCTACCCATAAACGCATCTATGGCGGACCCTGCCGGCCGACGGCGGGGCGTTTTTGCTTGGTTACAATCACCAGTCATTTCCATCTGACTCCAAGGAGGGGTGCCCGAGTGGCTAAAGGGGACGGGCTGTAAACCCGTTGGCTATGCCTACGTTGGTTCGAATCCAACCCCCTCCACCACAACTTCTTTTGAGCCGATGGATGCGGGTGTAGCTCAATGGTAGAGCAGCAGCCTTCCAAGCTGAGGACGAGGGTTCGATTCCCTTCACCCGCTCCAGCAAGTTAGGCTGCGAGGCCAAGACAAACGAGAAGAATTCCACGGTGAGCGTGGAGCAGTCGGATAGAGCGTGGAGCAGTCGGATAGGAGTGTAGCTCAACTGGCTAGAGCACCGGTCTCCAAAACCGGGGGTTGGGGGTTCGAGTCCCTCCACTCCTGCCACGAGCGAGAGACGAGAGCGAAGCCCGGGCAAGTTGGCAAGGATTGAAATGGCGAGGACGAACCCCTTTGAGTTTTTGCAGCAGGTGCGGACCGAGGTCTCCAAGGTCACTTGGCCGACGCGCCGCGAGACGGTCATCACCACGATCATGGTGATCATCATGTCGGTTGCCGCGGCTCTGTTCTTCCTCGCTGTAGATTGGGTGTTGAGCACGGTCGTCCAGTTCGTGCTCGGGTTCGGCCGGTAGGAGGCAATTTCAAGTCCGATGGCTATGCGCTGGTATATCGTTCACGCCTACTCGAACTTCGAGCGGAAGGTTGCCGACTCCATCAAGGAGCGTGCCGCCGCCGGCGGTCTCGCCGAGAAGTTTGAGGAGGTCCTCGTGCCGATGGAGGAGGTCGTGGAAATGCGACGCGGCCGCAAGGTGGCGTCCGAGCGCAAGTTCTTTCCGGGCTACGTGCTGGTCAAGATGGAGCTCGACGACCAGACCTATCACTTGATCAAGTCGACGCCGAAGGTCACCGGCTTCCTTGGCACCGAGAACAAACCCGTCCCGATTACCGAGGAGGAGGCGGGGCGCATCCTCCAGCAGGTGCAAGAAGGCGTCGAGCGGCCGAAGCCCTCCGTCACCTTCGAGATCGGCGAGCAGGTTCGTGTGGCCGACGGCCCGTTCGCCTCGTTCAACGGCCTGGTCGAGGAGGTCGACGAGGAGCGCGCGCGGCTCAAGGTCGCCGTGTCGATTTTCGGCCGGGCGACGCCAGTCGAACTGGAATATGCCCAGGTGGAGAAGCTGTAGGCCGATTGGCTCGATGGAACAACAACACGTCATTGCCGGGCATGACGAGTCAAACTGAGATGGAAGTGTAGGGATGGCGAAGAAGATCGAAGGCTACATCAAGCTCCAGGTGCCGGCAGGGCAGGCGAACCCATCGCCCCCGATCGGCCCTGCGCTCGGCCAGCGCGGTGTCAACATCCCGGAGTTTTGCAAGCAGTTCAACGCGGCGACGCAGAAGCTCGAGGCGGGGTCGCCGATCCCGACCGTCATCACCGTCTATGCCGACCGCTCCTTCACCTTCGAGATGCGCACGCCGCCAGCGTCCTACCTCCTGAAGAAGATGGCGGGGATCGGCAAGGGCTCGAAGGAGCCGGGGCGCGCGGGCGCCGGTCAGGTGACTCAGGCTCAGCTTCGCGAGATCGCGGAGGTCAAGATGAAGGACTTGAACGCCAACTCCATCGAGCAGGCGATGAAGATCATCGCCGGCTCAGCGCGCTCGATGGGTCTAGAGGTGCAGGAGTAGAGATGAGCAAGCCCGGCAAGAGATATCGCGCCGCCAACGAGCCGATCGACCACGACGAGCTCTACGGCATCGAGCAAGCGGTGAAGCTGGTCAAGAACGGGGCGAAGGCCAAGTTCGACGAAACGATCGAGATCGCCATGAATCTCGGCGTCGATCCGCGCCACGCCGACCAGATGGTGCGCGGCGTCTGCCAACTCCCCAACGGATCGGGGCGCAAGCTTCGCGTCGCCGTGTTCGCCAAGGGCGCAAAGGCCGAGGAAGCGAAGAAGGCCGGCGCCGATCTGGTTGGCGCCGAGGATCTCGTCGAGCAGGTGCAGAAGGGCGTGATCGAATTCGACCGTTGCATCGCCACGCCGGACATGATGCCGCTCGTCGGTCGCCTCGGTAAGGTGCTCGGCCCACGGGGTCTGATGCCGAACCCGAAGGTCGGCACGGTGACGGCCGATATCGGCCCCGCCGTGGCGGCTGCAAAGGGCGGCGCCGTCGAGTTTCGCGTCGAGAAGGCGGGCCTCATTCATTCGGCCGTCGGCAAGGCGAGTTTCTCCGAGCAGGCGCTCGTCGAGAACATCCGCGCTTTCGCCGATGCGGTGAGGAAGGCGAAGCCCTCGGGTGCCAAAGGCACCTTCGTCAAGCGTATCGCCGTTACCTCGACAATGGGCCCCGGCGTCAAGATCGAACCCGGCAGTCTAGGCACCGGGTGATGTGGAGAGTTTCGGGACCGAGTTCGGTCCCGAGGGGCCGCTTGTCCGCAAGCGGTCCGAACCTGTCCGAGATTGCAGGTGCGGTTACCGCTTAAGCCCTTCGGGCCTGCATGAGACGGGAGACGAACGGTTCGATGGTGCGGGACTCCCGCATCCTGGAGATCGGTTTGAACCTCGTATGTGGCTCTAGCGCATTTTCGCGTGCGGGCGGGACAGGCAGCAGAGCGCCGCTTGGAAGAGCGGGGCGGCTTATTGCCTTGCCCCGCGGTTTCTCGCGGCACGGTGTGGCCGAAGGCCGGAAGCTTCGCTTCTGGTCTCAACGTGACGGAGAGAAGAGTGGATAGAGCAGAGAAGCGCGAAATGGTGACGGCGCTTCACGATGTCTTCGCCGAGGCCGGCGTGGTCGTCGTCGCTCATTACGTGGGCCTGTCGGTTTCCGCCATGACCAAGCTGCGCAGCGACATGAGAGAAGCTGGCGGTCAGGTCAAGGTGGCGAAGAACAGACTCGCGAAGCTTGCGCTCGAAGGCACGAACGTTAAGGGCATCGCGGATTTGCTGCGGGGACCGACCTGCATTGCTTACTCCGACGATCCCGTGGCGGCTCCGAAGGTCGCCGTCAAGTTCGCCAAGGGGAACGAGAAGTTCGTCATCCTTGGCGGCGCGATGGGATCGACGGTGCTCGATGCCCAAGGGGTGAACTCGCTTGCCAGCCTGCCATCGCTCGACGAGCTCCGCGGCATGCTGATCGGCCTCATTCAGGCGCCGGCGAGCAAGATCGCTCGCACGCTGAATGCGCCCGCCGGTCAGTTAGCGCGGGTGTTCGCAGCCTACGGCAACAAGGAAGCGGCGGCGTGACGCCAGAGAAACCAAACCAAGAGTCGAATTTACGAGGATAAGACAATGGCAGATCTACAGAAAATTGCGGATGAGCTTTCCGGCCTCACTGTGCTCGAGGCGGCCGAGCTCGCCAAGCTGCTTGAGGAGAAATGGGGCGTTTCGGCCGCAGCGCCGGTGGCCATGATGGCTGTCGGCGGCGCTGGCGGCGGCGAAGCCGCTGCCGCCGAGGAGAAGACGGAATTCACCGTCGTTCTGACCGGGGCCGGTTCCCAGAAGATCAACGTCATCAAGGAAGTGAGGGCCATCACCAGCCTTGGCCTGAAGGAGGCCAAGGACCTTGTCGAAGGCGCGCCGAAGCCTGTGAAGGAAGGCGTGACCAAGGACGAGGCCGAGAAGATCAAGAAGCAACTCGAGGCGGCCGGAGCCACGGTCGAGCTGAAGTAAGGTTGGGTTGAAAGGTGCCCGGGCGATCCCCAGATAGGGTGGTTCGCCCGTGGCCCTGAACCCACCCACATATAAGTAACCTGACGTTTTTCCAGAGTCTCCGCTTGCCCCGGCGGAGTTTCCGGCGAGCCGTCGCGACGATCCTGAGAGGAACCACATGACGCAGCAGACTACGAATGGTCACAAGCGCCTGCGGAAGATGTTCGGCCATATTCACGAAGTGGCCGAGATGCCGAACCTGATCGAGGTTCAGAAGCAATCATACGATCAGTTCCTGATGGTGGACGAGCCCGAGGGCGGCCGCCTCGACGAGGGCCTCCAGGCCGTGTTCCGCTCGGTGTTTCCGATCAGGGATTTTGGCGAGCGCGCCCAGCTCGAGTTTGTCCGTTACGCCTTCGAGCAGCCGAAATACGACGTTGAGGAGTGCCAGCAGCGGGGCATGACCTACGCCGCGCCGCTCAAGGTCACCCTCAGGCTTATCGTCTTCGATATCAATGAGGAGACCGGCGCCCGCTCGGTAAAGGACATCAAGGAGCAGGACGTCTACATGGGCGACATGCCGCTCATGACGATGAACGGCACCTTCGTGATCAACGGCACCGAGCGCGTGATCGTCTCCCAGATGCACCGTTCGCCCGGCGTGTTCTTCGACCACGACCGCGGGAAGACCCATTCCTCGGGCAAGCTCCTGTTCGCCGCGCGCATCATTCCCTATCGCGGCTCCTGGCTCGACTTCGAGTTCGACGCCAAGGACATCGTCTATGTGCGCATCGACCGCCGCCGCAAGCTGCCGGTGACGACGCTGCTCTATGCGCTCGGCCTCGACGACGAGGAGATCCTGTCGACCTTCTACCACCGCATCATGCTCAAGTTGACGAAGGATGGATGGCGCATGCCGTTCCGTCCCGACCGCATGCGCGGCATCAAGCCGACCACCGATCTGATCGACGCCAAGACGGGCAAGGTGGCGATCGAGGCCGGCCGCAAGGTCACCGCGCGGCTCGCCAAGAAGCTCGCCGACGAGGGTCTGAAGGAGCTCCGCATCAGCGATCAGGACCTTTATGGCCGCTATCTCGCCCAGGACATCCTCAATCTCGAGACCGGCGAGATCTACGGCGAAGCCGGTGAGGAGATCGACGAGAAGCTGATCGCCACGCTGAAGGATCTCGGGCTAAAGGAGATCCCGATCCTCGACATCGATCACGTCAATATCGGCGCCTTCATCCGCAACACGCTCGCCGTCGACAAGAACTCCAACAACGAGGAGGCGTTGCTCGACATCTACCGTGTGATGCGCCCGGGCGAGCCGCCGACGCCTGAGGCGGCCGCGACGTTGTTCCAGGGCATCTTCTTCGATCCGGAGCGCTACGACCTTTCAGCCGTGGGCCGCGTGAAGATGAACATGCGCCTCGAGCTCGATGCGCCGGACACCATGCGCACGCTGCGCAGGGAGGACATCCTAGCCGTGATCAAGACCCTGGTCGGCTTGCGCGACGGCAGGGGCGAGATCGACGACATCGACCACCTCGGCAACCGCCGGGTGCGCTCGGTCGGCGAGCTGATGGAGAACCAGTATCGAGTGGGCCTGCTGCGCATGGAGCGCGCCATTAAGGAGCGCATGAGTTCAGTCGATATCGACACCGTCATGCCGCAGGATCTGATCAACGCGAAGCCTGCGGCTGCCGCCGTGCGGGAGTTCTTCGGCTCCTCGCAGCTCTCGCAGTTCATGGACCAGACCAACCCGCTATCGGAGATCACCCACAAGCGGCGCCTGTCGGCGCTTGGGCCGGGCGGTCTCACGCGCGAGCGGGCCGGCTTCGAGGTGCGCGACGTTCATCCGACGCATTACGGCCGTATCTGCCCGATCGAGACGCCGGAAGGTCCGAATATCGGCCTCATCAACTCGCTCGCCACCTATGCGCGGGTGAACAAATACGGCTTCATCGAGAGCCCCTATCGCCGGGTGGTCAAGGGCAAGGTGACCGACGAGGTGGTGTATCTCTCCGCCATGGAGGAGGCGCGCTACGTCATCGCGCAGGCCAACGCCCAGCTCTCGCCGAACGGCAGCTTCGTGGAAGACCTGATCGTCTGCCGCCACGCGGGTGACGTGGAGCTCTATCCCAGGGAGAAGGTCGACCTCATCGACGTTTCCCCGAAGCAGCTCGTGTCCGTCGCGGCGGCGCTCATCCCGTTCCTCGAGAACGACGACGCGAATCGGGCGCTCATGGGTTCGAACATGCAGCGCCAGGCGGTGCCGCTGATCACGGCGGAAGCGCCGCTGGTCGGCACCGGCATGGAGTCCGTCGTTGCGCGCGACTCCGGCGCGGCCATCGGCGCGCGCCGCACCGGCGTCGTGGACCAGGTGGACGCGACCCGTATCGTCGTGCGCGCGACGGAGGAGACCGATCCTTCAAAGTCGGGCGTCGACATCTACAATCTGCGCAAGTTCCAGCGCTCCAACCAGAACACCTGCATCAACCAGCGGCCGCTGGTGCGGGTGGGCGATCATGTTCAAGCCGGCGAGATCATTGCCGACGGTCCTTCGACCGATCTCGGCGAGCTCGCGCTCGGGCGCAACGTGCTGGTCGCCTTCATGCCGTGGATGGGCTATAACTTCGAGGACTCCATCCTGATCTCGGAGCGCGTCGTGCGCGACGATGTGTTCACCTCGATCCATATCGAGGAGTTCGAGGTCATGGCTCGCGACACCAAGCTCGGGCCGGAGGAGATCACCCGCGATATCCCGAACGTCTCGGAAGAGGCGCTCAAGAATCTCGACGAGGCTGGTATCGTCTATATCGGCGCCGAGGTGAATCCGGGCGACATTCTAGTGGGCAAGATCACGCCCAAGGGCGAGAGCCCGATGACGCCCGAGGAGAAGCTGCTCCGCGCCATCTTCGGCGAGAAGGCGTCGGACGTGCGCGATACGTCGCTGAAGCTGCCGCCCGGCGTGTCCGGCACGGTGGTCGAGGTGCGCGTGTTCAACCGTCACGGCGTCGAGAAGGACGAGCGCGCCATGGCGATCGAGCGCGAGGAGATCGAGCGTCTCGCCAAGGACCGCGACGACGAGCTCGCGATCCTCGACCGCAACGTCTATGCGCGCCTCAAGGACGTCTTGATGCACAAGGTCGTGGCCAAGGGCCCGAAGGGCATCAAGAAGGAGGCGAAGATCACTGACGCGCTGCTCGACGAGGTCGCGCGCACGCATTGGTGGGAGATCGCGCTCAAGAACGAGAAGGCGATGGCCGAGGTCGAGGCCATCCGCCGCCAATACGAGGAAGCCAAGAAGCGGCTTGAGCAGCGCTTCGTGGACAAGGTCGACAAGCTCCAGCGCGGCGACGAGCTGCCGCCCGGCGTAATGAAGATGGTCAAGGTCTTCGTCGCGGTGAAGCGGAAGATCCAGCCCGGCGACAAGATGGCGGGCCGGCACGGCAACAAGGGCGTGATCAGCCAGATCGTGCCGATCGAGGACATGCCCTATCTCGAGGACGGCACCCCAATCGACATCGTGCTCAACCCGCTCGGCGTGCCGAGCCGTATGAATGTCGGCCAGATTCTCGAGACGCATCTCGGATGGGCCTGTCGCGGTCTCGGCAACAAGATCGGTGAGGCGCTTCACGCCTATCAAGAGTCGAACAAGGCCAAGCCGCTCAAGGATCTGCTGAAGACGATTTACGGCGACGACAAGGCGGTGGCGGCGTTGAAGGACGAGCACCTGATCGAGGTGAGCGAGAGCCTGATGACTGGCGTGCCGGTTGCCACGCCCGTCTTCGACGGGGCGCATGAAGGCGACGTCTCGGCGCTGCTCGACGCGGCTGGCCTCGACCCCTCCGGTCAGGTCACGCTGTATGACGGCCGCTCCGGCGAAGCCTTCGAGCGCAAGGTGACAGTGGGCTACATCTATATGCTGAAGCTCCACCATTTCGTGGACGACAAGATCCACGCGCGCTCGATCGGGCCTTACAGCCTCGTCACCCAGCAGCCGCTGGGCGGCAAGGCGCAATTCGGCGGCCAGCGATTCGGCGAAATGGAGGTGTGGGCGCTCGAAGCTTACGGCGCCGCCTACACGCTTCAGGAGATGCTGACCGTCAAATCCGACGACGTGGCCGGCCGCACGAAGGTCTACGAGGCCATCGTCAAGGGCGACGACACATTCGAAGCCGGCATTCCGGAAAGCTTCAACGTACTCGTCAAGGAGATGCGCTCACTCGGCCTGAACGTCGAGCTCGAGCAGGCGGGCGACGGTTGACCGCGGGGCGGGCCGCCGCGCCGGTGGTCGGCGGCACATCCTCCCGGTCGGTCGAAAGG
>JBOHJE010000075.1:0-8507 GCA_050728375.1 Methyloceanibacter sp.
CTTCCAGGTAATGGCCGAGCCGGTCTCCACCTGGGTCCACGAGATCTGCGAGTTGCGGCCGCGGCAGGCGCCGCGCTTGGTGACGAAGTTGTAGATGCCGCCCTTGCCGTTCTCGTCGCCGGGATACCAGTTCTGCACCGTGGAATATTTGATCTCGGCGTCCTCAAGCGCGACCAGCTCGACCACGGCGGCGTGCAGCTGGTTCTCGTCGCGCATCGGCGCGGTGCAGCCTTCGAGATAGCTCACATAGGCGCCCTTGTCGGCGATGATGAGGGTGCGCTCGAATTGGCCGGTCTGTTCGGCATTGATGCGGAAATAGGTGGAAAGCTCCATCGGGCAGCGCACGCCGGGCGGCACATAGACGAATGAGCCGTCGGAAAACACCGCCGAATTGAGCGTGGCGTAGAAATTGTCGGTGATCGGCACCACCGAGCCCAGATATTTGCGCACCAGCTCGGGGTGGGACTTCACCGCCTCGGAGATCGAGGAGAAGATCACGCCGGCCTTGGCCAGCTCCTCCTTGAAGGTCGTGACAACGGACACTGAGTCGAACACGGCGTCGACTGCGACCCGCGCGCCGTCAACCTGCGCGCCTTCGACGCCCGCGAGCACCGCCTGCTCCTTCAGCGGAATGCCGAGCTTCTCGTAGGTCTTGAGCAGTTCCGGATCGACCTCGGCCAGGCTCTTCGGGCCCGGCGTGCTCTTCGGCGCGGCGTAATAGTAGAGTTCCTGAAAATCGATCTTCGGATAGTGGACGTTCGCCCATTTCGGCTCCTGCATAGTGATCCAGCGGCGATAGGCCTCAAGCCGCCATTCTAGCAGCCACTCGGGCTCGCCCTTCTTCTCCGAGATGAAGCGGACGATGTCCTCGTTCAGCCCTTTGGGGGCCTTGACCGACTCGATGTCGGTGAAGAAGCCGTATTTGTACTTGTCGACCTCCATCTGGCGGACGCGTTCTACGGTCTCTTGCACTGCTGGCATAATTACTGCTCCAAATTCTTTTATACTTGCGGCAGTTACGCCGCTTCCTTCGAGCTCCGTCTGATCCGCTTGATCAATTCGCCAAATGCGACCAGGAAAGTCTGGACATCGATATTGAGGGTTCCAAAACCAAGGCTTATGCGGACGGCGCTTTGCGCCAGCTCCGGTGGTACGCCCATCGCCGCAAGCACGTGCGACGGCTCGACCTTTCCCGATGAACAGGCGCTCCCGGCGCTCACCGAGACGCCCGCGAGATCGAGCCCGATAACGAGTGTTTCGGCCTTCGCGCCCGGAACGGCGATGCAGGCCGTGTTCGGCAGCCGCTCGACGCTCTCCGACAGAATCACGGCGTCGGGAGCGATGGCGCGCACACCCTCTTCCAGCGCATTCCTCAATGCGGCGATTGTCCCGGTCCCGGCCAAGTCCCGCGCCGCAAGCGTAGCCGCGACACCAAAACCGACAATGCCTGCGACATTTTCGGTCCCTGCTCGCCTCCGCCGCTCCTGGCCGCCGCCCTTGATGAGGGGATCAACCGAAACGCCTTCGGTGAGGACGATCGCACCCACACCCTTCGGACCGCCGATCTTGTGAGCCGACAGGCTCGCCATGTCGGCGCCGAGCGCCGCCAGAACGAACGGCACCTTGCCCGCAGCCTGCACGGCGTCGCTGTGCAGGATGCCACCCGCACTATGGACGATTTCGGCTGCCTCGGCGACCGGCTGAATGGCCCCGGTCTCGTTGTTCGCTGCCATCAGAGAAACGATGGGCCCGCAACCTTGTAAATGGTGATTCTCAAGCTCTTTCGCAAGAACGCCGAGGTCGGCAACCCCCTCGCAATTCACGGGGATCGTGGTGCCGCCCTCGCCGTAAGAACGGCCGGCGGCGAGCACCGAAGGATGCTCCACGGCCGACATGTAGCAATGCCGCGCCTCGCCCGGCGTTGCCGCGAGCGCGAGCGCATTGGCCTCGGTCCCACCGCTCGTGAAGATCACATTCTCGGGCTTCGCACCCACCAGAGCCGCCACCTTGGCGCGGGCATCCTCGATCGCCGCCCGCGCCGTGCGCCCCTCCTCATGCACCGACGATGGATTGCCGTAGAACGCGAGTGCGGCCACGATGGCATCGCGGACCTCGGGCCTCAGCGGCGCGGTGGCATTATAATCGAGATAGGAGCGCTGGTTCATGTCCTGCCGAAGCTCGCGGCTTCATGCCGCCGGTTAGCGCTTGCACGTGACCCCGTCGCGCGTGCTATGAAGCGCGGCCTGACGTTCCCACCGCCTCGAGCGCCCAGCTGCTTCGGAGCGGCATTGTTTGGAACAATTCTAATCTCAAGCTTGTATAGGATTCTGGAGCGGCAGAGTCAAGTTTTGCGGCAGTAGTTCGCGCGTCCCATATACAAAGAGATTACAAAGAGACGCGCTCCCTTTTCCTTCACGTAACGTGTGCTGAGGCCAGTGGTTCATGCCTGAAGTCAACATCAGCGGCCCGAGCGGCCGGATAGAGGCCCGCTACCATCACGAGCGGACCCCAAACGCTCCCGTCGCGCTGATCCTCCACCCCCACCCTCAGTTCGGCGGGACGATGAATAATCAGGTCGTGTATCACCTTTACTACGCCTTCCAGCGGCGCGGTTACTCGGTGCTGCGCTTCAACTTCCGCGGGGTGGGCCGGAGCGAGGGTCTGTTCGACAACGGCCCGGGCGAACTCGCCGATGCGGCGACAGCGCTCGACTGGTTGCAGACCTACAATGCCGATGCGCCCTCCTGCTGGATCGCCGGCGTGTCGTTCGGCGCCTGGATCGCGATGCAGCTCCTCATGCGGCGGCCGGAGATCGAAGGCTTCATTTCGGTGGCGCCGCCGGCAAGTCTCTACGACTTCACCTTCCTGGCCCCATGCCCGTCGGCGGGCCTGATGGTCAATGGCGCAAAAGATCGAGTCGTGCCAACGGAAGCCGTGCGCGGGCTCGTGGATCGCCTGAAGACGCAAAAGGGCATCGTCATCGACCATGCCGTGGTTCCCGACGCGAACCACTTCTTCGAGGGCCGTATGGACGGGCTGATGGAAGTCGTCGACGGCTATCTCGACAAGCGCCTCGGCAAACCGAAGAAGAAGAAGCGGAAAGAATCGGCCGCCTAACTCCGTACGCCTGCTGTCGTGGCCCGGTTTGCCCCGGTCATGACGAGCTTTTGGAATCGGCGCGGAAAGCTGATAGAGGCTCTGGCAAGAACGCACGATCGCGGCCGGATTCATGAGCACCGTCAAATCGGAATTCCTGCACGAGTTAAAGTCCCGCGGCTACATCCACCAATGCACGAACGAGGCGGGGCTGGACAAGCTCGCACGCAGCGGACCCGTCACCGGCTATATCGGCTTCGACTGCACGGCGCCGAGCCTGCATGTCGGCAACCTCGTCAGCATCATGCTGCTGCGCAAGCTCCAGCAGACGGGGCACCGCCCGATCGTGCTGATCGGCGGCGGGACTACGAAGGTCGGTGATCCCTCAGGCAAGGACGAGACGCGAAAGCTCCTGACGGACGCGGAAATCGCCGCCAACATCGCCGGCATTGAATCGGTGTTCGGCAAGTTCCTGAGCTTCGGCGCCGGCGCGCAGGACGCGTTGATGGTCAACAACGCCGATTGGCTCGACACGCTCAACTACATCGACTTCCTGCGCGACTTTGGCCGGCATTTCAGCGTCAACCGTATGCTGACCTACGATTCGGTCAAGCTCAGGCTCGAACGCGAGCAGCCTCTGAGCTTCATCGAATTCAATTACATGGTCCTCCAGGCTTACGACTTCGTCGAGCTTCATGAGAGGGTCGACTGTCGCCTGCAAATGGGCGGCTCCGACCAATGGGGCAACATCGTCGGCGGCATCGATCTTGGTCGCCGCAGCGTGGGCGTCGAGCTGTTCGGGCTGACGTCGCCTCTCTTGACCACCGCCTCCGGCGCCAAGATGGGCAAGACCGCGGCGGGCGCCGTGTGGCTAAACCCCGACATGCTCTCCCCCTACGATTACTGGCAATTCTGGCGCAACAGCGAGGATGCCGACGTCGAGCGCTTCCTGAAGCTGTTCACCGAGTTGCCGCTGAGGGAGATTGGGAAACTGGCAAAGCTTCAAGGGGCAGAGCTCAACGAAGCGAAAAAGATACTCGCTACGGAGGCCACGGCGCTGGTGCATGGGCGCGACGCCGCCGACCGTGCCGCGGAGACCGCGCGCACCACCTTCGAGCAGGGGCGGATCGCTGCCGACCTGCCGACCGCCGAGGTCGGCCGCGCGGATCTCGAGAAGGGTCTCGGCGTGCTGAATGCGAGTGTGCTTGCGGGACTGGTTCAGTCGACCGGCGAAGCTCGGCGCCAGATCAAAGGCGGAGGACTCAAGGTCAACGATGTGGCGGTCACCGACGAGCGCCAGGTCCTCTCGCCCTCCGACCTAACCGGACAAGGGCTGATCAAGCTGTCGCTCGGCAAGAAGAAGCACGTGCTGATCCGGCCAGTTTAAGCCGCTAGCGCCGTTGTAGCGGCTCCGCTGCCTCGAGCCCCGAAGACGAGACGGGGTCGGGCACCGAGCCGGTAAAATCGAAAATCTGACGGAAGATGCCGGGCGTCATCACCGACATCGGATTGACCAGCACCGAGGGGTCGTCGAGCTTGCCCTTTATGGCGAAGGTGATGCCGACCACGCCTTCGCCTTGGCGGCCAACAAGAACCTTGCCGAGCAACGGAATGGCGCCGAGCGCCGAGTTCAGACCGTAGAGCGGGACATAGGTGCCGCCGAGATCGACGGTCTGCGATTTGAAGTCCACCGCCCCGCGCATCGTGGCGCCGAGCTGCGGCCCGTTCATATAGGCATCCTTCAGTCGGAACTGGCCGGCCCCGACGGAGAAGGGTGCGCGCAGGCGCTTGAAGGGAATCCTGGATTTCGGAATCCCCTGCTTCTGATCGCCCAACACCGCGGTCGAGCTTGGATCGGTCAGCACGTCGTTGACGACGGCGTCGCCCACGACATTGAAATCGCGGACCCACAGAATGCCGGTCTTTGATCCTGGCACGCCGCCGTCGAGATTGACCTGGAGCGAGGCCTCGCCGCCTTCGATACTGCGGTAGAAGCCGACCAGCCGGAAGGCGGCCCCGGCATCGCGCGTCTCGGCTTTGATGATGCGGCTGTTGCTTTCATGCACGAGCTCGACCGCCGTGGGAGATTGGCCGTTCAGCTTGCCCGCGGCGTCGAGCTGCACCAGCATGCCGCCCCGCTTCTTGAGGGTGACGTGCATGTCCTTCCCCGTCGTGTCGTAGAAGCCGGCGACAGTGCCGATCTTGGCCGAGAGATCGATGCCGAACGGATCGGCGGGCTCGGCAGTGCCGTCGCCGGCGAGCTGACCGGCGGAGAACAGCGAGCGGAAGAACTGCTTGCCGTCGAAGCTCGGCCCTTCCGCCTTGATGTCGAGAACCTGATCGTCACGCACGGTAGCGGTGATCTCGACGTGGGAAAGACGGTTCACCGAAAAATCGGAGAAGTAGAAGCCTTTGAGATGGTGCTCGGCATCGAGCGAGATCGAGCCGTGAACGGCTATCTCGTCGCCCAGCATTTGCAGGTTCTTGAGTTCCGTCGAGCCGTCCTCATTCGTCACCACGTCGAACTGCATCTTCGCCGCCTGCCCGGCGGGCTTGGTCCAGCCCATGGCCCCGACAATGAGCTGCGCGCCGGTGAGGTCGGCCTCCATGCTCACCGCCTGCGTGCCCTGCCCCAAGCCGGAGACCGACAGCGTCACGGGCGTGGTGCCCTTGACCAGATGATTGACCTTCATGCCAAGCTTGTCGCGAAGCGCGGCATCGAGCTTGGCCGAGACCTTAATCGGCGGCTGCTGGTCGCTCGGCGTGTAGAACATGCGCTGCCAGTTGAGCTCGGCGGGAACGCCCTTCACGGTGATCGGTCCCTTGGCTTCCACCGATTGGTTGGTGAGGTTGACGTCGAGCGTGCCGCCTTCGATGCCCATGTCGCCGACAAGGTCCGGCGCAATCGCGTCGTTGAGGCGCGCCATGCCGCGGAATTGGATTTCCTTGAGGTCGAGCTCGGCCTTCAGCGGCATTGTCAGCGTGAAGCCGCCCTCGGCGCTCCCGCCCAGGAAGTCCGGCTTCATCCCGATCTCCGCGAGGTACCCGAGCGGCTTGTGATCCAGCAGTTGAAGAACCGCCGGGATTGGGGCATTCGCCTTGAAGGTGATCACACCATCCTGCGGGTCCTCGCGCAGATCGGGAATGAAGAAGCGTCCTTCCGCGAGGTCGATTTCCAGGCCTGACGGCACCACGATGTTGCCTTGCGGAATATCGACCGAGAGCTCGGTCCCCGACACGGTGAGCTTGGCGTCTCCCGCCAGCACCGGAGGCAGGTCTGGGATATAGGCGATCCCGAGGCCCGACATGTTGAGCTCGACATCGATGGCGCCCTCGGGCAGCGCTCCGCCCTGCTCGATCTTCGCAAGCTCGCCCGCCGGGAGCGCAACGTTGAATGTGCCACCGGAAACCTCCCCCCCAGCGACCCGCTTCAGCACCCATTTGCGGGCTTTGCCCGCCAGAAACTTCGGCCAGAAGCGCTTTAAGGCATCGACCGGCATCGGGCTCACCTCGCCTGCGAGCTTGATCACGGGCGAGCCGGGCGCATCGGCGACGCTGCCGGAAAACGCGATCGACGCGTTGCCGGCGCGAATGACGAAGCGAGAAATGTCGAGCCTGCCCTGCTCCGGGGCGATGCTTCCCTTGACCATCCACTCGTCGATCTTCATCGGCGAGAGCCCGGCCTCCTCGACCGCGAGGACGGCGTTATCCGCTTTCAGGGCGAAGTCCCAAGAGACGGGCGTGCCGTCGGAGCCGCGTAGCGGACGGATATGGCCGCTGAATGTCGCCTGGCTCTTGCCCCAACGAATGGTCGATGGCGCGATCTCGACGACGTCCCGCTGCTTGAGATAGCGGAGGGCGAGATCGCCATGGTCGATCCGCATCTGGGTGTCGCGGTCCCAAGGGGGCGTGATCTGGCCGGGGGCCAAGCGCAAGTTCGCCTGGCCCGACACGAACTTGCCAGCATCCGAAAGCTCGACGGTCGTCTCGCCGTCCACCGCCATGTCGAGCGCTCTCAGGACGCCGATCGAGGGGAAGTTTCCGGCGATGCCGGACGGAACGAGATTTTCGATCAGTGCGGTGATGCCGAGGCTGTTGTGCTTGGTGTGCTGCTCGGTCCGCACCTCCAATTGCCAGTCGCCTTTGCTCGAGGCGACATTGGCCTGTCCGATAAGGATGCTCCGGCGATCCCGGTGCTCGAGATCTATGGCGAAATCCGGAACCTGCCACAAGGTCTGCGTGCCATCCTGATTGAGAACCACGAGCGCGTTCTGAAAGCCGAACCGCGTCAGGTACGACGTGTCGCCGCGCCGCGCGCGGTCGAACACTTCAGTCACGGTGTTCGTGAGATCGAGCTTGCGGCCCCCCGCTCCGATGGGCGTCGAAGGCCGCTTGGTGAGGACCGTTTCAGGCGGGGTGGCTCCTGGCGGAAGTGAACCACGGATTAGCGCATCGCTGTCGGCGGCGGGCCGGTAGAAACTCAGGGAGAGTCCCTGGTTGGAATTGTAGAAGAGCAACAGCCGCGGACCGATGAAGTCCACGCTTCCCGGAGCCAGTCGCCCTGACAGGAGCGCGCTGCCGCTCATGCCGATGGCGGCGAGCGGCGCCTGCGCCACGATGGAGCCGTCCTTGTCTATGAGGCGGATATTGCGGAGGCGGAACAAGACTCCGGCGCCCGAGGCGCTGCGCTGGAAGAAGGCATCGTCGATCTTGACGTGCAGATCGGAGAGCTGCTCGTTGATCGCCGTTTCGATCAAGGGGACCAGCGAGGGCAGCGAAATCGGGCCGTGGGCCAGGCGGCCGTAACCGAACACGATGGCGATCAGGCCGACGACGAGAATGCCGGCGAAGATCTCGCGGCACACATGGGCGCTGCGCGAGGAAAGCTTGGCGAGCTCGATCTGGACCGGCGGCGGAACGCGCCTCACCAAAGCCCTGCCGCGCGCGGGCAAAGCACGTATCGCTTTGCCGCCCTCCGCGGTCAGCTTAATGAAGGTCCCCGCGATCGGCTCGTTCATGCGGTCACAGGCCCCGACAAGATGCGGCCATACCCCTGCTGCACTTCCTTCTGAGGAACAGGCGAACGCCCACGCGCAACGTGGCCTCGCTAGATGTTAAGCGATGCCGCAGTCTGCTCATGGCCCTTTTGTCGGCACTCCCCCAAGCCCTTATTTGTCCCCCGCGCATTGGTTACCACGGCCAGAAACTGTGGCTAAGGGCTTGTAACATAAGAGAGGCTAAAATCGGCCAAACGAAGGCGCTTTGGCCCCCTCGTCCGCACACCGCCGACGGCTGGAGAACCCCCATGACAAGGCAAAGGCGAGGCGATATTGTCGAGGCTGGAATTCGGCGCCGGGGCATTAGCCTTGGACGGTGAAACTCCACGACAATCGCTCGAGGTGACTTTACCG
>JBOHJE010000076.1:0-18784 GCA_050728375.1 Methyloceanibacter sp.
CCCCCCCCCCCCCCCCCCCCGCTGCGGACACCGCGGACAGGACTCGCCTCAGCATAGTCTAGTCCCACCGCGGTACGAATATGGGCTTCCGTGGCGCTCGTGCCGTTGGTGGGGTCGAAGCCAACCCAGCCAAGATAGTCGACGAAGGCCTCGGCCCAGGCGTGGCTCGCGGCGTGAGCCTCGTGCCCCAAGCCCTGGGTGAGATAGCCGCTGACATAACGGGTCGGAACGCCGAGCTCGCGGCTGACGGCACAGAAGATGTGTGCGTGGTCCTGGCACACACCGCTTCCCTGCTCCAGCGCTTCCGAGCCGGTCGTGTGCACATCGGTGTCGCCGGGGCTGTATCCGACTTTGTCTGCGATCGCCAGCATGATTTCATGAAGCGCCTCGGTCCTATCGCTGCGAGTTTGGCTTCGAAGGCTGCGGCAAATTCGCGTATGGCGGGCGTAATGGCGGTATAGGGCGTCTCGCGGAGGTAGAGCCTCGCCGGCAGCTCGGCCGGGGAGATGCCCACCACGCCGTTGGTGTCCCGGGTCCGCACGAGGCCGGAGACCCTCAGCTCGAGCTGGGTCATCGGCCTGATCACGGTCAGGGTGTGACAGACATTGCCATATTGATCCTGCCAAGGCGTGGCCGTGGCTCCTGGACAGCTCAGAGCCCAACTCTCTACGGCTTGCGTCCGGCCGGAGAGCGGCGTCATGCGAAGATATTGCGTGGTGGCAAGCACCGGCTCGGAATAGCTGTAGGAGGTGGCGTGCTCGAGCCTGATCAGCATAGATTTCACGCCGCGCCCGCCATTGGCGTCGGCGTCATCAGGAAATCCTCCTGCAGTTGGACGCCGAGTCCATTGTTGCGGGCATGAAATCGATGAGGAATTCGTGCAGCCCCCCGCTGAAGATCTTGTCGATCCGGCCGTAGTGAAGCTGGGCGTAGGTCTGACCCGCGTTGCGCCTGCACTCGAGCTGCTTCTTACCGGACAGTTCGTCGAGCGTGCTGATCAAGACCTCATAGCAATGATGCAGCGAACGCGGCATGTCCGCCCGCAAGATGAGCAGCTCGGCGATACGCCACGGATAGACCGTGTCGTGATAGACGCGGCGATAGGCGCGAAACGCCCCGACCGACCGCAACAGCGCGCCCCACTGATAGTAGTCGACAAAACCTCCCACCTGCTCGGTATCGGGCAGTAGCACGTGATATTTCACGTCGAGGATTCGCGTCGTGTCGTCGGCGCGCTCGATGAACGTGCCGAGTCTGATGAAGTGAAACGCATCGTCATGCAGCATGGTGCCGAACACCACGCCACGGAACAGGTGGGAACGCTCCTTGACCCAGTCGAAGAAGTCGCGGTAACCCCAGCGCCTCAAGCTCTCATAGTCGAGATTTTGGACCTGGAGCCAAGTGCTGTTCAGGCTCTCCCAGGCTTCGCTCGAGATTGCCGAGCGTTGGGCGCGGGCGTTCTCGCGGGCGAGTTTGATGAGCGAGCAGATCGAGCCCACGTTCCGCTGTTCGAGCGCGACGTAGCGGATGATCGTCTCGTGGTTGAGATCGCCGTATAGCTGGGAAAACGTGCCGTCTCCGGGCGCAATCGCCAGGATCGGCTCGAACTGGGCCTGTTTATCGAGCGTCGATGGAAGCAGCGACATGCGGAAGCTTACGTCAAGCATGCGCGCCGTGTTCTCGGCCCGCTCCATGTTGCGCGCCATCCAGAACAGGTTTTCGGCGGTGCGGCTCAACATGGTCAGCGCTCCAGCACCCAGGTGTCTTTGGTGCCCCCGCCCTGCTCGAATTGACGACGAGCGAACCCTCGCGCAAGGCGACACGCGTAAGGCCGCCGGGGATCACACTGGTTTCTTTGCCGGAGAGTACGAAGGGCCGTAGATCGACGTGACGGGGCGCCAGCTCGCCGTTGCAGAGAGTCGGCGCGGTCGACAGTGCCAGGGTTGGCTGGGCGATGTAGTTAGCGGGATTCTGCATCACCCGGTGCTTATAGGCTTCGCGCTCCTCGGTCGTGGAGGCGGGCCCGATCAACATGCCGTAGCCGCCCGAGCCCTGCACCTCCTTCACCACGAGATTGTGGAAATTCTCGAAGACGTGCTGGCGCTGCTTCGGATCGCGCAGCGTATAGGTATGTACGTTGTTCAGTATCGCATGCTCGCCAAGATAGAACTCGATCATGCGCGGCACGTACAGATACATCGCCTTGTCGTCGGCGACGCCCGTGCCGAGCGCGTTGGCGAGAGCCACGCGTTCCGAGCGGACCACCGAGAGCAATCCCGGAACGGCCAGCATCGAGTCCGAACGGAAAGCCAATGGGTCCATGAATTCATCGTCGACGCGGCGATAGATGACATCGACCTTTACTGGACCTTCGGTGGTGCGCATCCACACATGGCCGTCCCGCGCGAATAAATCGCCGCCCTCCACGAGCTCGATGCCCATCTGCTCGGCGAGGAACACATGCTCGAAATAGGCGCTGTTGTAGCGGCCCGGTGTGAGTAGGACGACGACGGGATCGTCGGCGCCGGTGGGCGCCACGGCGCGCAGATTCTCCAGGAGGCGTTCCGGGTAATTGCCGACCGGCGAAACGCTCTGCCCAGCAAATGCGTCGGGGAACAGCCGCATCATGATCTCGCGATTCTCGAGCACATAGGATACGCCGGAAGGCGTGCGCACGTTGTCTTCGAGAACGAAGAAATCGCGCTCGCCGGTGCGGATGAGGTCGATGCCGGCGATATGGGCATAGACGTTCCGGGGCGGATCTACACTGAACATCTCGGGACGGAAGGCCGAATTGAGCAGCACCAGATCCGGCGGCACGAGCCCAGCCTTCAGGATCTCCTGGTCATGGTAGATGTCATAGAGAAAGATGTTGATCGCCTTGACCCGCTGGATGCAGCCGCGCTCGACGAAATTCCATTCTTCCCGGTCGAGGATGCGGGGGATCAGGTCGAACGGGATTAGCCGCTCCGTCGAGCCGCCCTCGGCGTAGACAGCGAAGGTGATGCCGAGGCGGCGAAACAGCTCCTCGGCGGCACTTTGCTTGGTGACGAGGGACTCGATGGAGAGCCCGTCGAGGAGCTCAGCCAGCGCGGCATAGGCATGCCGGACCTTGCCGTCAGGAGCCCGCATCTCATTGAAAAAATTGCAGGAAGGCTCGGGCGCGTGCGCTTTCGCCTTTGACATCAATGTCTCAGCACTTGCGGCAAGCCCGCCCGTCCTAATCTCTACACGACCGAACCGCCCGCCTCGACGCGTTTCCCAGGCCTGTCATTTGTCGTCATCTTATGCCGATGGCGTCGGATTGAGCAACGCCCTTGGACGCCCGTTTTTGCTCACCTGCTGAAAATGCTAAAAAGTGCTCGATGGATTCGTTAGCAGAGGGAGCCATGCTGGAAACCGCGCTCACCGCCTTCACCACATTTTTCGCCGTCATAGGGCCAATCGACACGGCAGTCCTCCTCGCCTCGATAACCCCCGGCATGACCGCGTCCGAGCGCCGGGCGATTTCGGTCAAGGCGGTGGCGATTGCAACCGTCATCATCCTGTTCTTCGCCTTGTTCGGCGGCCCCATCCTGGGCCAGCTCGGGGTGTCGCTCGCCGCGTTGCAGACGGCGGGCGGCATCATCCTCTTCATGATCGCGCTCGACATGACACTGTCCAAGCGGCCTGGACCGGCGACCCTGACCTACCGGGAAAGCGAGGAGGCCGAGACCAAGGCCGAGCGCCACGCCGAGATCGCCGTGTTTCCGCTCGCTACGCCCCTGCTCGCCGGCCCCGGCGCCATGACAGGCGCCATCGTGCTCGCCGCGGGCACGAAGGGCGATCTCACCCTCCTCGCCGCCGTCATCGGCGCCATTCTTGCCGTGATGGTCCTCACGCTTGTGGTCCTCCTGCTCGCCCAAGAGGTTCATCAGCTCATCGGGCTGACGGCGCGCAAGGTGATCGTGCGCGTGTTCGGCGTTCTGCTCGCGGCGCTCGCCCTGCAGTCGATCTTCGACGGCATCGCCGGCGCTCAAATTTTTGGTTGAGCAGGAAAAACACCAAAGGAGAGTCTCATGCATGCAGTCCAGGTTTACATCTACGGTCAGTCCGAAGATGTTGCCAAGGAGTTGCAGCGCTTGGCGGCGCCAGAGTGATCCTTGCGACTGTGACTAACGCCAAAGTCATGAGCGCGGCAATCGACGGGCTCGGCATAGACGGCAAGCTGATCGTGGTGGGCGCATCACCTGAGCCGATCAAGGTGAGCCAGCGCCAGCTCATTGGCGCGCGCCGTCCGGTCGCCGGGTGGCCGTCAGGAACCTCAGCCGACTTGGGGGACACTGTACGTTTCAGCGCGCCGTCCGGCGTGAGGCCGATGATCGAGACCTATCCCCTGGAAGAGCCGCCGAAGCCTATGAGCGCATGATGAGCGGCAAGGCGCGGTTCCGCGTCGTCATCGTCCCGTAAGCTCTCAATTGTCCTGCTGCGCGAGCGGGCATCCAGTGACAACTATCCGCAGTTTACGAGCATGAAGGTAGTTACTGGATCGCCCTGGCCTTCGCCCCGCCGATCGGTTTCGGTAAACCGAAGCGGACTAGAGTGCTTCGGCCCGCAGGCGCGTCAAGCCGGGCGATTACAATAATGGCAAGTCGTGGCCGTCATTCGGCGGGGGCGGGGCGCGGTCGTTCGTGCTCCTGCGACTTCCGCGCGAATTTGCGCACCACCACGTAGAACACCGGCGTAAAGATCAGGCCGAAGATGGTGACGCCGATCATGCCGAAAAACACGGCCGTGCCCAACGACTGGCGCATCTCGGCACCGGCGCCAGTCGCGACCACGAGTGGCAGCACGCCGAGAATGAAGGCGAAGGACGTCATCAGGATGGGGCGCAGGCGCACCCGCGCGGCTTCGGTCGCCGCTTTGAAACGATCCTCGCCATGCTCCTCGTTCTGCCGCGCGAACTCGACGATCAGGATCGCGTTCTTTGCCGCCAGACCGATCAGAACCACGAAGCCGATCTGACCAAGTATGTTCACGTCCATGCCGCGCAGCAGAAGACCGGTGACCGCCGCCAGCAGACACATCGGCACGATCAGAATCACTGCGAGCGGCAGCGTCCAGCTCTCATATTGCGCCGCCAGCAGCAAGAAGACGAACACGACGGAAGCGAGGAACACGTAGATCGCCGTGTTGCCTGCCGCCTTCTCCTGATAGGCCAGCTCGGTCCATTGGAAGGCGTAGCCTTCGGGCAAGTTCTCGGCCGCGAGCCGCTCCATGGTCTCCAGGCCATAGCCGCTCGAATAGCCCGGCGCCGTGCCGCCCTGGACCGCCGCCGCGGGGAACAGGTTGAAGTGCTCCACGCGGTAGGGCCCGGTGATGTCGCGGAACGAGGCGACCGACCCGAGAGGCACCATCTCGTCCGCGGCGTTACGCGTCTTCAGCTGGGAGATAGCATGTAGATCTTGCCGGAACTGGCCGTCGGCCTGCGCGGTGACACGATAGGTGCGGCCCAGGAAGTTGAAATCATTCACGTATTGTGAGCCCAGATATACCTCCAAAGTGGTGAAAACGTCGTCCGCGTTCACACCCAGCATCTCGGCGCGAACGCGATCGATGTCGGCATAGACCTTGGGCGTCTTGGTGTTGAACGTGGTGAAGACGCTGAGCAGTCCCGGTGTCTTGGCGGCGGCGCCCACGATTGAGTTCGCGACATCTTCCAATTGCGCCAAGTCGCCGCCGTGGGTGTCTTGCACCTCCATCTTAAAGCCGCCCGTGGTGCCGATACCACGCACCGGTGGCGGCGAGACGCTGATGACGAGGGCCTCCTGGATCGCCGCGAATTGTTTGTTGAGGTTGGCGATGATGGCTTCAGCGCTCTCGCCGCGCTCGGCGCGCTCCTTGAAGGGATAGAGCGGCGTGAAGACGACGGCCGCGTTCGGAGCGCTGGTGAAGGTCGCACCGTCCAGGCCGACGATCGGCACCGCATGCGCGACGCCGGGGGTTTTGAGCACAATCTCGGTGACTTTTCTGGCCACCTCGTCGGTGCGCGAGAGCGAGGCGCCGGGCGGCAGCTGCACGATATTGATGAGATAGCCGAGGTCCTGCTGCGGGATGAAGCCCGTCGGCGCCGACCTGAACTGGAACACCGTGAGGCCGATCAACCCGGCATAGACGACGAGCATGAGAACGGAGATACGGACGAGCCTCGCCGTGAGCGCGCCATAGCGCGACGCCACCCATTCGAAGGCTTGGTTGAAGCCGTTGAAGAACGCCCTGATTGGGCGCGTCAGCATGCTCCGGCCCTTGTGGTCCGGCTCGTGCGGCTTGAACAGCAGAGCGCAAAGCGCCGGACTGAGCGTCAAGGAAACGACCAATGAGATGACGGTCGCGGTGGCGATAGTGACGGCGAACTGGCGGAAGAATTGGCCCAGGATGCCGCTCAGGAAAACCGAGGGGATGAACACTGCCGAGAGCACCAGCGCGATCGCGACCAGCGCGCCTCCCACCTCCTCCATCGTACGGTAGGCCGCCTCACGCGGCGACAGGCCTTCGCGGATATTGCGCTCGACATTCTCCACCACGACGATGGCATCGTCGACCACGATGCCAATGGCGAGCACGAGACCGAACAGTGAGAGATTGTTGAGAGAGTAGCCGAGCGCGGCCAAGACCGCGAAGGTGCCCACCAGGGAGACCGGGATCGCCACAATCGGCACGATCGATGCACGCCACGTTTGCAGGAAGAGTATTATCACCACGACGACAAGGACAACGGCCTCCAGGATCGTCGTGATCACCGCATCGACCGACTCAGAAATGAAAACCGTCGGGTTATAGACAATGTCGTATTGCAGCCCCTTCGGGAATGACTTCGACAGCTCGGCCATGGCAGCCTGCACCTGCTCGGCTGTCTGCAGCGCATTTGACCCGGGGCGCTGGAAAATGCCGAGTGGAATGGCAACTCTCTCGTCGAGATAGCCGCTACGGTTGTAGTCGGCGGCGCCCAGTTCCACGCGCGCCACGTCGTTGATCCGGACCACGCGACCAGTGCCGTCGGATTTAACGATGATGTTGCCGAAAGCCGCAGCGTCGGCGAGGCGACCTTGCGTCTCGACATTGAGTTGGAAGGCGCCGGGCTGCGGGACGGGCGGTTGGTTTATGACGCCGGCTGCCACTTGCACGTTCTGACCGCGCAGCGCATTTATTACGTCGCTCGCGGTCAGGTCGCGGATGGCGAGCTTCTCCGGATCCAGCCAGATGCGCATCGAGTAGTCGCGGGCGCCGAAGATGGTCACGTTTCCGACACCGTCGATGCGGGAGAGCACGTCCCTGACATGCAAGGTCGCGTAGTTGGATATGTAGAGCAGATCGCGGCTGGCGTCGGGGGAACTCAGATGGATGACCATCATGAGGTCGGGCGACTGCTTGTTCACCGTCACGCCAATAGCGCGGACCTCCTCGGGAACGCGCGGCAGCGCGGTGGCTACGCGATTCTGCACCAGCACCTGCGCCGTATCGAGATCGGTGCCGAGCTTGAAGGTGACGGTGAGCGCCATGGCGCCGTCGCTCGTCGACTGGGACGTCATGTAGAGCATGTCATCAACGCCGTTCACCTCCTGCTCGATCGGCGTTGCAACGGTTTTCGCGACGATATCGGCCGAAGCGCCCGGATAGGAGGCCGTCACCTGGATCGAAGGTGGCGCAATGTCCGGATATTGAGCGACGGGCAGGCTGAAATAAGCGACCGCACCGATCAGCGTGATGAGGATCGAAATGACAGCCGCAAAGATCGGCCGATCGATGAAGAAGTGAGAGAGATTCATCTGCGGTTTCGACGCTCGATCGGTCGGAGTCTAATGTGGGGACGTTGACGAGGCGGCGCTCGGCTTGCCGGAGCTGCCCTGAATGGTGCCGTGCTCCGGATTGACCTTCTGTCCGGGGCGTGCACGCAAAAGCCCGTTGATGATGATCTCGTCGTCTTTGGTGATGCCGCTATTGATGATGCGCAAGCCGTCGTCGGTCACCTGACCAAGCTCGACGGGTTTCGGCACCACGGTGCCGTCGGGCGCCACGGTGAATAGCATCTTTACCGATTGGTCCGTCACCACGGCCGCGTCTGGGACCAGCAGCGTTGGCCGAAGTTGAGACATCGGCACGCGGACGCGTCCGAACTGGTTGGGCGTGATGAACAGATTGGGATTAGGGAACGCAGCGCGCACCCGGATCGTGCCAGACGAGCGGTCGTATTGATTATCCACGAAGTCGATCTTGCCCCTAAGTGTCCAATCCTTCTCGTCCATGAGCTGACCCTGCACCTCGATCCGACTCTCCTGATCGCGGGGGGACGCGACCTCGCCGCGCGCGGCCAAGCGCTTATAGGTCATGCCGTCGCCTTCGCTAACATTGAAGGTAAGCCAAATCGGATCCAACGAGACGATGGTCGTGAGCAGGGTCGTGTTGCCCGTCGTGCCGCCCATGACGAGATTGCCAACGCTCACCTCGTGACGGCCCATACGGCCAGAGACCGGTGCGACCACGCGCGTGTAGTCGAGATTGAGCTGAGCCTGATCGACCGCCGCTGCCGCCGCGTCCCGCGAGGCCTTGGTTATGTTGAGCTGTGACACGCGCTCGTCATAGGTCTCTTGCGTCGCATAATCATTCTTGCGGAGCTGAGCGGTGCGCTCGAGCTGCTCCTCGGCAAGCTGGACCTGCGCTCCGGCCTGCGCGAGCTGCGCCTTGGCAGTTTGCAGCTCGTTCTGGAATGGCCGCGGCTCGATGACGAACAGCAAGTCGCCTTTCTTGACGATCTGGCCGTCGGTGAAATTGACGGATTCGAGATAGCCGCTCACGCGAGCACGCACTTCGACCGATTCCTGCGCCTCGAACTGTCCGGTGAAGTCGCTCCACTGCCTGAGCTCCTCAACCAACGGCTTCGAAACGGTAACGGTGGGCGGAGGGGGCGCGGGCGCCGCTGCTTGCTCGCCCTGCCAAAAGCCCCAATAATGATAGAGCAGCGCGACCCCGGCGATCAGAAGGAGGAGCAGAACAATCGTGCTGCCGCGCAGCGCAGCGCGGTCAGCCGCCGGTGCGCTCCCGGGCGGCGCAGGGCGTTCGGATGGCTTTTGGACAGGTGCATCCATGCTCACTGGCGCCTTGGACTCTAATTTCGGATCGGCTTGGGAGCTTTTCGACTTGTTTCTCTGCTGCATCATGACGTATCCCCGGCCTCAGCAAGCGATAGCGCATGTGTGGCCTGAAGCCGTCCGTTGCAAGATCTCGCCCACGAGGCTACTCCAAACCGTCCGGCGAACCCAGTCGCGGTGACGCATCGCCGCAAGCTTCTCTCTCGATAAACTCGGCCCCTGCCTGAACTGTCGGCACGCGATCACAGCAATTTGTTCTGGCGAACTGCGCCAACTCCGCGCGTACGAAAGGGAATCTCTCGGGTTATACCGTAAGTCACGACGAAGGCGGAACACGGTAGAATGTTCGCCGTTTCTTGAGGCAACCGGCCGGCTGGAGGAGGAATCATGTTGGCGATGCGGGCCACCCTCATTCTACCGGTCTTTGTCGCGCTCAGCTTGGCTGGCTGCGGCGACGACGAGGCCACCTTACCGGTCTCGGCGGGAACCGGCCCAAAGCCGGATCTGCCTCCACCGGTGCAGACGCTTCTGCCGACCCTCGACATCCCCAAAGCCACAGGTTGGCCCAAGGGCGCGCGGCCCAAACCTGCCTCCGCCTTTTCGGTCAAACCTTTTGCGACGGGCCTCGATCACCCACGTTGGCTCTACGTGTTGCCCAACGGCGATGTCCTCGTGGCCGAAACCGCCACTCCACCTCAGGCCGCCGGCGGCGGCATTCGCGCGTGGGTCATGGACAAGGCGATGACGCGAGCCGGAGCCAACGTGCCAAGCGCCAATCGCCTCACGCTACTGCGCGACGGCGACGGCGACGGCGTTGCCGAGATGAAAAAGCACTTCGTCACGGGCCTCAATTCCCCTTTCGGCATGGCGCTTGTGGGCACGGATCTCTACGTCGCGAACACCGACGCGGTCGTGCGGTTTCCCTATGAGGAAGGCGCAACCGCGATCACGGCGAAGGGCGAGAAGGTTGTCGATCTGCCTCACGGAAAGCCGAACCTCCACTGGACCAAATCTTTGGTGGCGAGCCCGACTGGGACGAAACTCTATTCGGGCGTGGGCTCCAACAGCAACGTTAGTGAGAGCGGGATAGAGAATGAGACGGGGCGCGCCCTGATCCAGGAAATCGATACCAAGACCGGAGAAACGCGTATTTTCGCCTCTGGCTTGCGCAACCCCGTGGGACTCGCATTCCAGCCTGACAGCGACGAGCTGTGGGTCGCGGTCAACGAGCGCGACGAACTCGGCAGCGATCTCGTGCCTGACTATATGACTTCCGTCAAAGACGGCGGCTTCTATGGCTGGCCCTACAGCTATTACGGCCAGCATCTCGATCCTCGCGTGAAGCCGCAGCGCCCGGATCTCGTCGCCAAGGCCATCGTTCCCGACTATGCCCTGGGACCGCATACGGCGTCTCTAGGGTTGACTTTCTACCAAGGAAATCTCTTTCCAGAGCGTTTCCGCGGTGGCGCGTTTGTTGGACAGCACGGCTCGTGGAACCGCAGTCCGCCGAGCGGCTACAAGGTGATCTTCGTTCCCTTCGCTGACGGGCGCCCCTCCGGCGTGCCGGAGGATATTCTCACCGGCTTTCTCGGCGACGACGGAACGGCCTATGGCAGGCCTGTCGGTGTCGCCATCGACAAGTCGGGCGCGCTGCTCGTGGCCGACGACGTCGGGAATATTGTCTGGCGGGTGACGCCGACGGGAGCGGATAAATAGGCAGCAGGAAGCCCCCACCGACTGACCCTCGGACCTCAACCAGGCCTGGAGTTATACTCGATTGCCGCATTCGCATTAACGTGGTGACGGTTGACCGCGCCCCTGTGGCGCGTTCTATCGGTGAAAATCTGCGCAAATTCTCCGGGAGCCCGAGATTATCAGCGCCGATAGTGCGTTTTTGCTGTGGGGAATGTGGGTTTAGTCTCAAGCTAATGTGCATCACGCGGAGAGGAGATCATGTCTGGGGCTAACAGCGCTTGGATCGACGTCCTCGGCCTGCTGGCGGTTCTTCTGCTCGTGGCGACCAACGGGTTCTTCGTCGCTGCCGAGTTTTCGTTGGTTGCCGTGCGGCGAAGCCGGGTCGCGCAACTCCTCGCGGAGGGGCGCCGGAACGCTAAGGCGCTACAAAGGGCGACGGATCATCTCGACGCCAATCTCGCGGCAACCCAGCTCGGCATCACCATCTCCTCCTTGGCCCTTGGTTGGATCGGAGAACCGGCTTTGGCGCGTCAGATCGAACCACTTCTCATCGATTGGCTCGGCTCCTTTGCCAAGACCGGGTCCCATGTCATTGCCGTCACAATCGCCTTCATCATCATCACTTCTCTGCACATCGTGCTTGGCGAACTGGCGCCGAAGAGCCTTGCACTACAGCGCAGCGAACGCACCGCACTCGCCGTCGTTCGTCCGCTCGGCCTGTTCAGGACGCTGCTGTGGCCTGCCATCGTCAGCCTGAACGGCTTGGGCAATTTGATCCTGCGGCTTTGCGGCTTGCGGCCGGGAAGCGGCGAGGAATCCCTGCATTCACCCGAAGAGCTGAAGCTGTTGATTGCGGCGAGCCAGGAAGGGGGTTTGCTCCAGAGAGCGCAGCAGGAGTTGGTCGAGCGCGTGCTCAACCTCGGCAATCGGCACATCGCCGATGTCATGACGCCCCGCATTGAGGTGGAATGGATTGACGCCGAGGATGGGCGCGAGGCGATGCTGCAACGCATTCGGGACTGCCAGCATGAGCAGCTTCTGGTGGGGAAAGGCACGATCGACGAGCCGGTCGGCATGGTCGTCAAGAAAGACCTGCTCGATCAGGTTCTTGCCGGCGGCAGCATCAATCCATTGGCCATCATCCGGCAGCCCATCGCGGTGTACGAGACGATGCCGATCTTCAGGGTGCTCGAGCAGTTCAAAAGCGCGCCGGTGCGGCTGGCGACGGTGTTGGACGAATACGGCGTTTTGCAGGGAATCGTGACACAGACCGATCTGCTCGAGTCGATCGCGGGCGAATTGCCCCAGGTCGAAGGCGAGGAGCCCGGCATGGTCATCCGAGACGATGGCTCCATTCTCATCGACGGCATGCTGTCGGCGCAGGACGCATTCGACCGGCTCGGCTTCCGCGCGCGGCCGGAAGGAGACTTTCATACCGTCGCCGGGTTCGCTCTGTCGGCGCTCGGGCATCTGCCGGAAGTCGGGGAACATTTCGAATATCAGAATTGGCGGTTCGAGATCGTGGACCTCGACGGCCGGCGTATTGACAAGATCCTGGCCTTTCCGCCCCCGCCAGCCGAGCCGCCGGAGTAGCCCCCGGCGGGAGCTTGGAGCCTCTCGGATCCCGCTTGGCGAATTTTTCGGCAAAGCGCCTCCTCGGATGCGCCAACGGGCTTGTCGGCAACAACATATTCTATTAGATCAGTAGACATTGGCTCATCTCTACCAGGTCCATGATATCTCAAAAGGCCAGGTACGCCCTCAGGGCTCTCGTGGCGCTGGCCCGCGCCGACGGTTCCATGCTGATCGCGGAAATCGCGGAACAGCAGCAAATCCCCCGCAAATTCCTCGAGCAAATCCTGCTCGACCTGAAGCACCAGGGCATCGTTGCCAGCCGGCGGGGGCGCTTGGGCGGCTATGGGCTGCTGATGCCCCCCGACCAGATCACTTTCGGGCGAATCCTGAGGGTCGTGGATGGTCCTATCGCACCCCTGCCCTGCCTCAGCCGTATTGCCTACAGGCGTTGCGCGGACTGCAAAACCGAGGCGACCTGCGAAATTCGGCGGGTCTTTTCGCGGGTGGCCGACTCGGTCCGGGACGTCCTTGACCGCACCACGATTGCCGAAGCAATCGCTGGCAATTGGCCCGAACTCGGTGGTCAGCCCCTAACGGCATCCCTCCGCAAGCGGACGTAGTCCCGGCATCTCCGCGGAAACCATTTTCCCTTTCCGGTCGTTCTTACGGAACCGCCTTCGTTCCGAAACCCAAACTATGGCACGAGCACCGCTTGCTAAACTCGAGTGAATTGATAGAGTTTCAGGTGTTGCACAGAGGAGATCGCGTCAATGACGAAGTTTCGAAGCACCCTCGCGGCTACGGTTGCCGCCCTCGGCTTCATTCTGGCCGCCGCCCCTACCCTCGCCGACACCACCCTTCTCAACGTTTCCTACGACCCCACCAGAGAACTCTATAAGGCAGTCAACGCCGCCTTCGCCGAGGACTGGGAAGCGAAGAACGGGGGACTCATCACCATCGAGCAGTCACATGGCGGCTCCGGCAAGCAGGCCCGGGCAGTGATCGACGGCCTCCAGGCCGATGTCGTGACCCTCGCGCTCGAAGGCGACATCGAGGAAATCGCACAGTCAGGCCTCATCAAGCCCGACTGGCGTTCTCGTCTCGCCAGCAACAGCTCGCCCTACACCTCGACGATCGTCTTCCTGGTGCGCAAGGGCAATCCCAAGGGCATCAAGGACTGGGACGACCTGCTGAAGCAAGGCGTCGAGGTCGTCACCCCGAACCCGAAAACCTCCGGCGGCGCTCGGTGGAATTATCTCGCTGCGTGGGCTTATGCCGACGCCAAATACGGCCACGACGAGGAGAAGAACAAGGAGTTCGTGAAGAAGCTCTATGCCAATGTGCCCGTGCTTGGCACCGGCGCCCGCGGTTCGACGACAACCTTCGCGCAGCGCGGCATTGGCGATGTCCTTCTAGCCTGGGAGAACGAAGCTTTCCTCGCCATCAATGAACTCGGCGACGATTTCGAGATCGTGGTTCCCTCGCTGTCGATCAAGGCAGAACCGCCTGTCACCGTCGTTGACGAGGTCGTCGACGCCAAGGGGACTCGCAAAGCGGCCGAAGCATATCTCGCCTTCCTTTATGGACCGGAGGCGCAGAAGATCATCGCGAAGAACTACTATCGGCCTTCGATCCCGAAGTCTGCCGATCCCAAGGATCTCGCTCGCTTCGTGGATGTAAAGCTCGTCACGATCGACGATCCGCTGTTCGGCGGGTGGAAGCAGGCGCAGCCCAAACACTTCGCGGAAGGCGCCATCTTCGACCAGATCTATCAGCCTAAATCGACGAACTGAGCGCCTCACATGGCCGAGGCAGCCGGCCTGACGTTCAAGCGGCCGAGTGTCATCCCGGGTTTCGGGTTGGCACTCGGTTTCGCGTTGACCTATCTGGGCCTAATCGTGCTCATTCCGCTCGCGGCGATGGTGCTGAAGGCGGCGACGCTTGGGTTTGCGGGTTTTTGGGAAATCGTCACCAATCCCCGCACCATGGCAGCGCTCCATCTGAGTTTCCTGACCTCGCTGGTCGCGGCAATCATCAACGCTATTTTCGGGGGGATTATCGCCTGGGTACTCGTCCGTTACCGCTTTCCCGGACGGCGGCTGCTTGACGCGTTCGTCGATCTGCCGTTCGCACTGCCGACCGCCGTCGCGGGCATTGCCCTCACCGCCATCTATGCGCCGAACGGCTGGATCGGGAGCCTGCTCGCTCCTCTCGGGGTAAAGGTCGCCTACACCCCGCTCGGCATTCTGATCGCACTCATCTTCATCGGCCTTCCGTTCGTGGTGCGGACGGTGCAACCCGTGCTTGAGGAGTTCGATCGCGAGGTCGAGGAAGCCGCGGCGACGCTCGGTGCCAGACGTCGCCAGACCGTGTTCAGCGTGATGCTCCCGGCGTTGGTGCCCGCGGTTCTCACGGGTTTCGCGCTCGCGCTCGCCCGCGCTGTCGGTGAGTACGGGTCGGTCATCTTCATCGCCGGCAACATTCCTTACGTCTCGGAGATCGCCCCTCTCCTCATCATCATCCGGCTCGAGGAGTTCGGTTATGCCGAAGCGACCGCCATCGGCACGGCCATGCTCCTGATCTCGTTCGGGCTCTTGTTGTTTGTGCATCTGGTGCAGGCATGGCGCCGCCGGAGGTTCGGCAATGACTGACGTCTCGATCGCGCCGCTTCTTTCGTCGGCAACTCGTGGCACCGCCGTGACCACCGAGAGCTTGGGTGTGCGCGCTGCCCTGATCACCGTTGCGGTCGGCTTTCTCGTGCTGGTCCTGCTCCTGCCGCTCGCGGCAGTGTTTGTCGAAGCTTTTCGTGCGGGATCGACGGCCTATGTGTCGGCACTCACCGAATCCGACGCCTTAGCTGCGATCAGGCTCACCTTGCTCGTAGCCGCCATCGCGGTACCGGCCAATATCGTGTTCGGCGTAGCCGCGGCGTGGGCCATCGCGAAGTTCGAGTTCAAGGGTAAGAGCATCCTCAACTCGCTCATCGATCTGCCCTTCTCCGTGTCACCGGTCATTGCCGGTCTGATCTACGTGCTTCTGTTCGGAGCGCAGGGCTATTTCGGTCCTTATCTTCAGAGCCAGGGCATTCAGATCATCTTTGCGGTACCGGGGATCGTTCTCGCTACTATCTTCGTGACCGTTCCGTTCGTCGCCCGCGAGCTGGTACCGCTCATGCAGGACCAAGGCACGCAAGACGAGGAAGCCGCCTTGTCCCTCGGCGCGAGCGGCTGGCAGACGTTCTTCAGAGTTACACTGCCGAACGTTCGCTGGGCACTCCTTTACGGCGTCGTTCTATGCAACGCCCGCGCAATGGGTGAGTTCGGCGCTGTGTCGGTTGTGTCCGGCCACATCAGAGGCAAGACCAACACCATGCCGCTGCATGTTGAGATTCTGTACAACGAGTACAACTTCGCCGCCGCCTTCGCGGTCGCGTCCGTGCTTGCGCTACTCGCGCTCGTCACGCTCGTCATCAAGATCGTGCTGGAATGGCGTTACGCCGACCAGATCGCCGCGTCGCGGCAGCACTAGGAGAAAGCCATGGACGCCCGGGTATCAAATGAGGTCAACTACGCCCCAACGGGGGGAGCCTTCCGAACGGCAGGCCAACAGGAGAGGCCGGTGGACGTATCCGTCGAGAACGTCGCCCGCAGATTTGGCTCGACCGCGGCGCTGCACGGCGTGTCGCTCAACATCCGCGCCGGCGAGTTGATCGCTCTGCTTGGACCTTCAGGTTCCGGCAAGACGACACTGCTACGCATTCTCGCAGGTCTCGATGTGCCGACTTCTGGCCGTGTGCTGTTTGACGGCGACGACGCTCTCACGTTGACCGTACAGGAACGCAATGTCGGCCTGGTGTTCCAGAGCTACGCATTGTTCCGGCATATGACCGTGCTCGAGAATATCGGCTTCGGCCTGCGGGTGAGACCACGCTCGCGCCGCCCAAGCCGCAGCGAGATCGAGCGCCGCGCGCTCGAGCTGCTCGATCTCGTGCAGCTTTCGGGCCTGGAGAGGCGCTACCCTTCGCAGCTCTCAGGGGGACAGCGCCAGCGCGTGGCCTTCGCCCGGGCTCTTGCGATCGAGCCCCGCGTGTTGCTCCTCGACGAACCGTTCGGCGCGCTGGACGCAAAGGTGCGTCGCGACTTACGTTGCTGGCTCCGGGAGATACACGACAAGACCGGCCACACGACCGTTTTCGTCACCCACGACCAGGAAGAAGCGCTCGAGCTCGCCGACCGCGTCGTGGTCCTGAGCGAAGGCAGGGTCGAGCAGGTGGGGACTCCTGACGAGATCTACGAGGAGCCGAACTCGCCCTTCGTTTTCTCGTTCATAGGCGATTCGAGCATGTTGCCGGTGCGGGTCGAACAGGGCAAAGTTTGGCTTGAAGAGCGCCCCCTGGCCTTGGCGGCAGGCAATTTTCCGAGCGGCCCGGCGCGACTTTATTTGAGGCCCCATGATGTCGATGTCGTCGACGACGAGCTGGGCGCCATTTCCGGCGTGGTGTCGACGTTCCGCCGTCACGGCGGCTCGCGACGCGTGGAGCTGGAAGTCGGCGACGGAGGGGATCGCATCGAGGTCGAACTGCCGCCCGACTCAAGCCAAGCCATCAACAGTCGCATCGCCGTGGTTCCGCGGCGGTGGCGGCTCTATCCCTAGTATCGGCGTAACGATGGGAAGTTGAAGGCGGGCTCAGCGACGGGGGGCACCGCGAGTGACCTTTCCACAAATTGCGACGCTGGTCTTGCTCTTGGCACTGCTGGTGGTGTTCGCCACCGACAGGTTCCGCATCGAGCTCGTGGCGCTTGGGGGTCTGGCTGCGGGCGCCGTGGCCGGCGTGGTGCCCTTCGACAATGCATTTTCGGGGCTTGCCAATCCTGCGGTCATCACGGTCGCCGAGATCCGTCCTTGTAGGCCTGATCTCCCGATCGTCGTTGATGGAAGTCTTCGTGGCGAGGCTCGCGCGGTTCGCGAATTCCGACACTTCCGTGCTGGGCCTGGTCTGCTGTCTCGGCGCCGCGACGTCGGCCTTCATGAACAATATCGGCGCCCTGGCGCTTTGGATACCGGTCGCCTTGTCGCTTTGCCGCTCGACCGGCGTGGCACCCGGGAAAGTGCTCATGTCCCTCTCCTTCGCCACGCTTCTGGGGGGCACCTGCTCCCTCATCGGAACGCCAGCCAACCTCGTGGTCTCGGGGATCCAGGCCGAAGCGACGGGACGGTCCTTCGGTTTTTTCGACATAGCCTGGGTCGGTGTGCCGATCACCATCGCCGGACTGCTCTGGCTTGTCACCGTCGCGCCACGGCTCTTGGCTGGGAGGAGGCTAGAGGAGGGCTCGTACGAGATCGGCAGGACCCGCTCCTTCTTTGCGGAACTGCGCGTCACCGCCGGATCTCCTCTTTCGGGAATGTCCATTTCCGAGGCCGAGCGACAACTAGGGGGCACTGTCCACACGCATCTCCGCGACGGACGGCATGTCTTCGGCAGCCGCAAGCGTCAAACCGTGCGCGCGGCCGACATCCTATTGGTCGAGGCCGACGCGCACGCGATTACGGAGGCCAACGATCTACGCAAAGCCGAATACGCGCTCCCCGACCAATCGCAAACGCCGAACGATTGGGTCGAAGCTGTAGTGCTACCTCAAAGCGTCATCATTGGCTCCACCGTAGGGACGATCGAGGCGTTCAGCAGTCGCAACATCCAGGTCGCAGCCATCGCCACGCGCTTGCAACGCATCGAGGGGCGCCTGGCGGACCTGCAAGTGCGTGTGGGCGACATCTTGCTGTTGTTCGGCCCGCGCGAGGCGACGGAGCAGGGGCTTGAGGATGTGGACTGCCTCGCCCTGTCGCCTCAAACACGGATGCCGATCAAGCGGGAAGGCTGGCTTGCGCTCACCGCGTTCGTGGGAGCCGTTGCCCTAGCCGCCACGAACCTGGTCCCACCGGAGCTTGCATTCGGCCTGGCTGTTCTCCTGCTCGCGGCGACGGGCGCTGTCGATCTACGGCATGCGCTGGCCGAGCTCAATTGGCCCATCCTACTGATGCTTGCGGCGATGATCCCGCTCGGCGACGCCGTGGCCCACACGGGCCTCGCGGACGTGGTGGCGCGGCGGATGGTGGGGCTCATCGGCTTATCCGATCCGGTCGCCTTGACGGCAACCGTGCTCGCCTCGGCGCTCGTCATCACGCCATTCGTCAACAATGTCTCGGCGGCAATCGCCATCGCGCCGATTGCTGCGGCTCTGGCCAAGACGGCCGGCGTGCCCGTGGAGCCTCTTCTCATCGCGGCGGCGATCGGTGTGTCGCTCGATTTCGTCACCCCCTTCGGACATCACAACAATGCGCTTGTCATGAGCGTCGGTAACTACCGTTTCGGAGACTTCGCGGGTCTGGGA